>NZ_CAJQZB010000054.1:0-32658 GCF_907164545.1 Paraburkholderia gardini | reverse complement strand
GCTTCGCTTCGCTCGCTGTGATCAACTTACGGTGGGACTTGCACCCACAAGAGTGCGCCCATGCTGGGCGCACAAGCAAAAAGGGCGTCCTGGTGTGGACGCCCTTTTTGCATGCGCGTCACGCACCCCGCCTTGGGGCACGCGCCGGCTCAACGTACGGGCAGCGCTGTTGTTTCCTTGATCTTCTCGAGCGAGAAACTCGTCTTCACGTCGATCACCGATGGATGGTGCAGCAACTGGTCCTGCACGAACCGTGAGAAATGGGCCATGTCCTCAACCTGCACGCGCAGCAGGTAGTCCATCTCGCCGGTCATCGCATGACATGCGACCACTTCCGGCCACGTCTGCACCGCCGCGCGGAACAGGTCGGCGTGCGTGGCGCCAGGCCGCACCGTCGCCATTCCCTCGCCACGCGCGCCCACAATCGGGCTGCTGCGCTTTTCCAGCCGTACGTTGACGTACGCCAGCAAATCGAGCCCCAACTGCTGCGCATCGAGCAGCGCCACGTACCCGCGAATCACGCCGCTTTCCTCGAGCCGACGGATTCGCCGCAAACACGGACTCGGCGACAAATTTACCCGCTCCGCTATCTCGAGGTTCGACAACCGCCCGTTCTCCTGCAGGATCATCAGGATTCGCCGGTCGATTGCATCTATCTCAAATCCAGCCATCTTCTGCCGCCTTTTCCGCCTGATGAGGCAGTAAATAGCGCCAGCGTAGCCATACACGATTAAGTTCGCAAGTTTTCGCCGGCTTCCGGCCGATACACTGGTTCTCATTCATGGAAACACGCGCTTCCCCGCGATTCAGGAGACAGACATGCAGGTTTCAACCTGGGAGAACCCCGTCGGCACCGACGGCTTCGAGTTCATCGAATACACCGCGCCGGATCCGAGAGCGCTCGGCAAGTTGTTCGAACAGATGGGCTTCACCGCCGTCGCGCGACATCGTCACAAGGACGTGACGCTGTACCGTCAGGGCGATATCAACTTCATCGTCAACGCCGAGCCGGATTCGTTCGCCCAGCGCTTCGCGCGCCTGCACGGCCCGTCGATCTGCGCGATCGCGTTTCGCGTACAGGACGCGGCGAAGGCTTATCAGCATGCACTCGAGCGCGGCGCATGGGGCTTCGACAACAAGACCGGCCCAATGGAGTTGAACATTCCGGCGATCAAGGGCATCGGCGATTCACTGATCTATTTCGTCGATCGCTGGCGCGGCAAGAATGGCGCCGCGCCGAACAGTATCGGCGACATCAGCATCTACGACGTCGATTTCGTGCCGATCGAAGATGCGAACCCGAACCCGGCCGGCCACGGCCTGACGTACATCGATCACCTGACGCACAACGTCCATCGCGGCCGCATGCAGGAATGGGCGGAGTTCTACGAGCGGCTCTTCAATTTCCGCGAAGTGCGTTACTTCGACATCGAAGGCAAGGTGACGGGCGTGAAATCGAAAGCAATGACGTCCCCGTGCGGCAAGATCCGTATTCCGATCAACGAGGAAGGGTCGGAGACGGCCGGCCAGATCCAGGAATACCTCGACGCCTATCACGGCGAAGGCATTCAGCACATCGCGCTCGGCAGCGCGGACATCTACGCGACAGTCGACGGTCTGCGCGCCGCGCATATCGCGCTGCTCGACACGATCGACACGTATTACGAACTGGTCAATCGCCGTGTACCCAATCATGGCGAACCGCTCGATGAATTGCGCAAGCGCAAGATCCTGATCGACGGCGCGCCGGACGACCTGCTGCTGCAGATCTTCACCGAAAACCAGATCGGACCGATCTTCTTCGAGATCATCCAGCGCAAGGGCAATCAGGGCTTTGGCGAAGGCAACTTCAAGGCGCTGTTCGAATCGATCGAGCTCGACCAGATTCGTCGCGGTGTGGTGCAGGACAGGACGTAGCCACACGCCCTTTCTGCATCGCGATGCAGAAAGGGCGAGGATCCCGTGATGGATCCTCGCCCTTCCGTGTTGATGCGGCCGCCGTATGGAGGCAACCGCGCGAGTTCAATGTCAGCCGGCCAGTGGGCCGGCAGCGATCTGACCGGTCAGGAACGCCGGTTGGGTTGCGTGGCTTGCGAGGCCTGCGGCCGATCCGCGTCACGCGATGCGAACGCGACATGGATAGTGCGGCCGGCGGCGGTCGCGAGGGTGCTCGCGCTGTTCGGGTGAGCCGGCGCGCTCACGGCAAAGAATGCTGCCGAGACCATCATAAAGGTCTGAATATTACGTGTAATCATGCGTACTCCTTTTTCTGACTGCCTGTCCGTCCTGAAGCTCAACCGTATGCAGAGCGCTGCCAGACTTTGAACAGGTGGGCTATTAGACACGTATCGGCTGCCCGGTTCCAGTTAATCGGGCCGCTTTTACAGCCTGTTACAGCACGAGATCAAACGTTACGATCGAGCTCACATAACCGTCACATTTGTGCCGCACGCATCCGCTTCCATAGCCATCTGGACGGACTGCGGCGGGTTTGTACCAGTGCTACCATCACAAAAAAGCCGTCAATATGGCGACCCTGGCCGATGCATCCACAAGATGCGGACGCGCAGAAGTTTTGGTGATCCCAAACTGGGTGGAGGAGTACACATAATGAATGCCCCGCTAGACGCCGGACAGCGAGCCTCGCTCGAAGCCGCACTATCTTCCGTCACGCTCGACGACAAATACACGCTTGAACGCGGCCGCGCGTACATGAGCGGCATCCAGGCGCTGGTGCGTCTGCCGATGCTGCAGCAGGAACGCGACAAGGCCGCCGGGCTCAACACGGCCGGCTTCATCTCCGGTTATCGCGGCTCTCCTCTGGGCGGACTCGACCTGTCGTTGTGGAAGGCGAAGCAGCATCTCGCCGGGCACCGGATCGTGTTCCAGCCGGGCGTCAACGAAGACCTCGCCGCCACCGCCGTCTGGGGTTCGCAGCAGGTCAACCTGTACCCGAGCGCGAAATACGACGGCGTGTTTTCGATGTGGTACGGCAAGGGCCCGGGCGTCGACCGTACCGGCGACGTCTTCAAGCACGCGAACTCGGCTGGATCGGCGAAACACGGCGGCGTTCTCGTTCTCGCCGGCGACGACCACGCGGCGAAATCCTCCACGCTGGCTCATCAGTCTGAACACATCTTCAAGGCGTGCGGCATTCCGGTGCTGTTTCCGTCGAACGTTCAGGAATATCTCGACTTCGGTCTGCACGGCTGGGCCATGAGCCGTTATTCCGGCCTGTGGGTTGCGCTCAAGTGCGTGACCGACGTGGTCGAATCGTCGGCTTCCGTCGACATCGATCCGCACCGCACGCAGGTCGTGCTGCCGACCGATTTCACGATGCCCGATGGCGGCCTCAACATCCGCTGGCCCGATCCGCCGCTCGTGCAGGAAGCGCGTCTGCTCGACTACAAGTGGTACGCCGCGCTGGCTTATGTGCGTGCCAACAAACTGGATCGCATCGAGATCGATTCGCCGCAGGCGCGCTTCGGCATCATGACCGGCGGCAAGGCGTATCTCGACGTGCGTCAGGCGCTCACCGACCTCGGCCTCGACGACGAAACCTGCTCGCGCATCGGTATTCGTCTGTACAAGGTCGGCTGCGTGTGGCCGCTCGAGGCGCAGGGCGCGCATGCGTTCGCGCGCGGGCTGGAAGAAATTCTCGTGGTCGAGGAAAAGCGGCAGATTCTCGAATACGCGATCAAGGAAGAGCTGTACAACTGGCCGGACGCACAGCGTCCCCGCGTGTACGGCAAGTTCGACGAGAAAGACGGCGCCGGCGGCGAATGGTCGGTGCCGATGGGCAACTGGCTGCTGCCCGCGCACTACGAGCTGTCGCCCGCCATCATCGCGAAAGCCATCGCCACGCGACTCGACAAGTTCGACCTGCCGCCGGACGTGCGCGCGCGAATCGCCGCGCGCATCACCGTGATCGAAGCGAAGGAACGCGCGCTGGCGAAGCCGCGCGTCGAGGCGGAACGCAAGCCGTGGTTCTGCTCGGGTTGTCCGCACAACACGTCGACGAACGTGCCGGAAGGCTCGCGCGCGATGGCCGGCATTGGCTGCCATTACATGACCGTGTGGATGGACCGCAGTACCAGCACGTTCAGCCAGATGGGTGGCGAAGGCGTCGCGTGGGTCGGCCAGGCGCCTTTCACGAACGACAAGCACGTGTTCGCCAATCTCGGCGACGGCACGTACTTTCACTCCGGGCTGCTCGCCATTCGCGCGGCGATCGCGTCGAAGGCGAACATCACCTACAAGATTCTCTATAACGACGCAGTCGCGATGACCGGCGGCCAGCCGGTCGACGGCGTGCTGACCGTGCCGCAGATCACGCATCAGCTCGCCGCCGAAGGCGCGACGAAGATCGTCATCGTTACCGACGAGCCGGAGAAATACGACAACGCAAAACAGAAGCTCGCGCCCGGCATCACGATTCATCATCGCGACCAGCTCGACGCCGTGCAGCGCGAACTGCGCGAAATCAGCGGCACGTCGATCCTGATCTACGACCAGACCTGCGCGACGGAAAAGCGTCGTCGCCGCAAACGCGGCACGTACCCCGATCCGGCGAAACGCATCGTGATCAACGAAGCCGTGTGCGAAGGCTGCGGCGACTGCTCGGTGAAGTCGAACTGTCTGTCGGTCGAACCGCTGGAAACCGAATACGGCACGAAGCGCCAGATCAACCAGTCGACGTGCAACAAGGACTTTTCGTGCGTGAACGGCTTCTGCCCGAGCTTCGTCTCGGTCGAAGGCGGACAGTTGCGCAAGCCGAAAGCGGTCTCCGGCGTCGGCAGCGATGCCATGCCGCCGGTGCCGGAGCCGGACCTGCCGTCCATCGAAAAGCCGTACGGCGTGCTGGTGACGGGCGTCGGCGGCACGGGCGTCGTCACGATCGGCGCGCTGCTCGGCATGGCCGCGCATCTGGAGAACAAGGGCGTCACGGTGCTCGACGTCACGGGGCTCGCGCAGAAAGGTGGCGCGGTGATGAGCCACGTGCAGATCGCGAACCGTCCGGCCGACATTCACGCAACGCGCATCGCAATGGGCGAAGCGAGCCTCGTGATCGGTTGCGATGCGATCGTCACGGCCAGCGACGAATGCCTGTCGCGGATGCAGGCTGGCCAGACGCGGGTCGTGCTGAACAGCGCGGCGACGCCGACCGCCGAGTTCATCAAGAACCCGAACTGGCGTTTCCCGGGTTCGAACACGGAAGCCGACGTGCGCGCGGCAGCGGGCGATGACGGCGTCGACGCGGTCGATGCGAATCACTTCGCGCTCGCGCTGCTGGGCGACGCGATCTACACGAACCCGTTCGTGCTGGGTTACGCATGGCAGCGCGGCTGGGTGCCGCTGACGTATCAGTCGCTCAAGCGCGCAATCGAGCTGAACGCGGTGCAGGTCGAAAAGAATCTGTCGGCGTTCGAATGGGGTCGCCGCGCGGCGCACGATCTGGCTGGCGTGCGCAAACTCGTGAAGTCGCAGGCGCGCGGTGAAGCGGGCACGAGCGCGGGTGCCGCTGATGAACCGGCGACAGGTGGCAAGATCATCACGCTGCATACGCCGAAGGCGCTCGACACGCTGATCGACAAACGCGCGGCGTACCTCGCGGCGTATCAGAACGATGCGTATGCGACGCGCTATCGCAGCCGCGTGGCCGAGGTTCGCGCGAAAGAGGCATCGCTCGATACCGGCGACGGTCAATTCCCGCTGACTGAAGCGGTCGCGAAAAACCTGCACAAGCTGATGGCGTACAAGGACGAATACGAAGTCGCGCGGCTGTATGCCGACCCGGCGTTCGTCGAGAAACTGAAGGCAAGCTTCGAAGGCGACTGGAAGCTCAACCTGTATCTCGCGCCGCCCGCGTTCTCGAAGAAAGACGCGCAGGGACACCTGATCAAGAAAAAGTACGGCCCGTGGGTGTTCACGGCGATGAACGTGCTCGCGAAGCTGAAGTTCCTGCGTGGCACGGCGCTCGATCCGTTTGGAAAAACGGATGAACGTCGCACGGAACGTGAGCTGATCGGTGAATACGAGGCGCTCGTACAGGAACTTTGCGCGGGGCTGACCGCCGGGAATCGCGCGCTGGCTGTCGAACTGGCGAGCCTGCCGGACGGCATCCGGGGCTACGGTCACGTGAAGGAGAACAACCTGAAAGGCGTGCGCGTGAAGTGGAACGATCTGCTGGCCCGCTGGCGCGCGCCAGAACCGGGTAGCGTGCAGCACGTGGCCTGAGCATGCCGCCCGTCACGGCGGGTTACACGAAACGCATGGCGTAGTAAGGTGAAGTAAAACGAAAGGCGGTTGTCCTTCACGGGCAACCGCCTTTTTTTACCGGACGACAGAGGTTGAATCGACCGGACCCGCGAAACGCCATCACAGGCGTCCTGCGCTCCATCGGTCAATCAACATCGCCCCACATCAAGCTCACATCAGCCCGCCGAACGCACCCGCGCATTCGCCGAAGCCACCGCCGTCATATTGATGATCCGGCGTACCGTCGCGGCCGGGGTCAGGATATGCACCGGTTTTTCCGCACCGAGCAGGAACGGACCGACCGTCACGCCTTCGCCGCCGATCATCTTCAGCAGGTTGTATGTGATGTTCGCCGCTTCGACGTTCGGCATGATCAGCAGGTTCGCCTCGCCGGTCAGCGTGGTGCCCGGGAACGCGGCCTTGCGCACCGCTTCTGACAACGCCGCGTCGCCGTGCATTTCACCGTCGATTTCGAGCGTCGGTGCGCGTTGTGCGATCAGCTTGCGGGCCGCCGCCATCCGCGCCGACGACGAGGACGGCGCACTGCCGAAGTTCGAGTTCGACAGTAGCGCGACCTTCGGCGCGATGCCGAATTTCTCGATCTCGCGGGCCGCCAGCATCGTCATGTCGGCGAGTTGCTCCGGCGTCGGCGTTTCGTTCACGTACGTGTCGCAGATGAACAGATTGCGGCCCGGCAGCATCAGCAGGTTCATCGCGGCGAAGTTCTGCACGTTCTCGGCTTTACCCAGCACCTGTTCGATGAAATTCAGGTGCGTGTGATACTGCCCGATCATCCCGCAGATCATGCCGTCCGCCTCGCCAAGGCGCACGAGAATCGCGCCGATCAGCGTGTTGAACTTGCGCATCGCCGCCTTCGCGACGTCCGGCGTGATGCCTTCGCGCGCACCGATTTCGTGATACGCCTGCCAGCACTGCTGATAGCGCGGATCGTCTTCCGGATCGACGATCTCGACGTCTTCGTTGCACTTCAGCTTCGAGCCCATCTTCTTCAGACGCATCTCGATCACCGACGGCCGCCCGACGAGAATCGGCTTCGCGATCTTCTCCAGCAGCACGAACTGCGCGGCGCGCAGCACGCGCTCGTCCTCGCCTTCCGCGAACACGATGCGCGCCGGCGCCGACTTCGCCGCCGCGAACACCGGACGCATCACCATGCCCGTGCGATAGACGGTGGTGCCGAGTTCTTCGCGATACGCATCCATGTCCTTGATCGGACGGGTCGCGACGCCCGAATCCATCGCCGCCTGCGCCACCGCCGGCGCGATCTTGATGATGAGACGCGGATCGAACGGCTTCGGAATCAGATACTCGGGACCGAATTCGAGCGAGTGGCCTTCGTACGCTTTCGCGACTTCATCGCCCTGGTCGGTTTCCTCGGCCAGCTCGGCGATCGCGCGCACGCACGCGAGCTTCATTTCCTCGGTGATCGTGGTCGCGCCGACGTCCAGCGCGCCGCGGAAGATGAACGGGAAGCACAACACGTTGTTCACCTGGTTCGGATAGTCCGAACGGCCCGTCGCGATGATGCAGTCCGGGCGAACCTTCTTCGCGTCTTCCGGACGGATTTCCGGGTCCGGGTTCGCAAGCGCGAGAATCAGCGGCTGCGTACCCATTTCCATCACCATTTCCGGCTTCAGCACGCCCGCGCTCGAACAGCCGAGGAACACGTCGGCGCCGCGAATCGCATCGGCGAGCGTGCGGTCTTCGGTATGCGCCGCGTAACGCTCCTTCGAAGGATCCAGATTGCCGCGACCTTCGTAGATCACGCCTTTCGAGTCCACGACCAGAATGTTCTTCTTCGACAGCCCGAGGTTCACGAGCAGATCCAGACACGCAATCGCCGCCGCGCCCGCGCCGGAACACACGAACTTCACTTCGGCGAGCTGCTTGCCGACCACTTTCAGGCCGTTCAGGATCGCCGCCGAAGCGATGATCGCCGTGCCGTGCTGGTCGTCGTGGAAGACCGGAATCTTCATGCGCTCGCGCAGCTTCTTCTCGATGTAGAAGCACTCTGGCGCCTTGATGTCTTCGAGGTTGATGCCGCCGAGCGTGGGCTCGAGCATGGCGATCGCTTCGACGAGCTTGTCCGGATCGGACTCGTTCAACTCGATGTCGAACACGTCGATGCCGGCGAATTTCTTGAAGAGACAGCCCTTGCCTTCCATCACCGGCTTCGCGGCGAGCGGGCCGATGTTGCCCAGACCGAGCACGGCCGTGCCGTTCGTGATCACGCCGACAAGATTGCCGCGCGACGTGTACTTCTGCGCGTCGAGCGGCTCATCGAAGATCGCCATGCAGGCTGCGGCGACGCCCGGCGAATACGCGAGCGAAAGATCGAGCTGGTTCGACAGCGGTTTGGTCGGCGTGACCGAAATCTTGCCGGGCTTCGGAAACTGGTGGTATGCGAGAGCGCTTTGCTTAAGTTGTTCGTCCATTTTCTGACCTGCGAGACGTTAGTGATGGGCCCGGCACGTTGCATCGCGGACGGCGCCTGCGCGTATCGAATGGGTGATCGACAGCGACGGTTTTCGCCTGCACCGGTTAGGCGCGGCGTCAAACCTGGACGTCGGACAAAACAATACGGAACGTTTGGCGGGCCGATCAGTGTACACCCCGCACTCACCGTTACGCCTCGGGTTTACGGCGGCAGACAGGACGAGAGGCGGGATGGACACATGTTGCGGCGCGTCATGATGGACGGTCACGACATACGTGAACACACGGCTTATTCGAGCAATGCGCCGCGTCGCTCCGGAATGAGGAATAACGTCGCGAGAATGTCGAGCAGATAGATCGACGCGAGCAGCGCAAGCGCGGCAGCGAACGAAAACCGCGCCGCCAGCGCGCCGACCACGACGGGCCCGAAGCCGCCCACCGCGCGCCCGATGTTGAAGAGAACGTTCTGCGCCGTGGCGCGCGCTTCGGTCGGATACAGCTCCGAAATCAGCGCGCCATAGCCACCGATCATGCCGTTCACGAACACACCCATCACCGCGCCGCCGATGAGCAACGCAAACGGTGTGGACAGATGCGCATACACAAACACCATCACCACGGCGCCCGCCTGGTAGAACAGAAACGTCGGCTTGCGGCCGAAGCGGTCGGCGGCCATGCCGAACAGCCAGATGCCCGCGCCCATGCCGATCACCGTCGCCGCTGTCCATAACCCCGATTTCGTGAGTGAGTAGCCGAATGTCTTCGAGAGATAGCTGGGCAGCCAGATCATGAGCCCGTAGTAACCGAAGTTCTGCACGGAACAGAGAATCGTGACGCCGATGCTGATGCGCAGCGTGCGCGCATCAGCGACGAGCAGCTTGAGCGGCAACCTGCGACGCTCGCCGCGTGTCGCACGTTCAGCGCGAAGGGTGAAAAGCGCCGGCTCCTCGACGCGCCTGCGCACGGCAAACGACACGACTGCCGGCAGAAGACCGATCGCGAACATGCCACGCCAGCCGATCACCGGCAGCAGAAGCGGCGTGACCAGCGCCGCGGCCAGCACGCCCAGTTGCCAGCCGAGCCCGACGTACGACGAAACACGCGCCCGCTGCGAAGCCGGCCACGCTTCAGCCACCAGCGTCATGCCGATGCCGAACTCACCGCCAAGACCGATGCCAGCGATCGTCCGGTACGCGAGCAGATCGGCATAGCCCCGCGCGAGCGCGCACAGGCCGGTGAAAACGGCAAAGATCAGGATCGTCCACGTCAGCATGCGCACGCGGCCGAACCAGTCGCTGAGCACGCCGAACACGATACCGCCCAGGACCGCACCGATCAGCGTCCATGTAACGAGCGACCCGGCCTGCGCCGACGACAGATGAAGATCGAGCGCGATCACCGGCAGCATGAAGCCGAGGATCAGCAGATCGAAGCCGTCCATCGCGTAGCCAAGCATTGACGCAACCAGCGCGCGGCCGGCATAGCCACGGCGCCCATGCCTGCCAGATGTGGGGGAAGCGGATGAAGAGGGAGCGGTGTTCATGGAGCCATTGGAGATGCACTGGAAAGTCGCGTGAGTGTAAAGGCACGACTGGGCGCTCACAACCTGGCCAAAAAGTCAGCGATCAGAGCCGCTGGGCGCCGCGCAGCCGGCCGTTACGGCAAATCCGGCGTGCCAGGGCTCCTCGGAACGGCCCCGATCGGGTAAAATAACGGGCTACGCGCGTAGCAAACCGGCCGGTCAACTGCCCGGCCGCGCGTTTTACCTGCACTGGGCCATGGGCTGTCCCTGACGCCTCACCCACTGCGCAGTAAAACGCCGCACTCGCTACGCCACCGGGCTTCGCGCCCGCCTTCCCCGCTGACACCCAAGGATCCGCCCATGACAGGCTTCGATCGCCAGACGATCTCCGACACGACCGCCAAGATGCTGCTCGAAGTGCAGGCCGTACACTTCAACGCGGAAAAACCGTACATTTTCACGTCCGGCTGGGCGAGCCCGGTCTATATCGACTGCCGCAAGCTGATCTCGTATCCGCGCGTGCGCCGCGGCCTGATGGAAATGGCTGAAGCCACAATCCTGCGCGATGTCGGCTACGAGCAGATCGACGCGGTCGCCGGCGGCGAAACCGCCGGCATCCCGTTCGCGGCATGGCTGTCCGACCGCCTGATGGTGCCGATGCAATACGTGCGCAAGAAGCCGAAGGGTTTCGGCCGCAACGCGCAGATCGAAGGCCTGCTGACCGAAGGTCAACGCGTGCTGCTGGTCGAAGACCTGACCACCGACAGCCGCAGCAAGATCAACTTCATCAACGCGCTGCGCACGGCCGGCGCGCAGGTGAACCACTGCTTCGTGCTGTTCCACTACAACATCTTCAAGGAAAGCGTGTCGGTGCTGAAAGACATCGACGTCGATCTGCACGCACTCGCCACCTGGTGGGACGTGTTGCGCGTCGCCAAGCAGTCGGGCTACTTCGAAACGAAGACGCTCGACGAAGTCGAGAAATTCCTGCACGCACCGGCTGAATGGTCGGCAGCGCACGGCGGCGCGACGGCTTCGCCGCAGTAAGCTATGGTGCCTGGCCGGAGCGGCTTCCGGCCGATACAAAAAACCGCCTGATCTTTCTGGATCAGGCGGTTTTTTTATGCACAACAGATACTGCGTTCATTCACGCGTGGCGGTTCAACCGCTCTCGCCCGGTGTGTACGACGACAGGTTCAGCAAGCCGTTGCTCTGTGCGTACTGAAACAGTTCCGAATCGCGTTCGAGGCCGAGCTTGCGCATCGCCGTGTTCTTCTGTGTGCTGATGGTCTTGATGCTGCGGTTCAACTGCTCGGAGATTTCCTTGATCGTCATGCCGGACACGAACAGACGCACCACCTCGAGTTCACGCCGCGACAGGATCACTTCGCTCGTCTTGCCGCCCGCATTCATGCGCAATGTATCAAGCGATGCACGCACCGAAGGGCTCATGTATTCCATCTTGCGGCTCACGTGCTGCACCGCGAGCCCGATGTGGCTCAGATCGTCGGACTTGTTGACGACCGATTCGACGCCCAGGTCGCTCAGGCGCTTGAGCAGTGCGGCGTTCTCGAGCATCGTCAACACGACGATGCCGAGCGTCGGAAAGTTGCGCCGCAGATAGCTGATCAGCGGCAGGCCGTCGCCGTACTGGCCGCCCGGCATGGCGAGATCGGTCACCAGCACGTCGCAGGGAATAGTCTGGAGAATGTGGATGAGTTCGGTGGACTGCTTCGCTCGCGCGACGACCTCGATGCCGGCGAACTTCAGCAACGCGTTCTCGGCACCGAACAGAATGACCGGATGGTCGTCGGCCACCACGACTCTGATGTTCTCCTGCATGCACGCCCTCGACGAAAGCTAAACGACGGTCTGCCTGTCATCTAACGTATTCTGGATTTATTAGTCTTGCTTGCGGTTTTGGCCACATCGCGATTCATCCGAATATAGCCGATTTCCCTGCAGGCCGGCCTGTTCGGGGAAGGGAATCGCCTCAAACCTACACCTCGATGAACCGGAATCGACGCGTGAGCGCAAAATAGGGACAATAATCTTCGTGACGATAGCCACGTCATGGCCCTGACAGTAACCATCTCGCATGGGATCGGAGTAGCGCGCATGGGGCCGAGGTAAGCGCTGAAGCGCCAACTCCGGTCGACAGCTAAAGCGCTAACTCAGGTCGACCGCAACAACTTGCATGGGACCTGAGTAAGCGCTAAAGCGCTAACTCAGGTCGACCGCAACAACTTGCATGGGACCTGAGTAAGCGCTAAAGCGCTAACTCAGGTCGACAGGAGAACCGGAACATGCGTTCGCGTTGCCTCGTGGTTTCGCCTGCTTCGCTCCGCTTTCATCTGCCTTCCCTCGTGCTGGCGATATCCAGTCTGGCACTCGCCGCCGCCCAGGGTCCGCACGCGCTGGCGCAGGGCACGTTCGGGCTCTCGAGCACGAGTTTTCATGCTGGCGGTCCTGTAGGCATCGCCCAGGTCTTCGACCAGGAAGACTGCAAGGGCGGCAACCGTTCGCCACAGTTGTCGTGGCACGACGCGCCGGCCGGTACGCGCGGCTTCGCGGTCAGCATCGTCGACCCGGATGCGCCCGGCCGCGGCTGGTGGCACTGGGCGGTGGCCGGTATTCCGCCGGGCGTCGACCAGCTGCCGGAAAATGCCAGCGCCTCCGGTTATATCCAGAAGCTCGGGGCCGTCGAGGCGCGCAACGACTTCGACACCGACGGCTACGGCGGCCCATGTCCGCCCGCCGGCAAGCCGCATCACTACGTGGTCACCGTGTACGCGCTCAACACATTGAACCTGCGGGTGGCGCAGGGCCGGCCCGCACTGATGTTCGAGCACGAGATCGACACCGCGACGCTCGGCTTCGCGCGGATGATCGTAACCTACGGCCGTTAATGCCCGGCCGGCGGCGCCCCTGGCAGCACGCCGCCTCCAGACATGATGCCGGCGTGCGCGCACCGTCGATCGTCCACGCTTTGCTCAACCTGCTCAGGAGATTGCTCATGTCGAAGATCGTCATCGTGTATCACAGCGGTTATGGCCATACGAAGAAGGTTGCCGAAGCGGTCCTCGCCGGCACGCTCGACGCCGGTGCCGATGCGAAACTGGTTGCGGTGGGCGAGCTCGACGAAGCGGCGTGGGCCGAACTCGATGCCGCCGACGGCATCATCTTCGGCGCGCCGACCTACATGGGCGGCGCATCCGCCGACTTCAAGAAATTCGCCGACGCCAGCTCGAAGCCATGGCTCACGCAAAGCTGGAAGGACAAGATTGCAGCCGGCTTCACGAATTCCGCGACGATGAACGGCGACAAGTTCTCGACGATCCAGTACTTCATCTCGCTCGCGATGCAGCACGGCATGATCTGGGCGGGCATGGGCATCATGCCGTCGAACACGAAGGCGGCGACGCGCAACGATCTGAACTACGTCGGAGGTTACGCAGGGCTGCTGACGCAGTCGCCAGCGGATGCGTCCGCCGAGGAAGCGCCGCCGCAAGGCGATCTCGATACCGCGAAAGCGTTCGGTGCGCGGGTCGCGGCCGTCACGGCGCGCTGGAGCGGCAACCGGCAAGGCTAGGCGCCAGGCGCGCGGCGGCAACACGGCGAGGCAAGGACGCGCGGCGAAGGCCTTGTGTCGTAACGCTACCCATTTGCCGCATTCTGTCGCCAATCTCCCGGCGATCCGCCCGCAACGCACTGCATCTACCGTTTAACATCGTCATTTCGATGTCATTTTCGTGGCGCACCGTCTTTTTTCGCCGACGCTTTCGTACGCGCGCCGCCATACGGTCTTAAAATGGCGTTCCGGCGCCGCACGGCGTCCACGCATTCCAGCACCCGCAAGCCAGTGAGATCGAGATGAGCACGAAAGTTTTTGTCGACGGACAGGAAGGCACGACCGGCCTGAAGATTTTTGAATACCTGTCGCAGCGCGCCGACGTGGAAATCCTGCGTATCGAGGAAGCAAAGCGCAAAGACCTCGACGAGCGCCGCCGTCTCATCAACGCATCGGACGTGACATTCCTGTGCCTGCCGGATGTGGCGTCGCGCGAATCCGCCTCGCTGGTTGAAAACGATCGCACTGTGCTGATCGACGCGAGCACCGCGTTTCGCACCAGTGCCGACTGGGCGTACGGCCTGCCGGAACTGGCCCGCTCGCAGCGCGAGCGCCTGCGCTCGGCGAAGCGGATCGCCGTGCCCGGCTGCCACGCGTCGGCGTTCGTGCTGGCCATGCGCCCGCTCGTCGAAGCCGGCCTTGTCACGCCGGATTTCGCGGCGCACAGCTATTCGATCACCGGCTATAGCGGCGGCGGCAAGAAAATGATCGCGGATTACGAAGCCGGCGGCGACGCGAAACTGGCGAGCCCACGCCCGTACGCGCTGGGCCTCACGCACAAGCACCTGCCGGAAATGGCGGCGCACACGGGGCTGAAGTCGGTGCCGGTGTTTACGCCGATCGTCGGCAACTTCTATAAGGGTCTGGCAGTGACGACGTACTTCTCGCCATCGCAGCTCGCGCGCAAGGCCGCGCCGCAAGACGTGCAGGCGCTCTTCGCCGAATACTATGCAGGCGAAGCGTTCGTGCGCGTCGCGCCGTTCAATGCGGACGAGAATCTGGACGGCGGCTTTCTCGACGTACAGGCGAACAACGACACCAACCGGGTCGACCTGTTCGTGTTCGGCAACGAAGAACGTTTCGTGACGGTGGCACGGCTCGATAACCTCGGCAAAGGCGCATCGGGCGCCGCGATCCAGTGCATGAATCTCGCGATCGGCGCCGGCGAAGAAACCGGCCTTAAACGCTGATTTCTCAAATCGTGGGCAGAATTGCCTGATTCATACAGGCAGATTAAAGCCGGCTTTCGATAAAGCCGGCTTTTTTATTTAGCACATGCGATCCCTGATTTTAAAAAAATTCATTAATCAGTAATCGCCCGAATTACCGCAGAATTCATTTTTATGGTTGCCAGATCTGATCGGTAATTAATTCTGCATAACGATTATGTGGCACACCTTACCGTATAGGGAATTTCCCGATTTTTCTTCGAACGCCCGTTCGATGAAGATGGGCGCATTTTGCTCAAATGCCTGTCCCGCAAGGACAAGCGCGAAAACAACGACGACGCTCTGGCAGTAAAAAAATCTGTTTTGTTTAAAAGCCTCGCGAACCGCACCACGGTCGTCGCCGGGCCATCTGCGTGCTGTTTGAATCGCCTTTTTTAGACGGTTCTTTCAATTGACAGCGTATAAATGCGCGGCGAAATTACAACGCAAATTAAACAGAAGGGAGACGCAGCATGTCACATGCCATTATTAGAGGCATGGCTCTGGCCATGGCCACTGCTCCATTGCTCGTCGCATGTGGCGGCGGAAAAGCCGACGATCCCGGTCCAATCAATTCACCGCAATGTTCTGGCACAAGCTGCGGCGTGCAAGGTCCGCCGAACCAGGGTGCGGATGCGGCACCGCTGTGTCCGGCGGATGCGGATATCGTCAAAAGCACGTATCTGGGTGGCGCGGGTAGCGGCGAGGTCGTGCGTCTGAACATCGATGCGACGGCGATGACTTACACGCTGAGCTGGCTGGAGTCGCCGATTCCGCTGGTCACCGGCGGCGATCCCTCGGTGACGCGCGCCGGCGTGACCATCACCGGCCACGTCATCCATCCGCCCACCGGCACGCTGCCGACCGCCGGGCAGACGCGCTGTGCGTTCATCCTCGCGCCGGGCAGCGGCACCGCGCCCAACGGCGCGACCTACACCACGCCCGATTTCACGCAGGACGCGACGCCGAATCCGCCGATGGTGTTCGTCGGGCAAGGCGTGGCGGGCGGCGGCATTCCCGGCGCCACCGTGGAGTACGACGGCTACCTCGGACTTATCGGGCCTGTGCCCAATCGTCACTTCGATTTCTACCCGTTCCTCGGCTTCGCCAGCACGACGACCAGTCTGTCCGCACTTCCGGGCACCTACAACAGCCTGCTTTATCACCTGTCGCCGACCGCGAAATACCTGACGGTCGCGACGAACTCCGTCGAAACGTTCGATGCGAACGGTGCGTGCACGTCGAGCTCCGGCTGTCTGACGACCGGCGACGCCCTGACCGTCAACAGCAACGGCTATCTGGACAGCACGCATCCGCCCGTCATCGTCAACGGCTCGGGAAGCCAGACACCGCTTCGAATCGGCAACGACGCCGTCGCTCACATGATCATCGGTCAGCTGAACGGCGCGACCGTGCCGCTCGTCGTGCGCACCGGCCACGTGAGCCCGCCGCTGTCGGTCGACGACGAATCCGGCATCGCGCTGCTCGCGAAATCGACAACGGTCTCATCGGGCGACATCGACGGCGGTTACGTCGGCGCGGACTCGAACTTCCGGTACACCGCGACGCTGCTGAAAGGACCGATCGGCACCTTCATCAATCCGACCACCGCCGCCGCCGAAAGCGGGTTCGGTCTCAGCTACGGATTGCCCTCGCCGGGTCTGGTCGGCGTCGGTGACGTGCAGCACAACACGGGCTTCGCGATCGCTTCCGGCGGCCTGTTCGCGATCTTCATCAACGGCACGGAAAACGGTGGCGTCGTCGCGAGTTCGTCCAACGCCGACACCACGGGCGCGCCCTACTTCGGCATCGGCGCGCAGATCAGCAAGTAATGCGGCGAACCGCAGCATCACCGCGGGCAGCAGGACCGCGCATCACCGTATCGAACGAGACAGGAGATGGCTGGACCGGGAGCCGGCCATCCACGACTGGAACATCAAGGAGGCGCTGCATGAACTGGAAATTCCTCACGACGCTGGCACTCGCCGCGCCGATGCTCGGCGCATGCGGCGGCGGCGGTGACGACCCGCCGGCCCCGGCCCCGGTGAGACTCTGCCCGGCATCGCTCGACTACAACACGGTTTTCACCGGCGGCGGCGGCGACGGCGAACTCGTCAAGCTGCAACTCGACACCACGAAAATGACGTGGCAAATCAGCTATCTCGAATCGCCGATCCCGCTGACGAAGGGCACGGTTTCGCCAACCCGCAAAGGCCAGTCGGCGAACGGCACGCTCACGATGGAAACGCTGCTGCCGACGCAGAAGCTCAACCAGTGCGCGTTCCGCCTGAACGGCGCGAGCCTCGATCCGAACCGGCCGGCGCGGATCTTCGTGGGTGAAGGTGTGGCCGGCGGCACGATTCCGGGCGCGGAAATCCAGTTCGACGGCATTCTCGGCCAGGGCGCGGTGCCCGACACGACGTTCCCGTACTACCCGTTCATCGGTTTTTCGACGATTGAAACGGACATTGCCAACGTGGCCGGCACGTACAACCAGCTCGGCTACCACCAGATTCCGTCGCAAAGTTTCGCGCCGGTCACCGTCGACTCGAAGATCACGATCAACGCCGACGGCAGCTGGACCGAATGCGACAACGTGGGCATCAACGCCGGCAAATGCCAGCAGCCGGGCACGAACCTCGTGCAGTCGGCGGACGGCAGCGGCGCGTTCGAAACGGACAACTTCCCCGGTCAGGCTAAACCGACGCTCGCGCCCACGCCGGTCGCGAAGGGCTACATGATCGTCGGCAAGCTGCGCGGCCAGAACGTGCCGATTCTCGTGCGCACGGGGGCGGCGAGCGCACAGCCGGGTCTCGATCCACAGACCGGGCTCACCGGCCCCGTCGCCGACGACGAATCCGGCATCTCGATTCTCTCGCCGCAATCGGCGATCACGCAGGGCTCGCAGGACGGCGAATACATCGGCGTCGACAGTCAGTTCGACTATCGCACGACCGCGCTGGCCGGCGCGCAGGCAACGCTGCTTGACCCGTTCCAGCCTTCGCAGGCGTCGCTCGCCACCGCACTCGACCTCGACTTCACGCAAGGCACACCGGGTGTCGTGACGTCGATTCACACGGGCGCGGCGGCAGGAAGCGCGTCGACCGGCAAGTTCGTCTTCACGGGCGGCGTGTTTGGTTTCCTCGACCTGACGACGCCTCAATCGCCGTACTTCACGATCGGCGCTTTCGTCCAGTAACGACGAAAGCGTCCCAGGCAAAACGAAACGAGGCGACCGCTTGCCGGTTGCGGTCCACGCCAGTGGCGCCGCAGCCGGCGTCCGGCAGGAACGCCCGCATCAGGAGGAACAGAATGAAAAAAATCATTATCGCGGCACTGGCCGCGGGCATATCGCTGAGCGCTCACGCGCAGCATGCGGGCGACAACGTCGTTTCGCTCGGCTGGTTTCACGTGATGCCGCAGGACTCGAGCACGCCGCTCACCACGACCGTCGCGCCGACTCCGATCAACACGCCGCTGCGTCTGCCGAATTCGTTCACGTCGGAGGGCACGAGCCTGTCGACCAACAACGCCGACACGGCGGGCCTCGTCATCAGCCACTTCTTCACCAGTCATTTTGCGGTGACGTCGGTGGCGGGCATTCCGCCGACCTTCAAGATTTACGGCCACGGCACGATCAAGCCGCCGGGGCCGGCCGGCGCGCTCGGCACCCAGGATCTGGGCGATCCAGCGGCGAACCCGATCGTGAAGAGCGTGCGCCAGTGGAGTCCGGCGGTGATTTTCCAGTATTACTTCGGTGCACCGGAGGCGAAGTTCAGGCCGTTCCTCGGGATCGGCGTGTCGTACAACTGGTTCTCGGACATCCAGCTGAACAACAACTTCGTCACCTCGACGCAGGAGAACCTCGGCGCCGTACTCGCCGCGGGCGCGGGCAAGCCCGGCAAGACAACAGTCGAAGGGAAGGCCTCTTCATCGTGGCAGCCGGTGTTCAACGCGGGCGCGATGTACAGCATCACCGACCACTGGGGCCTGACGTTCTCGGTCACCTACATTCCGTTGAAGACGACGTCATCGGTCATCATCAAGGCAGCTGACGGCACGGAGCTGGGGGTATCGAAGGCTGAGCTGAAGGCCGATCCGATCATCACCTACCTCGCGGTGGCGTACAAATTCTGAGCGGATTGCACATCGCATGAGAATGGCAACGAAATGCCGGAAGATCAGGGCCGGCCGGATTTCAGGTAAAAAAAAGCCCGCCAACTGGGGCGGGCTGAATCCATATCGAGGAGACATGGAGGAGACAGGAGTAACTATAGCAAACCATTTGGTGCATTGCAACATAAGTACTAGAGCGCGCGCTCTGGATTGCGGGCAGGCGACACGCACCACGTCGCTCAGGCATCGATCATCGAGAGAATCAAGCGGAGCTGGTCGACGTCGACAGGCTTGACCAGATGGACGTCATAACCCGCGACGAATAGCGCGTCGCCCTGCTGCGGGCAGCGCCATCCAGTGAGCGCGACCAGCAGCGTGGTGTGGCAGGGATTGCGGGCACGCAGCACGCCGGTCACACCGTGCCGGTCCATACCAGGCATCCCGCAGTCGACGATCACCACATTGGGTTGAAAATCCCGCACCGCCTGCAGCAGTTCGTCACGGGAGCGGGCCGACGCCGTCTCGTAGCCCATGCCTTCGAGCAGAGTGGCGAGACACGACAGCGCGTCGTTATCGTGATCGGCAAGCAGGATACGGCCACACATGGCTGTCTCCGGACGGACTTTATTTTATCGACGTATCGCAGTTACTACGGCGTGTGCGACCACACATGGCGGCGGGGTGCTGCATCCTGCCTCGCGCCCACTATGTGGTACGTAAAGGCAAGATTCCCACAGTAACGCCTACGTCTATGTGCTTTGATCCGCATAGCCATACGTAAATTTCATTTATTTGCGGGTCCACCGGCTAATTGCGCGTCGCACAAAACGATCCTTCGCATAACTAGCCGAGCCCAACGTACGTTGGGCTCGGATGGTTAGCGCCCCGCCGCCCATACAATCACCCTGTATTCGGACAAGATCACTCACGAATCACACGGATTCTGGACAAAACGTGCGTCAGGAGCGATCGAATCAAGTAATTTCCGGCAAACATCGAAGGGCCACATTCAAATCAAATAATCTATATTTCGGACAATATATTTCAGTGTTTTCCGGACAAACCGGCTGCCATAGAGAGCACAATGACGCAAAATTCGGACAGGGATACTGCAGAAGTCCTCTTTTCCGTGGAAGACGATGCACATGCGCGCGCGTTGCGCCGCCTCGTCGGAACGGGTGCGCTTCGACGCATTTATGGGGGCGTCTACACGCGCAACCTGGACAGTCCTGTCGAAGCAGTCGTTCTTCGCAACTGGGCAGCGATTGTCAGCCACCTGCTCCCGGGTGCGGTGCTGGCTTATCGGTCCGCACTGGAGCACCGACCTGTCGATGGAGTCCTTCATGTTCGCCGCGGCCGAACGCGCCGCAAACTCGAGTTGCCCGGGCTCACCATCGAGGTGTTTTCTGGAGCCAGTGCGAAGCCATTGCTCGAACCGCCGACGCCCGATTTGCCACACAGGAACATCTATATGCCGAGCGAGGCCCGCGGCTTTCTTGAGAACATGGGGACCGCTCGCGGCGCAGCTGCACGGGTGCTTCCGCAGGAAGATATCGAGGCTCGTCTCGACAAGATTCTGACCATCCGGGGAGACTTCAAGCTCAACGACCTGCGGGACCAGGCGAGAGCCATCGCTGACAAGCTCGACATGGCTTCCGGGAGCAGGCGCCTCGACGGACTCATCGGCGCACTGCTCGGCACGCACGAAGAAAAAAAGCTTCGCAGCAAGCTGGCGCTCGCGCGCGCCGCAGGCAAACCATACGACCCTGACCGGCTGGAACTGTTTGACGTATTGCACGCCGCGCTCGCCGACGCAGTGTTCGCGCATCCAGCCGACCCTGCAACCCGGGGCACAGCGCTAGAGAATTTTGCTTTCTTCGAAGGCTACTTTTCGAATTTCATCGAGGGCACTACGTTCGAGGTTGAAGAAGCGGAGCAGATTGTCTTCGACGGGACCATCATTCCGAACCGCTCGGAGGACTCCCACGACATTCTCGGTACCTTTCGGGCGGCCAGCACGACGCCATGGCGAAACCGGCCTGCATCAACGGCGGACGACTTTCTCGACTGGCTCAAGAGCGTGAATGCGCTTGTGATGCAGGCGCGTCCGGACAAGGGGCCCGGGCAATGGAAGGAGAAGCGCAATATGGCCGGCAACACACTCTTCGTGCTGCCGGAGCAGGTTCCGGCAACCCTGGCCGAAGGCTTCGAGCGCATCCGGTCGCTGGCTGACCCAGTCGCACGCGCATTGATGACGATGTTCGTCATCTCGGAGGTCCATCCTTTCCAGGATGGTAACGGCCGCTCGGCGCGGCTTGCGATGAACTGCGTACTCAGCGAAGCAGGCGTGTGCCGGATCATCGTTCCGACGGTGTACCGCGAGGACTATCTGCTGCCACTACAGCGGCTGACCAATGACCGCGATGCAGCCCCGTACATCCGCAGCATGACGCGTATCCACAACTGGACTTCGCGCTTCGACTACGGTCAGCCGCGACACGATGTGCAGAACCAGCTTGGCCGCTGCCATGCCTTCAAGGAAGACCTGAAGAATTACCGGTTGATATTCCCGGAGAATGCGATTAATGGGGGCTGATGGTTAATGCTTTGTCAAACCACATGTTCTGGATACCCGACAAGACAAAGCCCTGGGATCATCAGGCGCTTTTCGATACGCTGCACGCGCAGGCGCGGTGGTTCAAGCTCAGTGCCGCACCAGCGCCATCATCGCGCCGAAGCCGACAAACACGCCGCCAGTCAGCCGGTTAAACAACCGTGCGACATTGCGGCTCTTCAGCTTCGCGCCGATGCGTGTGCCAAAACCGGCGTAGACGAGATACCAGCTCACTTCGATCACCGCGAATGTCGCGACGAGCACGCCGAACTGCGGCAGCGTCGGGCGGCTTGCGTCGATGAACTGCGGCAACAACGCGGCTGCAAACAGGATGGCCTTCGGATTGCTGCTTGCCACGAGAAAGCCGTTGCGGAACATCGACCACGTGGCACGCGGACGGTCCGCGGTCACTTCGGGCGCATCGGCATTCGCGATCGCGGCTTCGTCGACAGGCGCGCGCCACGCCTTGATGCCAAGCCAGACGAGATACGCCGCGCCGATCAGACGCAACGCGTTGAACATCATCGGCCAGGCTTCGAGGAACACGCCGAGGCCGGCTGCGGATACCGACAGCATCAGCACCAGCGCGGACAGACAACCCGCCATGGTCGCGCCCGAGCGGCGCAGGCCGTGTCGCGCGCCGTGCGTCATGACGAGCAGCATGTTCGGGCCGGGAATGGCTGAAATAACAAAAACGGTGGCGGCAAACAGCCACCAGATGTGCAGACTCATGACAGCCACCAGACAGGAAAACTGGAACGGACGGCCATTATGCCTGCGCACGCACGCCACAACGCAGCCGCGGCACAACGTTAGCCATCCGGACAAGGCCCCACGGCAGCGTCACCGCCCGGCGCGGCGTGCCGACACCTGACCCAGCACGGCGAAGTCCATTTCGCCTTCGCCATGCGCGACCGCGTCGAGCAGGCTGTCGCGCACAACGCTCGCAATCGGCATAGCCGTGGAAATCGTGTCGGCGGCCGCCAGTGCAAGCCGCACGTCCTTCAATCCGAGACGTGCCTTGAAGAGCGCCGGCTCATACCGCTGCTCGGCGATCATCTTCCCGTAGCCCTGGTAGACCGGCCCCGGAAACACGCTGCTCGTGATCACGTCAAGGAAATCCTGCATCGCGACGCCGTGACCGGTGAGGAGCGTCGACGCTTCGCCGAGCGTTTCCACGGCCGAGGCCAGCATGAAATTCACCGCCAGCTTCATGACATTCGCCTGCTGCGGCAGCGAGCCGATGCGCCAGGTTTTCTGGCCGATCGCGTCGAACACCGGCTGCACGAGATCGATCGCCTCGGCGGGGCCGGCCGCGACAATCGTCAGCTTGCCCGCCGCCGCGACGTCCGGCCGGCCGAGCACCGGCGCCGCGACGTAATTCAGGCCGCGCTCCGCGTGCGCATGCGCGAGCGAATCGGCCAATGCGACGGAAATCGTCGCCATGTTGACGTGAATCAGCCCGCGTGGCGCGTTTTCCAGTAACTGGCTGTCGATGACATCGCGCAGCGCGGCATCGTCGGCGAGCATCGAGAACACGGCGTCGCCCGTAAAGGCTTCAGCCGGGGTGGCAACGACCTGGGCGCCCGCGGTGCTCAACGTCCGCGCGCGTTCCGGCGAGCGGTTCCACACGCGCACGGTATGCCCGGCTTTCAGAATATTTGTCACCATCACGGCGCCCATCTCGCCGAGACCGATAAATCCTATGTCCATGCTGAAGCTCCTCCTTCGAACGAAACGGAAGTAGACCACACCCGCGTGACACATGCATCCACGCGCTGCCGGCAGCCCGGTGCCATACTGGTCAAATGGTCACGGCGACATTCCGGTTTTATGAGGAACTGAACGACTTCATCGCCCGTCCGTTGCGGCGGCGCTCGTTCAGTTGCCCCTGTGCGCGCGGCGCTACCGCAAAGCACATGATCGAGGCGATCGGCGTGCCGCACACCGAAGTCGAGCTGATTCTGGTGAACGGCGAATCGGTGGGTTTCGAGCATCCGCTGGCCGACGGCGATCGTGTCGCTGTCTATCCGAAGTTCGAGGCGTTCGACATCCAGCCGCTCCTGCGCGTGCGCGAGCGGCCGCTGCGGGTGGTGCGCTTCGTCGCCGATGCGCATCTCGGCGGTCTTGCGCAACTGCTGCGTCTGGCGGGCTTCGACACGCTGTACGACAACCACTATCCCGACGAAGACATCGAAGCCATCGCCTCGCGCGACCACCGTATCGTGCTCACGCGCGACCGCGAACTGCTGAAGCGGCGCACGATCATGCACGGCTGCTACGTGCGCGCGCTGAAGCCGAAAATCCAGCTGCGCGAGATTTTCGACCGGCTCGACCTCGCGGGCAGCACGCAACCGTTTCGCCTTTGTCTTGCGTGCAACGCGCCGCTGCGGCGCATCGCGAAAGAGGACGTGGTGGGACGCGCACCTGAGGGCGTGCTGGAACGGCATGCGCGCTTCGTGACCTGCGACGTGTGTCGGCGCGTGTTCTGGGAAGGCACGCACTGGCAGCGCATGCGCGCGCTGATGGACAGCCTCGCCGGCGAGCGCGACGGCGCGACCGGCATGCCGCCCGTTAGCGTGGAAAATCCGACGTAGCCCGCGATAAAACGTCCGCGTTGAGACCGGTGCCGATGGCACATCGGGCGCGGTGCGTACAATGCAGGATTGTTCACATTCACTTATTCCGCAGGGGCATCCGGCATGGCAATGAAAAAATTCGACCTTGAGAAGAACAAGGCGCTCAAGCTGGCCAACGATCTGAAGCAATCGAAGGCTGGCCGCTTTGGCAACTCCGCGACACAAGCCGCGCCCGATCGTCGCGCGCAGCGCAAACTCGACCAGGAGCTGGGGCTGGTGCCGTTCGCGTGCAAGCTGAACGCGGATCTCGTCGCGCAACTGCAGGAACGCGCGGCGACGCATCCCGAAGGCATGACTGGCCTGCTGACCGAGGTGCTGCAACGCGGTCTCGCGGCCGACGCGAAATAAGCCGCCAGGCGGACATCGCCGCCGGATCGCCTCAAGCACGACAGGCGCCGCCAGCCATAAAGAAAGGCCAGGGTAAAAAAAACCTGGCCTTTCTTTTTTCGCTGACGGAACGGGGTTTAAGACCCGGACCGCCCGAACGGGAGACACTTTACTGCGGCGTGCCCTTGTCGCTCGTGCCGGCAGCCGATGCAGCTTCCGAAACCTTGGCGCGCTTGCCGTGCGTCTTCAGTTGCTTGTGCGTGTGCGCCGGCTTGGCTGCGGTGGCAGCGGCCGGTGCGGATGCGTCTTGAGCGAAAGCCTGGAACGACACGAGTGCGAACGAGGCTGCGATAAGCGAGGCGATGATCTTCTTCATAGTGTTTTTTCCCAAACCTGAGCGACTTGATCAATGTGAATGAGTAAGCACGGCACGGTGAAGCGCACCCGGTGACGGTGTCGCCAGGCGGCTCCCCGCGGGGAGTATCACTTAGCGTAGGCGGTTTGTCATCTCATAAAAGCCACCCTGTATTTTCCGGGAGACACGTTTCTTTCTTTCAGCTTTCAACCGCTTTTGCGCGGTGCCAGCGGTGCTTTCAGAGCGATGGAAAATGCCGCTTTTGTCTGAATGATCGGCCGCGATCTGGCCGGTTCCAGACCGTTCTATCCAGACGCGTATCATGTGCGCTCCGCCCCGAAATCCGCACGCATTTCCGTCGTGAACACCAACAGTCGCAAACACCTTCGCGCGAACCTGCTGATGCTGGTCGCCGCCCTGATCTGGGGCTCCGCCTTTGTTGCGCAACGGCTCAGCCTCGACGCAATCGGGCCGTTCCTCTTCACCGGCCTGCGCTTCCTGCTGGGCGCGACCGTCGTGTTCGGCCTGCTGATGTATCTGCGGCACGCCCGCCCGGGCGGCGAAACGGTCACGACAGCGCGGCCAGTTTCGCGTGAGTTGCTCGCTTCGGGCGCCTTGCTTGGCCTGCTGCTTTCGGTGGCGATCTCGATGCAGCAGATCGGGCTGCAATACACGAAGGTCGCGAACGCCGGGTTTATCAGTTCGCTCTATGTCGTCATCGTGCCGTTGATGGGCGTACTCGCGCGTCACGAAACGGCGGTCGGCACCTGGCTCGGCGCGCTGCTCGCCGCCATCGGCATGTATTTTCTGAGCGTCAGCGAGCACTTCTCGATTCTCCGCGGCGACTGGTACCAGCTTGCCGGCGCATTCGTGATCGCGGCGCAGGTGATGCTCGTCGGACGGTTCGCGCGCCGCCACGATCCGCTGATGCTCGCGCTTGTGCAGTTCGTCACCTGCGGCGCCGTGTGCCTTGCGATCGGGCTCGTGTTCGAGCCGCTCAGGCTCGCCGATCTCGTGCGCGCCGCGCCGACCATCCTCTATGGTGGCGCGCTATCGGTCGGCGTCGCGTACACGATTCAGGTGGTCGCGCAGAAGGACGCCGCACCCGCGCACGCCGCCGTGATCTTCAGCATGGAAGGCGTGTTCGCGGCGCTCGCCGGCTGGCTGGTGCTCGGGGAAACGCTGCCCGGACGCGCGCTCTTCGGCTGCGTGCTGATGCTCGCCGGGCTGATCGTGTGTCAGGTGATGCCGGCGTGGGAAAGCCGGCGGCAGGCTGCGGCTTCATCGATCGGGCGGGGTTGACGCGCGTCAGGCGATAGTCCTGCCGCCGTGATTGACGTTGAGCACGCCGGGTTCGCGGCGAAGGGCAAAACAGTCCGCGCGCGGTCCGACATCAATCTGCCCGGCGTCCGCTCAAAAGACCGTTATGCTGCGGGTTATTCCTGCACCCGACAGAACCTACGGGAGAACACACACATGACATCATCCAGTGACACGCCCAGCATGGCGCTCTTCTGCGACTTCGAGAACGTCGCGCTTGGCGTGCGCGACGCGAAATTCGAAAAGTTCGACATCAAGCTCGTGCTCGAACGCCTGCTGCTGAAGGGCAGCATCGTCGTCAAGAAGGCGTATTGCGACTGGGAACGCTACAAGGGCTTCAAAGCCGCAATGCACGAAGCGAACTTCGAACTGATCGAGATTCCGCACGTGCGCCAGTCGGGCAAGAACTCCGCCGATATCCGGCTCGTCGTCGATGCGCTCGATCTCTGCTACACGAAATCGCACGTCAATACGTTCGTCATCATCAGCGGCGACTCGGATTTTTCACCGCTGGTTTCCAAGCTGCGCGAGAACGCGAAGCAGGTGATCGGCATCGGCGTGAAGCAGTCGACCTCCGACCTGCTGATCGCCAATTGCGACGAATTCATTTTCTACGACGACCTCGCCCGCGAAAGCCTGCGCGCCGCCGCAAAGCGCGTGAAAGAGCCGCAGCCTGCCCCGAAGCGCTCGCCCGATGAAGAGAAGCGTCGCCGTGACGATCTCGAATCGCGTCGCAGCGAAGCCATCGAAATCGCCGTGCAGACGTTCGATGCGCTCGTGACCGAGCGGGGCGACAGCGGCAAGGTATGGGCGTCGGCGTTAAAGGATGCGATCAAGCGCCGCAAACCGGACTTCAGCGAGTCTTACTACGGGTTTCGTGCGTTCGGCAATCTGCTCGAGGAAGCGCAGATGCGTGGTCTGTTCGAAGTCGGCCGCGACGAAAAATCGGGCACGTTCGTGTTTCGCGGCAATGGCGGTGCGGTGCGCAGCGAGCCGGCGGCGCCGCGTGAAAGCAGATCGAAACGGGGTGCGCGCAGAAAAGGCGCGCAGGAACCCGCCGCGGCTGCGATTGCCGAACTGGAATTGCCCGTCGCGCAGGATCTGTTCACCGCATCGGAAGTGCATGACGTGCCCGCCGTGACGGAATACGCGACGCAAGACGCAACGCCGGCGGAACCCGCCGCCGCACGTCGCAAGGGACGCGGAAGCCGCAAGACGTCTTCGAGGAAAGCCGAAGCAGCCGATGCCGCGGAAGCGCCAGCTTCTACCGCCACCGCAACGGATCAGCCCTCGCAGGCAACGGAAGCGCAACCGGCACAAACCGCACAACCGGAAGAGCTCGCGCCGAAAGCAGGGAAGACCGCTCGCAAGACTGCACCGCGGGCACGTCGTCCGCGCAAGGCTGCCGCGGCGACCGAATAGAGGGGAAATATTCCCGGTTGAAACACGCGCCGGTGGGTCCGGTGCGTCCTGAAGCCTGACACCGCTTTAGCGCATCACGGTGTCAGCGACTGCAAAAGCGGTGCGAGGGCATCGCTCGCCGGCGTGGGCGCGACTGCCGGTCCGGCTGTCTGCGCCACTGCCTGCGCTGCTGCCTGGGCGGCGACGTCGACCGCGGGGTCCGGCGGAATCTCACGGGTGACAACCGCATCCGGCACCACCGGTGACGTACGCACGACCGTATGCAGATAATGCTCGACGAGCGCGAAGAAGCGGTCGTAGAACTTGCCCGACGGGATCGTCTCACTCGAAATCTTCACCATCGCGTCGCTGTTCGAGCGGATCGGCAGCGACAGTGAACCGAGGATGCTCAAACCCACACTCGCCGACGTATCGCTCTTCTTCAGCGCAAAGCCATTCTGCACGGCGTTCACATACGCGATGCTGGTGTCGCTCGCCTCCTCACCCGGCGTGCACACGACGTGAAACTCCACGACTACGTGCGAATCGCCGCTCGGCTGGAAATTCTTGGTGCCGTCGACCGTATCGCCGCGCGTCATGGTCGTCATGTAACCCTGGCTGAGCAGCGCGCGACGCGCCGCTTCACAGGTATCCGTGCTGCTCGCGTTGAAGTTGCGCGCGTACGGGCTCACACCCGTATCGAACAGTTCCTGCTGGAATTTCGGCTGCGACGATGTCGAGCAGCCTGCGAGCGCGAGGAGCGCAAGCACGGTGACGGTGGTTCTGACAAAGACTTCATGCATGATCGAAAAAAACCGGAGCGACGCGACGTCGAATGGCATGCATTGTAGAGCGCCTTTTTGGGACACGCACCCGGAACAGGCGAGTAATAATAGTGCCAGCAACATGTACCCTTACCACCCCGATCTTTCGGGAATTCATTCGCGTGGAGGTTTCGTGAGCAAGAAGATGACAATCAAACAAAGTGTTGCCTGGTGCCTCGTCACATTGTGCGCATCGGCGTTCGTGCCGGCAGACGCCGCTTCGACCGCGTTGAAGATGACTACGCCGATTCCGCCCGAAATCACGACACCCAATACCGTCGACACGCGCATCGGCCAGCTCAAGTACTTCGACGGCATCCCGACGCCCGAAACAGCACAGAAGGTCTATGACAACCTCGACTTCATGCGTGGCGTCGAAGTGTTCCTGAACGGCATTCCGGGTGCATCGCTGGTTGCGATCCGGACTGGTCTGCGCGAAGCGGGTGCCACGGGCAGCAAGATCGGCATCTTCGAATCGCTGATGGATTCGAAGTCGCTGTTCCTGACGGCGAATACTGAAACCGTCTACTTCTGGAACTGGATGGATCTGAAGAACGGACCGGTGGTTGTCGAAACGCCGCCGAACATCCTCGGTGTCGTCGACGACTTCTGGTTCCGCTATGTCACCGACCTCGGCAACGCAGGCCCGGACAAGGGCAAAGGCGGCAAGTACCTGTTCGTGCCGCCGGGCTATACCGGCGCGCTGCCGAAGAGCGGCTACATCATCGTGAAGTCGCCGACGTTCGGCAACCTGCTGTTCGGCCGCGCGTTCATGAAGAACGGCGACCCGAAACCCGGTGTGGCAAGCCTCAAGGCGCATCTGCGTGTCTATCCGCTGTCGCAGGCAGGCTCACCGCCTGCGACGACGTTCGTCGACATGTCCGGCAAGGTCATGAATACGGTGCATGCCAATACGATCAAGTTCTACGAGGAGATGAACGAGATCGTCCAGGAAGAACCTGCCGGCGTCTACGGCCCTGACATGACCGGCCTCTTCGCATCGATCGGCATTGTGAAAGGCAAGCCGTTCGCGCCCGATGCACGCATGACGAAGATCCTGACCGATGCCGTCGCGGTCGGCAACGCAAGCGCACGCACGATCGACTTCGCCAACCGCGACAAGGCCGTCCTGATCTATCCGGATCGCCACTGGAACACGCCGTTCGTCGGCGGCAGCTACCAATGGCTGAACGACGGCGCACGCAACTTCGACGCGCGAACGATGTTCTTCTACGCCGCGACCGTCGATACGCCCGCGATGGCGATCGCAATGCCGGGCATCGGCTCGCAGTACGCCGCGGAGAATTACGACGCGGCGGGCAAACCATTCGACGGTGCGAAAGACTACACGCTGCACGTTCCGCCCAACGTGCCGGTGAAGGACTTCTGGTCGGTCGTGCTGTACGACCCGCAGACCCGCTCGATGCTGCAGACCGACCAGCAGTTCCCGAGTCTCTCCAGCGAAAAGGGTCTTGTGAAAAACGCGGACGGCTCGGTCGATCTGTATTTCGGACCGAAAGCGCCGGCGGGCAAGGAAAGCAACTGGATTCAAACCATTCCGGGCAAGAGCTGGTTCACGATTTTCCGGCTGTATGGCCCGCTTGCGCCGTGGTTCGACAAGAGCTGGAAACTCGAGGATATCCAGCAGGCGTCGTGATGACGCTGCTTCAGACGGCCCGCTGACGCGGCCGTCGCGATCATCCGCCGCGTGCGGAGCGTGAATGGCCGTCGCCAGCGACGGCCATTACGCGCAAGGCCCCGTTCAGGCGGTACGCCCTGCCGCGCGGCAGGGGTAGCACGGCGCGCCGCGCCGTGGCACGAGGATCGCGCTATTCGGAACCCGAAAGCATCGCGATATAAAGAATCGTCGAAACGACGATGATCGCGACACCGACCGCGACTTTCACGTTGTTGAATTCGAGCAGGCCATTCACGGAGACCGCAATGCCTGCGACGGCGGTCAGGGTGCCGATCGCCGCAAGCAGCACGCGAAGCTTCGTCCAGATAAGCTTGCGACGCTCCGGACCTGCACCTTCTCTCCAGCGGCTGAGTTTCATGATTGGCCCTTGCCCGAACCCGGGCTGCAACGAAAACGATGGTTGACGTTGATTGCGTGTCCGCAAACACGTGCAGCGGCATCTCACCCCATTATAAAGTCGCGCGCTGGTTTGTCAGCATGCCTGACTGCCCGGAAACGGGTTCGGGCGGCTTACGTCAAGGCACCTGAACCCGATCGACCGCTTTTATGTCGATGACTGGAGCCCGCCGACAACGCGCGGATGCGGTCTTGTCATCTGTTTCAAGACTAGTCGCGGTTGCCAATAACCTTGCCCGCAGGTGCGATTATTTTGAGGCGTCTGCGAGCGTTTAAATACGATGCTATGGTGTGCTCCGCAAATAGGGGCTATTTCCACGCGCCTCCCGCTTCAGATTAGATATTTCGGACGCGATTAGTCAGCGTGACCGATCCAGTTCAAATCACTATTTAGTAACCTGCAAACAAAACCATGTTATTGGAAAAAAATCTGCCGGCTGGCAGTGCTTCGCCGGAGAGCGGCGATGCATCATCGCTGCGCGCCTGGCTTGCCGTCATCGCTGTGGCCATCGGCGCGTTTGCGTTCGTGACAACCGAGTTCCTGCCGGTGGGACTGTTGCCACGCGTTGCAAAAGAGCTGGGTGTCTCGCCTGGAACGGCCGGCCTGATGGTGACCGTCCCCGGCATCATCGCCGCCATTTCCGCGCCGGGGCTGATGCTCGTGGCTGGAACCATGGACCGTCGGCGTGTGTTCCTGCTGCTGACGACCTTGCTGCTCGCGTCGAACCTGATCTCCGCGTTCGCGCCCAGTTTCCTGATCATGCTGCTGGGGCGTGCGTTGCTGGGGGCGTCGCTCGGCGGCTTCTGGACGCTGGCGACAGCAGCCTCCGGACGCCTCGTCGCGCCGCGCGATTCCGCGCGTGCGATGGCGACGATCCTGACCGGCGTGACGTGCGCAACCGTGATCGGCGTGCCGCTCGGCACATTTATCGCGAGCTTCGCGTCATGGCGGGCTTCGTTCATGGCGACGGGCGTACTCGTCGCGATTGCGCTGGTTGCGCAGTTCTTCCTGGTGCCTTCCCTGCCCTCGACGACCGCATTGCGCATGAAAGACCTGGTCGGCCTGATGCGCCGGCCGCATCCGCGCCGCAGCATGTTGATGGTGGCGCTCGTGTTCGGCGCGCACTTTTCGTCCTACACGTACATCACGCCGTTCCTGCTGCGTAACGCGAATCTCTCGATGGCGACCATCACGTGGCTGCTGCTCGGCTTCGGGATGATCGGGTTTTTCTCGAACTTCGCGATTTCATCGACGATCGTGCGCGGTCTGAAGACATCGGTAGCCGCGATGATTTCGCTCCTGATGTTTGCGCTGCTGTCGCTACCTTTGCTGCAACACTCGTCATATGGCGTCGCCGCCGTCGTGATGGCGTGGGGCATTGCGTTCGGTGCGCTACCGCTCTGTTTCAGCGTCTGGATTCAGCGCGCGACGCCAGATGCACCGGAAGCGGGCTCTGCGCTGTTCGTCGGCATCATTCAGGTGGCGATCGCGTCCGGTTCGCTGGTTGGCGGTTTGATCGTCGATCACATCGGTATTCGAGCTGACTTCCTTTTCGGCAGCGGGCTGGCGCTGCTCGGGCTGGCCGCGCTGGCCAGTTTCGGTGCGCGAGAAGAAACGCGCGAAACGGAGGCGGTCGCGTGTCAGGTGAATCCGGATTAGCAGGAAGCGGGAGAAACGCTTTGCAGGGATACGATTGCCTGCAAAGCGGAATGGCGGATGACGATGTCGGGCGAAGCGGGGCGTATCAGCACACCCCGCCCGATCACTCAACCGTCACGGATTTAGCAAGGTTACGCGGCTTGTCGACATCCGTGCCCCGCGAGCACGCCGTGTGATACGCGAGCAACTGCAGCGGCACGACGTGCAGGATCGGCGACAGCAGCCCATAGT
>NZ_CAJQZB010000053.1:0-35822 GCF_907164545.1 Paraburkholderia gardini | reverse complement strand
GAAACGACTCCACGCCGATGATAGTGCGGATTGCCCGTGTGAAAGTAGGTAATCGTCAGGCTCCCCAGCAGCAACAGAAACCCCATCCCAAAAAGGTGGGGTTTCTGCGTTTACACCGCCATCACTTATAAGTGAGAACTAGTGGGTTTGGAACACTCAGGCAGCGCTTGACAACAAGATGATGTTCCCCCACAATCATCAGTTCTCTGCGGAGGGGTGCCCGAGTGGCTAAAGGGGGCAGACTGTAAATCTGTTGGCTTACGCCTACGTTGGTTCGAATCCAACCTCCTCCACCAGAATGCAAGTTGAAGCAGTTGGGAATCGATGGGCCAGTGCGGGTGTAGCTCAATGGTAGAGCAGAAGCCTTCCAAGCTTACGACGAGGGTTCGATTCCCTTCACCCGCTCCAGCGTCAAGAAGTAGCGCCCATGTGGCTCAGTGGTAGAGCACTCCCTTGGTAAGGGAGAGGTCGGCAGTTCGATCCTGCCCATGGGCACCAGCGGTAATCGGTGATTGTTTGCGCCCGGCGCAACGTACGGAAAAATCCTCTTAGGAGTCGAAAATGGCCAAAGGCAAGTTTGAGCGGACCAAGCCGCACGTGAACGTCGGCACGATCGGTCACGTTGACCACGGCAAGACCACGCTGACGGCAGCGATCACGACGGTGCTGACCAAGAAGTTTGGTGGCGAAGCGAAGGCGTACGACCAGATCGACGCGGCGCCGGAAGAAAAGGCGCGTGGCATCACGATCAACACAGCGCACGTTGAGTATGAAACGGCGAACCGCCACTACGCGCACGTCGACTGCCCGGGCCACGCTGACTATGTGAAGAACATGATCACGGGCGCAGCGCAGATGGACGGCGCGATCCTGGTGTGCTCGGCTGCAGACGGCCCGATGCCGCAAACGCGTGAGCACATCCTGCTGGCGCGTCAGGTCGGTGTGCCGTACATCATCGTGTTCCTGAACAAGTGCGACATGGTGGACGACGCCGAGTTGCTGGAACTCGTCGAGATGGAAGTGCGCGAGCTGCTGTCGAAGTACGACTTCCCGGGCGACGACACGCCGATCATCAAGGGTTCGGCCAAGCTGGCGCTGGAAGGCGACACGGGCGAGCTGGGCGAAGTGGCGATCATGAACCTGGCTGATGCGCTGGACACGTACATCCCGACGCCGGAGCGCGCAGTGGATGGCGCGTTCCTGATGCCGGTGGAAGACGTGTTCTCGATCTCGGGTCGCGGCACGGTGGTGACGGGTCGGGTTGAGCGCGGCGTGGTGAAGGTCGGCGAAGAAATCGAAATCGTGGGTATCAAGCCGACGGTGAAGACGACCTGCACGGGCGTGGAAATGTTCCGCAAGCTGCTCGACCAGGGTCAGGCGGGCGACAACGTGGGTATCCTGCTGCGCGGCACGAAACGTGAAGACGTGGAGCGTGGCCAGGTGCTGGCCAAGCCGGGTTCGATCAACCCGCACACGCACTTTACGGCTGAGGTGTATGTGCTGAGCAAGGACGAAGGTGGCCGTCATACGCCGTTCTTCAACAACTATCGTCCGCAGTTCTACTTCCGTACGACGGACGTGACGGGCTCGATCGAGTTGCCGAAGGACAAGGAAATGGTCATGCCGGGCGACAACGTGTCGATTACGGTGAAGCTGATCAACCCGATCGCGATGGAAGAAGGCCTGCGCTTCGCCATCCGTGAAGGTGGCCGTACCGTCGGCGCCGGTGTCGTCGCAAAGATCCTCGAGTAAGCCAGTTACCTCTCGTAGGTCTTGATGTTTTCGGGGTTGGCGATACCGTCAACCCCAAAATGGTTTAGGGGTATAGCTCAACTGGCAGAGCGTCGGTCTCCAAAACCGAAGGTTGGGGGTTCGATTCCCTCTGCCCCTGCCAAATTCTCGCGCCGCATGTGGCGCACGTTAAGGTGTTATGGCGAATCCTTCCGTCGAAACTGTAAATACTTCTGGCGACAAGCTGATGTTGATCGCCGGCGTATTGCTGGTCTTGGCCGGGTTCGTGGGGTTCTTCTGGCTTGGCGGCCAGGAATGGTACATCCGCGGAGCGGCTCTGGCTGTTGGCGCTATCGCTGGTGTCGCAGTCGGTCTTGTCTCTGCCCCCGGTAAGGGTTTCATCGCCTTCGCCAAGGACTCGTACAAGGAAGTTCGCAAGGTTGTCTGGCCGACTCGCAAAGAGGCGACGCAGACGACTCTCGTGGTCTTCGGGTTTGTGCTGGTTATGGCGCTGTTTCTCTGGATTAGCGATAAATCCATTGAATGGGTGATTTTCTCGGTGATTCTGGGTTGGAAATGATATGAGCGATACGCCGGCATCTCCGAGTGGTAAACGTTGGTACGTCGTGCACGCCTATTCCGGCATGGAAAAGAGCGTGCAACGTGCGCTTCAGGAGCGCATCGATCGTGCCGGCATGCAGGACAAGTTTGGTCAGATCCTCGTCCCAACCGAAGAGGTTGTGGAGGTGAAGGGTGGCCACAAGTCCGTTACTGAGCGTCGTTTCTTCCCGGGTTACGTGCTCGTCGAAATGGAAATGACCGACGAAACATGGCATCTCGTGAAGAACACGGCGAAGGTGACCGGCTTTGTGGGCGGTGCGCGTAACCGTCCGAGTCCGATTTCCCCGAGGGAAGTCGAAAAGATCATGTCGCAGATGCAGGAAGGCGTGGAAAAGCCGCGCCCGAAGACCCTGTTCGAAGTGGGCGAGATGGTCCGCGTGAAGGATGGTCCGTTCACGGACTTCAATGGCAGCGTCGAAGAAGTGAACTACGAAAAATCGCGCGTCCGTGTGTCCGTCACGATTTTTGGGCGGGCAACACCTGTTGAGCTCGAATTCGGGCAGGTCGAAAAGCTGTAAATCAGATTCTACGGGTCTCGCTAGCTGGCGTGACCCGTATTTCGCGCTTACGGTCCGCGCAATGGCCGTTGAGGAGCGTCAGTAGCCTGATTCACGGCGAAAGCGCGCTACCACTCATCTGAACGCTCATGCGTTCCAACGAGGTTTTCCAAATGGCAAAGAAAATCATCGGCTTTATCAAGCTGCAGATTCCTGCAGGTAAAGCCAACCCGTCGCCGCCGGTCGGTCCGGCACTGGGTCAGCGCGGTCTGAACATCATGGAGTTCTGCAAGGCGTTTAACGCGCAGACTCAAGCGATGGAACCGGGTCTGCCGATTCCGGTCGTGATCACTGCATTCGCCGACAAGAGCTTCACGTTCGTTCTGAAGACGCCGCCGGCTACGGTTCTGATCAAGAAGGCAGCGAAGATCGACAAGGGTTCGGCCAAGCCGCATACCGACAAGGTCGGCAAGATCACGCGCGCTCAAGCTGAAGACATCGCCAAAACCAAGATGCCTGACCTTACGGCAGCTGATCTTGATGCAGCGGTCCGCACAATCGCTGGTAGCGCCCGCTCGATGGGCATCACCGTGGAGGGCGTGTAAATGGCCAAGCTTTCGAAGCGTCTGCAAGCATTTGCAGCCAGGATTGATCGCCAGAAGCTGTACGCGATCGATGAAGCCCTGTCGCTCGTGAAGGAATGCGCAAGCGCGAAGTTCGATGAATCGATCGACGTCGCAGTGCAACTCGGCATCGATGCGAAGAAGTCGGACCAGGTCGTTCGCGGCTCGGTTGTTCTGCCCGCAGGTACGGGTAAGTCGGTTCGCGTTGCTGTGTTCGCGCAGGGCGAGAAAGCCGAACAGGCTCGTGCAGCCGGCGCGGAAATCGTCGGTATGGAAGATCTGGCAGAACAGGTCAAGGCCGGTAACCTGAACTTCGACATCGTGATCGCTTCGCCGGACACGATGCGCGTTGTCGGTACGCTGGGCCAGATCCTCGGTCCCCGCGGCCTGATGCCGAATCCGAAGGTCGGTACGGTTACGCCGGATGTGGCTACCGCAGTCAAGAACGCAAAGGCTGGTCAAGTTCAGTTCCGCGTCGACAAGGGCGGTATCATCCACGCGACGATCGGGCGTGCTTCGTTCGAGTCGACGGCTCTGCGTAGCAACCTGAATGCGCTGGTCGACGCACTGCAAAAGGCCAAGCCGGCCACGAGCAAGGGCGTTTATCTGCGTAAGGTCGCGCTGTCGAGCACGATGGGCGTGGGTGTCCGCGTCGATCAGGCAACGCTCGCAGCACAGTAAGGAATTCTTCCGTTGCGGCGCAAGCTGCAGCGGGTTTATGGGCTTTGGGCGGTCGTGAGATGGCAGTTTGCATCGAACGGCCGGTTATCAAAGACCGTTGGCGGGATCGCTGCAAGCAGGCGCTCCCTTAATGCAAAGCCAACGCAGATGGCGAACCCGAAATAGTTTTGTAGTGGTGATGCCGGTTGTCGTTCGCAATGCTGCGGACACCCAACTGGCTGAAATACTCCTGACACGTCGGACGCCGTTGTTGAACGCGGTACACAAGGCAACCGCCACGTGTATCGAATCTGGAGGCTAACCGTGCCACTCAACAAAGAAAGTAAGCAGGCCGTCGTCGCTGAGGTTTCCGCGCAAGTCGCGAAAGCCCAGACCGTCGTTCTGGCTGAGTATCGTGGGATTGCGGTTGGCGATCTGACCAAGCTGCGCGCGAAAGCGCGTGAGCAACAGGTGTACTTGCGCGTGTTGAAGAACACGCTGGCGCGTCGCGCTGTCGAAGGTACCCCGTTCGCTCCGCTGGCAGAGCAGATGACTGGCCCGTTGATCTACGGCATCTCGGAAGATGCGATTGCTGCTGCGAAGGTCGTCAATGACTTCGCGAAGGGCAATGACAAGTTGATCATCAAGGCTGGTTCTTTTGACGGCAACGTGATGGACAAGGCCGGCGTGCAAGCGCTTGCCAACATTCCGAGCCGCGAAGAACTGCTCTCCAAGCTGCTCTACGTTATGCAAGCACCTGTTTCTGGCTTCGCGCGCGCTCTGGCCGCGCTGGCTGAAAAGAAACAAGGCGAAGCGGCTTAACGCATTTCAGTTGGGCGTAACTGATCGCTGGCTGTATCCGAATTCAATTTAGGAGTATTTCAAATGGCAATCGCAAAAGATGACATCCTCGAAGCCGTAAGCTCGATGTCGGTTCTGGAACTGAACGAACTGGTCAAGGCGTTCGAAGAGAAGTTTGGCGTGTCGGCAGCTGCTGTTGCAGTGGCAGGCCCGGCAGGCGGCGGTGCTGCAGCCGTTGCTGAAGAGCAAACCGAATTCACGGTCAACCTGACGGAAGTCGGCGCGAACAAGGTTTCGGTCATTAAGGCCGTTCGCGAACTGACGGGTCTCGGCCTGAAGGAAGCGAAGGACCTGGTCGACGGCGCACCGAAGCCTGTTAAGGAATCGGTACCGAAGGCTGCTGCTGAAGAAGCCAAGAAGAAGCTGGAAGAAGCCGGCGCGAAGGCTGAAATCAAGTAAGTTTCAGCGCGCTGTGCGAAGGCTGGCGGTTTTCCACCGCCGGCCTTTTTGTGCTTTTTGGGGACAAAGTTTTTGCCAGAATTTTTCGGTAAAAGCGAGGCCCCAGAAGCCAAAGAAAATCGCCCTTCGGTAACATTGACTGGTGTTTTTCTTTGTCTTCTGAAGCGACTGCAGAAGGCAAGTTTGGTCGGGTAGCGGGCAACACAGGCATCCGCTGCCGTCAGCCAGCGGTTGGTAGCGGCCAACCACCAAGCTTTCAGGCTCGTTCAAGCCATCATCGGACGGCCATCGGGTCTCAGTCGGTGAACACTCGGGTTGTCTCATCAAGGTATCCTGCCTCGACAACAATGCCCGCCGTGATTCGGAGATCGTATGCAATATTCCTTCACCGAGAAGAAGCGTATTCGCAAGAGTTTTGCGAAGCGCCCCATCGTTCACCAGGTTCCTTTCCTGCTGGCTACCCAGCTTGAATCATTCAGCACGTTTCTGCAAGCTGACACGTCGTCGACGCAACGCAAACCGGAAGGTCTGCAAGCCGCGTTCACGTCGGTTTTCCCTATTGTTTCCCATAACGGTTTCGCTCGTCTGGAGTTCGTCAGCTACATGCTGTCGCCGCCGGCATTCAACATCAAGGAATGTCAGCAGCGCGGTTTGACGTACTGCTCGGCCCTGCGCGCGAAAGTGCGTCTCGTCCTGCACGACAAGGAATCACCGAGCAAGCCGGTCGTCAAGGAAGTGAAAGAGCAGGAAGTGTACATGGGCGAAATTCCGCTCATGACGCCGACCGGTTCGTTCGTCATCAACGGTACGGAACGCGTGATCGTTTCGCAGCTGCACCGTTCGCCGGGCGTGTTCTTCGAACACGACAAGGGCAAGACGCACAGCTCGGGCAAGCTCCTGTTCTCGGCACGTATCATTCCTTACCGTGGTTCGTGGCTCGATTTCGAGTTCGACCCGAAGGACGTGCTGTATTTCCGCGTCGACCGTCGCCGCAAGATGCCGGTCACGATTCTGCTGAAGGCCATCGGCCTCACGCCGGAACAGATCCTCGCGAACTTCTTCGTGTTCGACAATTTCACGCTGATGCCGGAAGGCGCGCAGATGGAATTCGTGCCGGAGCGTCTGCGTGGTGAAGTCGCACGTTTCGATATCTCGGATCGTGATGGCAACGTGATCGTCCAGAAGGACAAGCGGATCAACGCCAAGCACATTCGCGACCTCGAAAACGCGAAGACGAAGTTCATTTCGGTTCCGGAGGACTATTTGCTCGGTCGCACGCTGGCGAAGAATGTCGTCGACGGCGAAACGGGTGAAGTCATCGCGAACGCGAACGACGAAATCACCGAGACCGTGCTGGAAAAGCTGCGCGAATCGAAGGTGAAGGACATTCAGACGCTCTACACGAACGATCTGGATCAGGGGCCGTACATTTCGTCGACGCTGCGAATCGACGAAACCGCCGACCGTATGGCTGCACGCATCGCGATCTATCGCATGATGCGTCCGGGCGAGCCGCCGACTGAAGAAGCAGTCGAGGCGCTGTTCAACCGTCTGTTCTACAGCGAAGACGCGTACGACCTCTCGAAGGTGGGTCGTATGAAGTTCAATCGCCGCGTTGGTCGCGATGAAATCATCGGACCGATGACGCTGCAGGATGACGACATCCTCGCGACGATCAAGATTCTCGTCGAATTGCGTAACGGCAAGGGCGAAGTCGACGACATCGATCACCTGGGCAATCGTCGCGTGCGTTGCGTCGGCGAACTGGCGGAAAACCAGTTCCGCGCAGGGCTCGTGCGTGTCGAACGCGCGGTGAAGGAGCGTCTGGGTCAGGCTGAAAGCGAAAACCTGATGCCGCACGACCTGATCAACTCGAAGCCGATTTCGTCGGCGATTCGCGAGTTCTTCGGTTCGTCGCAGCTGTCGCAGTTCATGGACCAGACGAACCCGCTGTCGGAAATCACCCACAAGCGCCGTGTATCGGCTCTTGGCCCGGGCGGTTTGACGCGTGAGCGCGCTGGCTTTGAAGTCCGCGACGTGCACCCGACCCACTATGGCCGCGTGTGCCCGATTGAAACGCCGGAAGGTCCGAACATCGGCCTGATCAACTCGCTCGCACTGTATGCGCACCTGAACGAATACGGCTTCCTCGAAACGCCGTATCGCAAGGTCGTGGACAGCAAGGTGACGGATCAGATCGACTATCTGTCGGCGATCGAAGAAGGCCGTTACGTGATCGCCCAGGCGAACGCGGCTGTGGCTGAAGACGGCACGCTGACCGACGAACTGGTGTCGTCGCGTGAAGCGGGCGAAACGCTGATGGTCACGCCGGACCGCATCCAGTACATGGACGTGGCGCCGTCGCAGATCGTGTCGGTGGCTGCTTCGCTGATTCCGTTCCTCGAGCACGATGACGCGAACCGCGCGTTGATGGGGTCGAACATGCAGCGTCAGGCTGTGCCGTGTCTGCGTCCTGAAAAGGCCGTGGTCGGTACGGGTATCGAACGCACGGTGGCAGTCGACTCGGGTACGACCGTTCAGGCATTCCGCGGTGGCGTGGTGGATTACGTCGACGCAGGCCGCATGGTGATCCGCGTGAACGACGACGAAGCCGTTGCTGGCGACGTCGGCGTGGACATCTACAACCTGATCAAGTACACGCGTTCGAACCAGAACACGAACATCAACCAGCGCCCGATCGTGAAGGTCGGCGACATCGTGTCGCGTGGCGACGTGCTGGCTGACGGTGCATCGACCGACCTCGGCGAACTGGCACTCGGCCAGAACATGCTGGTCGCGTTCATGCCGTGGAACGGCTACAACTTCGAAGATTCGATCCTGATCTCGGAGAAGGTGGTTGCGGACGACCGTTACACGTCGATCCACATCGAAGAACTGAACGTCGTAGCTCGCGATACGAAGCTCGGACCGGAAGAAATCACGCGCGACATCTCGAACCTGGCTGAAGTGCAACTCGGCCGTCTCGATGAGTCGGGCATCGTCTACATCGGCGCTGAAGTCGAAGCAGGCGACGTGCTGGTTGGCAAGGTCACGCCGAAGGGCGAAACCCAGCTGACGCCGGAAGAAAAGCTGCTGCGCGCGATCTTCGGTGAAAAGGCTTCGGACGTGAAGGACACGTCGCTGCGCGTGCCGTCGGGCATGAGCGGCACGGTCATCGACGTGCAGGTGTTCACGCGTGAAGGCATTCAGCGCGACAAGCGTGCGCAACAGATCATCGACGATGAACTGAAACGCTATCGCCTCGACCTGAACGACCAGCTGCGTATCGTGGAAGGCGACGCGTTCCAGCGTCTCGCACGTATGCTGACCGGCAAGGTCGCGAACGGCGGTCCGAAGAAGCTCGCGAAGGGTACGAAGATCGAACAGGCCTACCTGGAAGATCTCGACCATTACCACTGGTTCGACATCCGCCTCGCGGACGAAGAAGCAGCCGCACAGCTCGAAGCCATCAAGGACTCGATCGAACAGAAGCGTCACCAGTTCGATCTCGCGTTCGAAGAAAAGCGCAAGAAGCTCACGCAAGGCGACGAACTGCCGCCGGGCGTGCTGAAGATGGTCAAGGTGTACCTGGCAGTCAAGCGCCGCCTGCAGCCTGGCGACAAGATGGCCGGCCGTCACGGTAACAAGGGTGTCGTGTCGAAGATCGTTCCGATCGAAGACATGCCGTACATGGCCGATGGCCGTCCGGCTGACGTCGTGCTGAATCCGCTCGGCGTGCCATCGCGGATGAACGTGGGTCAGGTTCTCGAAGTGCATCTGGGTTGGGCCGCGAAGGGTCTCGGCTGGCGTATCGGCGAAATGCTGCAGCGTCAGGCGAAGATCGCTGAACTGCGCGAATTCCTGACCAAGATCTACAACGAGTCGGGCCGCGCTGAAGAGCTGGATACCTTCACGGACGACGAAATCGTCGAACTGGCGAAGAACCTGCGCGAAGGCGTTCCGTTTGCCACGCCGGTGTTCGACGGTGCGACGGAAGAAGAAATGTCGCGCGCGCTGGATCTGGCGTTCCCGGACGACATCGCGAAGAACCTCGGCATGACGCCGTCGAAGAATCAGGTTCGTCTGTACGACGGCCGCACGGGCGAAATGTTCGAACGTACGGTGACGGTGGGCTACATGCACTACCTGAAACTGCACCACTTGGTCGACGACAAGATGCACGCACGTTCGACCGGTCCGTACTCGCTCGTCACGCAGCAGCCGCTGGGTGGTAAGGCGCAGTTCGGTGGCCAGCGTTTCGGCGAAATGGAAGTGTGGGCGCTCGAAGCGTACGGCGCATCGTACGTGCTGCAGGAAATGCTGACGGTGAAGTCGGATGACGTGACAGGCCGGACCAAGGTGTACGAGAACCTGGTCAAGGGCGATCACGTGATCGATGCAGGCATGCCGGAATCCTTCAACGTGCTCGTGAAGGAAATCCGCTCGCTGGGTATCGACATCGACCTCGACCGCAACTAATCGGACTACGGAGAGAAGGCAATGAAAGCTCTGCTCGATCTATTCAAGCAAGTCCAACAAGAAGAAGTTTTTGACGCGATCAAGATCGGTCTGGCCTCGCCAGACAAGATCCGTTCGTGGTCGTTCGGTGAAGTGAAGAAGCCGGAAACCATCAACTACCGGACGTTCAAGCCGGAACGCGATGGTCTGTTCTGCGCGAAGATTTTCGGGCCGATCAAGGACTACGAATGCCTGTGCGGCAAGTACAAGCGCCTGAAGCACCGCGGCGTGATCTGCGAGAAGTGCGGCGTTGAAGTCACGCTGGCGAAGGTGCGTCGTGAACGGATGGGCCACATCGAACTGGCCTCGCCGGTTGCGCACATCTGGTTCCTGAAGTCGCTGCCGTCGCGTCTGGGCATGGTGCTCGACATGACGCTGCGCGACATCGAACGCGTGCTGTACTTCGAAGCATATGTGGTGATCGATCCGGGCATGACGCCGCTGAAAGCGCGGCAGATCATGACGGAAGAGGATTACTACAACAAGGTCGAAGAATACGGTGACGAATTCCGTGCCGAAATGGGCGCGGAAGGCGTTCGCGAGCTGCTGCGCGCGATCAACATCGACGAACAGGTCGAGATGCTGCGCACCGAACTCAAGAACACGGGTTCGGAAGCGAAGATCAAGAAGTACGCGAAGCGCCTGAAAGTGCTCGAGGCTTTCCAGCGTTCGGGCATCAAGCCTGACTGGATGGTGCTCGAAGTGCTGCCGGTGCTGCCGCCGGAACTGCGTCCGCTGGTGCCGCTGGACGGCGGCCGTTTCGCGACGTCGGACCTGAACGACCTGTATCGCCGCGTGATCAACCGTAACAACCGGTTGAAGCGCCTGCTCGAACTGAAGGCGCCTGAAATCATCGTCCGCAACGAAAAGCGGATGCTGCAGGAAGCCGTCGATTCGCTGCTCGACAACGGTCGTCGCGGCAAGGCCATGACGGGTGCGAACAAGCGTCCGCTGAAGTCGCTCGCCGACATGATCAAGGGTAAGGGCGGTCGTTTCCGTCAGAACCTTTTGGGTAAGCGCGTCGACTACTCGGGCCGTTCGGTCATCGTGGTCGGCCCGACGCTCAAGCTGCATCAGTGCGGTCTGCCGAAGCTGATGGCGCTCGAACTGTTCAAGCCGTTCATCTTCAACAAGCTCGAAGTGATGGGTGTCGCAACCACCATCAAGGCTGCGAAGAAGGAAGTCGAGAACCAGACGCCGGTGGTGTGGGACATTCTCGAAGAGGTCATTCGCGAACATCCGGTCATGCTGAACCGTGCGCCTACTCTCCACCGTCTTGGCATTCAGGCTTTCGAGCCGGTGCTGATCGAAGGCAAGGCGATCCAGCTGCACCCGCTCGTTTGCGCGGCGTTCAACGCCGACTTCGACGGTGACCAGATGGCTGTTCACGTTCCGCTGTCGCTCGAAGCGCAGATGGAAGCGCGCACGCTGATGCTGGCGTCGAACAACGTCCTGTTCCCGGCCAACGGCGATCCGTCGATCGTGCCGTCGCAGGATATCGTGCTCGGCCTGTACTACGCGACCCGTGAAGCTGTGAACGCGAAGGGCGAAGGCCTGACGTTCACCGGCGTGTCGGAAGCGCTGCGTGCGTACGAGAACAAGGAAGTCGAGCTGGCCTCGCGCGTCAACGTGCGGATCACGGAAATGGTCCACAACGAAGACACGTCCGAAGGTGCGCCGAAGTTCGTGCCGAAGATCACGCTGTACCCGACTACCGTCGGCCGTTCGATCCTGTCGGAAATCCTGCCGCCGGGACTGCCTTTCTCGGTGCTGAACAAGCCGTTGAAGAAGAAGGAAATCTCGCGCCTCATCAACACGGCATTCCGCAAGTGCGGTCTGCGCGAAACGGTGATTTTCGCCGACCAGTTGATGCAGTCGGGTTTCCGTCTGGCAACGCGCGCGGGTATCTCGATCTGCGTCGACGACATGCTCGTGCCGCCGCAGAAGGAAACCATCGTCGGCGACGCCGCGAAGAAGGTGAAGGAATACGACCGTCAGTACATGTCGGGTCTCGTCACCGCGCAGGAACGCTACAACAACGTGGTCGACATCTGGTCGGCAACGTCGGAAGCGGTCGGCAAGGCGATGATGGAGCAGCTATCGACGGAACCGGTCACGGATCGCGACGGCAAGGAAACGCGCCAGGAATCGTTCAACTCGATCTACATGATGGCCGATTCGGGCGCTCGCGGCTCCGCAGTGCAGATTCGTCAGCTGGCCGGTATGCGTGGCCTGATGGCGAAGCCGGACGGCTCGATCATCGAGACGCCGATTACGGCGAACTTCCGCGAAGGCCTGAACGTGTTGCAGTACTTCATCTCGACCCACGGTGCACGTAAGGGTCTGGCTGATACGGCACTGAAGACGGCAAACTCGGGTTACCTGACGCGTCGTCTCGTCGACGTGACGCAGGATCTCGTCGTGGTCGAGGACGATTGCGGTACGTCGAACGGCGTCGCAATGAAGGCGCTGGTTGAAGGCGGTGAAGTCGTCGAAGCGCTGCGTGATCGTATTCTCGGTCGTGTTGCGGTGGCGGACGTCGTCAATCCGGAAACGCAGGAAACGCTGTACGAATCGGGCACGCTGCTCGACGAAGACGCAGTGGAAGAAATCGAGCGCCTCGGCATCGACGAAGTGCGCGTGCGCACGCCGTTGACCTGCGAAACGCGTTACGGCCTGTGCGCAGCCTGCTATGGCCGCGACCTGGGTCGTGGCTCGTCGGTGAACGTCGGTGAAGCAGTGGGCGTGATCGCTGCACAGTCGATCGGTGAACCGGGCACGCAGCTGACCATGCGTACGTTCCACATCGGTGGTGCGGCATCGCGTGCGGCGGTAGCTTCGTCGGTTGAAGCGAAATCGAACGGTACGGTGCGTTTCACGGCGACGATGCGTTACGTCACCAACGCGAAGGGCGAGCAGATCGTCATCTCGCGTTCGGGTGAAGCGATGATCACTGACGACCACGGTCGTGAGCGTGAACGTCACAAGGTGCCGTACGGTGCCACGCTGTTGCAGCTCGACGGCGCGCAGATCAAGGCAGGCACGCAGCTGGCCACGTGGGATCCGCTGACGCGTCCGATCATCACCGAGTGGGGCGGTACGGTGAAGTTCGAAAACGTCGAGGAAGGCGTGACGGTCGCGAAGCAGATCGACGATGTGACCGGTCTTTCGACCCTGGTCGTGATCGACGTGAAGCGCCGCGGTTCGCAGGCAGCGAAGAGCGTGCGTCCGCAGGTGAAACTGCTCGACGCAAGCGGCGAGGAAGTGAAGATCCCGAACACCGAGCATTCGGTGCAGATCGGCTTCCAGGTCGGTGCGCTGATCACGGTCAAGGACGGCCAGCAGGTGCAGGTCGGTGAAGTGCTCGCACGGATCCCGGTTGAATCGCAGAAGACTCGCGACATTACCGGTGGTCTGCCGCGTGTGGCCGAACTGTTCGAAGCGCGCTCGCCGAAGGACGCCGGCATTCTGGCGGAAGTCACCGGCACGACGTCGTTCGGTAAGGACACGAAGGGCAAGCAGCGTCTCGTTATCACGGACCTCGAGGGCAACCAGCACGAGTTCCTGATCGCGAAGGAAAAGCAGGTTCTGGTGCACGATGGTCAGGTCGTCAACAAGGGCGAAATGATCGTCGACGGGCCGGCGGATCCGCACGACATCCTGCGTCTGCAGGGTATCGAGGCGCTGTCGCGTTACATCGTGGACGAAGTGCAGGACGTGTACCGTCTGCAGGGCGTGAAGATCAACGACAAGCACATTGAAGTGATTGTTCGTCAGATGCTGCGTCGTGTGCAGATTTCGGACAACGGCGATACGCGTTTCATCCCGGGCGAACAGGTCGAGCGGTCGGACATGCTCGACGAAAACGACCGGATGATCGCGGAAGACAAGCGTCCGGCAACGTACGAAAACGTGCTGCTCGGTATCACGAAGGCGTCGCTGTCGACCGATTCGTTCATCTCCGCGGCGTCGTTCCAGGAAACGACTCGCGTGCTGACCGAAGCGGCGATCATGGGCAAGCGCGACGATCTGCGCGGGCTGAAGGAAAACGTGATCGTCGGCCGTCTGATTCCGGCCGGTACGGGTCTCGCGTTCCACAAGGCACGCAAGAGCAAGGAACTGTCCGACCGCGAGCGTTTCGACCAGATCGCAGCGGAAGAGTCGTTCGAATTCGGCACGCCGGAAACCCCGGCAGCCGAACAGCAGCACTCGGGCGAGTAAGTTCAGCGCGGCGCAAGCCGCCTGGCCTCTCGGCCTGCAAAGCCGTCCGGTTTCGACTGGGCGGCTTTTTTTTTCGCCTGCATCCGAGGCTTTTTTACTGGCCGACTGGCTAACGTTGGCAGAAGAGGCGGGCGCAAGCCGAATGCGTTGGTAAAATTCGTGTGCCCGGCATCGCGCTGTTTCCCTTCCTGTCTCCGCCCTATTAAATGTCCCGATCGCTCGAAATTCTCAACGAAGTTTTTGGTTATCCCGCGTTTCGCGGGCAACAGGGCGAGATTGTCGAACATGTCGCCGCGGGTGGTGATTCGCTGGTGCTGATGCCAACGGGCGGAGGCAAATCGCTGTGTTACCAGATTCCCTCGCTGGTCCGACGCGAGGCGGGTTTTGGCGCCGGCATCGTTGTGTCGCCACTGATCGCGCTCATGCAGGATCAGGTTGCGGCATTGAAGGAGGTCGGTGTTCGCGCGGCGTATCTGAATTCCACGCTGTCGGGTGCCGAAGCGGCTGCGACCGAGCGCGCCCTGCGCGACGGAGAAATCGATCTTCTTTACGTCGCGCCGGAACGCCTGATGACACCCCGTTTTCTCGAGTTGCTCGAGCGTTCGCGCATTGGCCTTTTCGCCATCGACGAAGCGCATTGCGTGTCGCAATGGGGTCACGATTTCCGGCCGGAATACATCCAGTTGTCGGTGCTGCACGAGCGTTTCCCGACGGTACCGCGCATCGCGCTTACAGCGACCGCGGATGCAATCACGCGCGACGAAATCGTCCACAATCTCGCGCTCGACGATGCGCGCATTTTCGTGTCGAGCTTCGATCGTCCGAATATCCGCTATCGCATTGCCGAAAAGGACAATGCGCGGGCGCAATTGCTGGACTTCATCCGTGCTGAACATTCGAGAGCCGATGGCACGACGGACGCAGGCGTCGTGTATTGCCTGTCGCGCCGTAAGGTCGAAGAAACTGCAGAATGGCTCAAGGGTCAGGGTGTGCGTGCGCTGCCGTATCACGCAGGAATGGAATTCGAGATTCGTCAGAAACACCAGGAAATGTTCCAGCGCGAGGAAGGTATCGTGATGTGCGCGACCATCGCTTTCGGCATGGGTATCGACAAGCCGGACGTGCGCTTTGTCGCCCACATGGATCTGCCCAAAAGCGTCGAAGGCTATTATCAGGAAACGGGGCGCGCGGGCCGCGATGGCATGCCGGCGAACGCCTGGATGGCGTATGGCCTCGGAGACGTCGTTCAGCAACGCAAGATGATCGACGAATCGGATGCGGACGAAGCGCACAAGCGCGTTCAGACCGGCAAGCTCGACGCGTTGCTGGGGCTTTGCGAGACGGCGTCATGCCGGCGCGTGCGGCTGCTCGCGTACTTCGGCGAATCCAGTCAGCCGTGCGGCAACTGCGACACCTGTATCGAACCCCCGGCGTCGTGGGACGCGACGCGCGAGGCGCAAATGGCGCTTTCGTGCGTGTTCCGGGCGCAACGCGCGAGCGGTTTTCATTTTGGTGCCGGCCATCTGATCGACATCCTGCGAGGTAACCGAAGCGAAAAGATCCTGCAGCGCGGCCACGAGAAGCTGAGCACGTTTGGTATCGGTGCGGCGCTGTCGGAGCCGGAGTGGCGGGCCATCTTCCGGCAACTCGTCGCCTTTGGCTTCCTGACGGTGGACCATCAGGGTTACGGGTCGCTTGTTCTCACCGAAGCGAGCAAGGCGGTGCTAAAGAGTGAGCAGCAGGTCACACTGCGTCGCTACGTTAAACCGACGCGCACGCGTCAATCGTCGGGCCGCACAAGCGAGCGGGCCGATCCGACTCTTGGCATGGGGCCGCGTGAACGCGCCCGCTGGGAGCGTCTGCGCACGTGGCGTACCGAGACGGCGCGCAGCGACGGCGTGCCCGCCTACGTCATCTTCCACGATGCCACGCTCGCGGAAATTGCCCGCAGCAGCCCGAGCACGGTCGAAGATCTGCGCCACATTCCCGGCATGGGCGTGCGCAAACTCGACCGCTTTGGCGAAGAACTGCTCGAAGTAGTCGCAGCCGACTGATCTCTTGCGCTGCAGGCGCGGCGTGAATCCGCGCAAGCTGTTGACTCCCTTAGCATTTTCGGAATATTATGCTAGGTTCCGGTTCTTGGAATGCCTATGCGCGAAGTCAATTCGCGTTGTGCGTAAGAGGATCGGAGCTCGATTCGCAATCGTTTCTGCTTTGCCCGGAAATGATTGCGTCGATTTTGTTCAATTTCAGGAATAAACAATGCCAACCATCAATCAACTGGTTCGCAAAGGCCGCGCTTCGGAAACTGTGAAGAGCAAGAGCCCGGCCTTGCAGGACTGCCCCCAGCGTCGCGGCGTGTGCACCCGTGTGTACACCACGACGCCGAAGAAGCCGAACTCGGCACTTCGTAAGGTCGCCAAAGTGCGCCTGACGAACGGCTTCGAAGTCATTTCGTACATCGGTGGTGAAGGCCACAACCTGCAGGAACACTCGGTCGTGCTGATTCGCGGCGGCCGTGTGAAGGACTTGCCGGGTGTGCGTTACCACATGGTTCGTGGTTCGCTGGATACCCAGGGCGTCAAGGATCGTAAGCAGGCTCGCTCGAAGTACGGTGCGAAGCGTGCCAAGGCTGGCAAGTAATTAGCCGGCAAGTAGTTTCAGGTCGCCTGAAAGGGCGGTAATAGCGGTGGTACCGGATTCGCCGGTGCTGTCGAGTAAGTGGTCACCCGACCAGGCTGGTAAGTCGTCAGGGATGAATCGGGTTAGTTGGTGGCCGCGGGGCTCAGCAGAGCTCCAACTGAAAAAGTAAAGGAAGAAACATGCCGCGTCGTCGCGAAGTCCCCAAGCGGGAAGTGTTGCCGGATCCGAAGTTCGGTAACGTAGATGTAGCCAAGTTCATGAACGTGCTGATGCTGTCCGGCAAGAAGTCGGTTGCTGAGCGCATCGTGTACGGCGCTTTTGAACAGATCCAGACAAAGGGTGGCAAGGACCCGCTGGAAGTGTTCACGGTAGCGCTCAACAACGTGAAGCCGGTGGTCGAAGTGAAGAGCCGTCGCGTTGGTGGTGCGAACTATCAGGTTCCGGTCGAAGTGCGTCCGTCGCGTCGTATGGCATTGGCGATGCGTTGGCTGCGTGAGGCTGCGAAAAAGCGCAGCGAGAAGTCGATGGCCCTGCGTCTGGCAGGTGAACTTTCCGAAGCGGCTGAAGGCCGTGGCGGCGCGATGAAAAAGCGCGACGAAGTTCACCGGATGGCAGAAGCCAACAAGGCGTTCTCGCATTTCCGTTTCTAAGCTTCCCGACCCCGGGTTAGTAGAAAAATCGGAAAGAAATTCCGGGCGGGTGCGCTTACAAAGCGCCTCGCCCGTTTGTGTTACAGCGCGATCGGCATTTTCTCGCATCGCGTTATCCCAATAGAGGATCAAAGTGGCTCGCAAGACACCTATCGAGCGCTACCGCAACATCGGTATTAGCGCTCACATCGACGCCGGCAAAACGACGACGACCGAGCGCATCCTGTTCTACACCGGCGTGAACCACAAGATTGGTGAAGTGCACGACGGCGCAGCAACCATGGACTGGATGGAGCAGGAGCAGGAGCGCGGTATCACGATTACGTCGGCTGCTACCACTGCCTTCTGGAAAGGCATGGCAGGCGATCGCGCCGAGCACCGTATCAACATCATCGACACCCCGGGCCACGTTGACTTCACGATTGAAGTTGAGCGCTCGATGCGCGTGCTCGACGGTGCATGCATGGTTTACTGCGCTGTGGGCGGTGTGCAGCCCCAGTCGGAAACGGTGTGGCGTCAGGCTAACAAGTACAAGGTTCCCCGCCTCGCGTTCATCAACAAGATGGACCGTACCGGTGCGAACTTCTTCAAGGTCTACGACCAGCTCAAGCTGCGTCTGAAGGCGAACCCGGTTCCGGTCGTAGTGCCTATCGGCGCTGAGGAAACGTTCACGGGCGTCGTTGATCTGCTGAAGATGAAGGCGATCATTTGGGATGATGCGTCCCAGGGTACCAAGTTCTCGTACGAAGAAATTCCGGCTGAACTCGTCGACACGTGCAACGAGTGGCGCGAGAAGATGGTCGAGGCTGCGGCTGAGTCGAGCGAAGACCTGATGAACAAGTACCTCGAATCAGGCGAACTGACCGAAGAGGAAATCGTCAAGGGTCTGCGCGACCGTACGATTGCTTGCGAAATCCAGCCGATGCTGTGCGGTACCGCGTTCAAGAACAAGGGCGTGCAACGGATGCTGGACGCCGTGCTCGACTTCCTGCCGTCGCCGATCGACATTCCGCCGGTTACGGGCGAACTCGAAAATGGTGAAAAGGCTGAGCGTCGCGCAGCTGACGACGAGAAGTTCTCGTCCCTCGCATTCAAGATCATGACCGACCCGTTCGTCGGCCAGTTGATCTTCTTCCGTGTGTACTCCGGCACGACGAAGTCGGGCGACACGCTGCTGAACGCGACCAAGGACAAGAAGGAACGTCTCGGTCGTATTCTGCTGATGCACGCGAACCAGCGCGAAGAAATCAAGGAAGTGCACGCGGGCGACATCGCTGCTGCTGTTGGCCTGAAAGACGCGACCACGGGCGACACGCTGTGCGATCCGCTGCATCCGATCGTGCTGGAACGCATGATTTTCCCGGAGCCGGTGATCTCGCAGGCTGTTGAGCCGAAGACGAAGCCGGACCAGGAAAAGATGGGTCTGGCGCTGAACCGCCTGGCTCAGGAAGATCCGTCGTTCCGCGTTCAAACGGACGAAGAATCGGGTCAAACCATTATTTCAGGCATGGGCGAGCTCCACCTGGAAATTCTGGTTGACCGGATGAAGCGTGAGTTCGGCGTCGAGGCGACGGTTGGCAAGCCGCAAGTGGCGTATCGTGAAACGATCCGCGGCAAGGCTGAAGACGTCGACGGCAAGTTCGTCAAGCAGTCGGGTGGTCGTGGCCAGTACGGTCACGCGGTCATCACGCTCGAGCCGAACGAGCAGGGCAAGGGCTACGAATTCCTGGACGAAATCAAGGGCGGCGTGATTCCGCGTGAATACATTCCGGCAGTCGACAAGGGTATCCAGGAAACGCTGAAAGCAGGCGTGCTGGCGGGCTTCCCGGTCGTTGACGTGAAGGTTCACCTGACGTTCGGTTCGTACCACGACGTCGACTCGAACGAAAATGCGTTCCGCATGGCTGGTTCGATGGCGTTCAAAGAAGCAATGCGCAAGGCTCAACCGGTCATCCTCGAACCGATGATGGCTGTGGAAGTCGAAACGCCTGAAGATTACATGGGCAACGTGATGGGTGACCTGTCGGGTCGTCGCGGCATCGTTCAGGGCATGGACGACATGGTTGGCGGCGGCAAGATCGTTCGCGCCGAAGTGCCGCTGTCGGAAATGTTCGGCTACTCGACGTCGCTGCGTTCGCTGACCCAGGGTCGTGCAACGTACACGATGGAGTTCAAGCACTATTCCGAAGCACCGCGCAACGTGTCGGAAGCGATCATCAACGCGAAGTCGAAGTAATCGCGCGGCAAGTCATTCAACGATCAACTTTTTTGAAAGAAGAGAAACATGGCTAAAGGTAAATTCGAACGGACCAAGCCGCACGTGAACGTCGGCACGATCGGTCACGTTGACCACGGCAAGACCACGCTGACGGCAGCGATCACGACGGTGCTGACCAAGAAGTTTGGTGGCGAAGCGAAGGCGTACGACCAGATCGACGCGGCGCCGGAAGAAAAGGCGCGTGGCATCACGATCAACACAGCGCACGTTGAGTATGAAACGGCGAACCGCCACTACGCGCACGTCGACTGCCCGGGCCACGCTGACTATGTGAAGAACATGATCACGGGCGCAGCGCAGATGGACGGCGCGATCCTGGTGTGCTCGGCTGCAGACGGCCCGATGCCGCAAACGCGTGAGCACATCCTGCTGGCGCGTCAGGTCGGTGTGCCGTACATCATCGTGTTCCTGAACAAGTGCGACATGGTGGACGACGCCGAGTTGCTGGAACTCGTCGAGATGGAAGTGCGCGAGCTGCTGTCGAAGTACGACTTCCCGGGCGACGACACGCCGATCATCAAGGGTTCGGCCAAGCTGGCGCTGGAAGGCGACACGGGCGAGCTGGGCGAAGTGGCGATCATGAACCTGGCTGATGCGCTGGACACGTACATCCCGACGCCGGAGCGCGCAGTGGATGGCGCGTTCCTGATGCCGGTGGAAGACGTGTTCTCGATCTCGGGTCGCGGCACGGTGGTGACGGGTCGGGTTGAGCGCGGCGTGGTGAAGGTCGGCGAAGAAATCGAAATCGTGGGTATCAAGCCGACGGTGAAGACGACCTGCACGGGCGTGGAAATGTTCCGCAAGCTGCTCGACCAGGGTCAGGCGGGCGACAACGTGGGTATCCTGCTGCGCGGCACGAAACGTGAAGACGTGGAGCGTGGCCAGGTGCTGGCCAAGCCGGGTTCGATCAACCCGCACACGCACTTTACGGCTGAGGTGTATGTGCTGAGCAAGGACGAAGGTGGCCGTCATACGCCGTTCTTCAACAACTATCGTCCGCAGTTCTACTTCCGTACGACGGACGTGACGGGCTCGATCGAGTTGCCGAAGGACAAGGAAATGGTCATGCCGGGCGACAACGTGTCGATTACGGTGAAGCTGATCAACCCGATCGCGATGGAAGAAGGCCTGCGCTTCGCCATCCGTGAAGGTGGCCGTACCGTCGGCGCCGGTGTCGTCGCAAAGATCCTCGAGTAAAATAGACGGATTGCAGTTGTAGTAGATGTGGTGCCCGGAGCCGGGCGCCCGCCCGCGGTGGGTGTCCGGCTCTTCGTTCTTTTATTGTCTGGCGGCGCAATGCTGCCTCGCTCTTTTCAAGGAATCGTCATGCAGAACCAGAAAATCCGCATTCGCCTGAAGGCGTTCGACTATCGTCTGATCGATCAATCGGCAGCTGAAATTGTTGATACGGCCAAGCGGACTGGCGCTATCGTTCGTGGTCCGGTACCCCTGCCGACGCGCATCCAGCGTTTCGACATCCTGCGCTCGCCGCACGTCAACAAAACGTCGCGCGATCAGCTCGAAATCCGTACACACCAACGCCTGATGGACATCGTCGACCCGACGGACAAGACGGTTGATGCGCTGATGAAGCTCGATCTGCCGGCTGGCGTGGACGTGGAGATCAAGCTGCAATAAGGCTTCCAGGCGGCGTCCGGATTGCCGGATGATGCTAAGTCATTGATTGCTTGCGGAAAACGAAAAGCCTCGCTATAATGCAAGGCTTTTCGCGCATTTGCGCAAAAAAGTCGGTGCGATTCAGTTCGAAAAACATCGGCATTTTGTAAATTAGCCCCGACCAATCGCAGTCGGGAATGGAGAAAACGATGAGCCTTGGACTCGTAGGTCGCAAGGTTGGCATGACCCGTATCTTCACGGCTGACGGGGATTCGATTCCCGTAACCGTGCTGGACGTGTCCGACAACCGCGTGACGCAGATCAAGACTGTTGAAACCGACGGCTACACCGCCGTTCAGGTTGCATTCGGTACCCGCCGTGCATCGCGTGTGACGAAGCCGCTGGCAGGTCACCTTGCTAAAGCAGGCGTCGAAGCCGGTGAAATCCTCAAAGAATTCAAGATCGATGCCACCAAGGCTGCCGAGTTGTCGAACGGCACCGTGGTCGGTCCCGACCTCTTCGAAGTAGGCCAGAAGGTCGACGTGCAAGGTGTGTCGATCGGTAAGGGCTACGCCGGTACCATCAAGCGTTACAACTTCGCATCCGGCCGTGCATCGCACGGTAACTCGCGCTCGCACAACGTGCCGGGTTCGATCGGTATGGCGCAGGATCCGGGTCGTGTTTTCCCGGGTAAGCGCATGACCGGTCACATGGGTGACGACACCGTAACCGTGCAAAACCTCGAAATCGCTCGTATCGACGCCGACCGCAAGTTGTTGCTGGTCAAGGGTGCCGTTCCGGGTGCGAAGGGCGGCAAGGTTTTCGTGACGCCGGCTGTGAAGACGCGCGCCGTGAAAGGAGCGAAATAATGGAACTTAAGCTCCTGAATGCCAATGGTCAGGAAGGCGCGGCTGTTAGCGCGTCGGACGTCGTGTTCGGCCGTGACTACAACGAAGCCCTGATTCACCAGGTCGTGGTGGCCTACCAGGCGAATGCCCGTAGCGGCAACCGCGCGCAGAAGGATCGTGAGCAGGTCAAGCACACGACCAAGAAGCCGTGGCGCCAGAAGGGTACGGGCCGCGCTCGTGCCGGTATGTCGTCGAGCCCGTTGTGGCGCGGCGGTGGCCGTATCTTCCCGAATTCGCCGGAAGAAAACTTTTCGCACAAGGTCAACAAGAAGATGCATCGCGCAGGTCTCTGCTCGATCTTCTCGCAGCTGGCCCGCGAAGGCCGCATTTCGGTGGTCGACGAGCTGACGCTCGAAGCCCCGAAGACGAAGCTGCTGGCCGAAAAATTCAAGGCGATGGGTCTCGACTCCGTGCTGGTCATCACCGACACGGTTGACGAAAACCTGTACCTCGCGTCGCGCAACCTCGCCCACGTGGCAGTTGTCGAGCCGCGTTACGCCGACCCGCTCTCGCTGATCTACTTCAAGAAGATCCTGATCACGAAGGCTGCGGTCGCCCAGATCGAGGAGTTGCTGTCATGAGCGAGATTCGCAAGAACGATCATCGTTTGATGCAGGTTCTGCTCGCGCCGGTGATCTCCGAAAAGGCGACGCTGGTGGCCGACAAGAACGAGCAGGTTGTGTTCGAAGTTGCGCCGGATGCTACGAAGCAGGAAGTCAAGGCTGCTGTCGAGCTGCTGTTCAAGGTGGAAGTCGATTCCGTCAACGTGCTGGTCGCGAAGGGCAAAGCCAAGCGCTTTGGTCGCTTCATGGGCAAGCGCAAGGACGTGAAGAAGGCGTACGTCTGCCTGAAGCCGGGTCAGGAAATCAACTTTGAAGCGGAGGCCAAGTAATCATGGCAATCGTTAAAGTTAAGCCGACCTCGCCGGGCCGCCGCGCGATGGTCAAGGTGGTCAACAAGGATCTGCATAAGGGCAAGCCGTACGCACCGCTGCTCGATTCGCAGAGCGTGACCGCCGGCCGTAACAACAACGGCCACATCACCACGCGCCATAAGGGCGGTGGTCATAAGCAACAATATCGTATCGTCGATTTCCGTCGCAACAAGGACGGCATTCCGGCGAAGGTCGAGCGTCTTGAGTACGATCCGAACCGTAGCGCGAACATCGCGCTGGTTCTGTACGCAGACGGCGAGCGCAAGTACATCATCGCGCCGAAGGGTGTGACGGTTGGCCAGCAGCTGATGTCGGGTTCGGAAGCTCCGATCCGCGCAGGTAACACGCTGCCGATCCGTAACATTCCGGTTGGTACGACGATTCACTGCATCGAAATGCTGCCGGGCAAGGGCGCGCAAATGGCGCGTTCGGCTGGCACGTCGGCGATGCTGCTGGCTCGTGAAGGCATCTACGCACAGGTCCGCCTGCGTTCAGGTGAAATCCGCCGCGTTCACGTTGAATGCCGCGCGACGATTGGTGAAGTTGGCAACGAAGAGCACAGCCTCCGTCAAATCGGTAAGGCTGGCGCGAACCGCTGGCGCGGTATCCGCCCGACGGTGCGTGGCGTAGCAATGAACCCTGTCGATCACCCGCACGGTGGTGGTGAAGGCAAGACGGCTGCAGGTCGCGATCCGGTGAGCCCGTGGGGCACGCCGACGAAGGGTTATCGTACCCGCAGCAACAAGCGCACGACGAGCATGATCGTCCAGCGCCGTCACAAGCGCTAAGGAGTAAGCAATGGCACGTTCTGTAAAAAAAGGTCCGTTCTGCGACGCCCATTTGCTGAAGAAAGTTGAGTCGGCAGCCGCTGCGCGTGACAAGAAGCCGATCAAAACCTGGTCGCGTCGTTCGACAATTCTGCCGGATTTCATCGGTCTGACGATTGCTGTGCATAACGGCCGTCAACACGTCCCGGTGTACATCTCGGAAAATATGGTCGGCCACAAGCTTGGCGAGTTTGCATTGACCCGGACGTTCAAGGGTCACGCAGCCGACAAGAAGGCCAAGAAATAAGGGGCTCATGATGGAAGTGAAAGCAATTCATCGCGGTGCCCGCATCTCGGCGCAGAAAACGCGCCTTGTGGCTGACCAGATCCGCGGTTTGCCGGTCGACAAGGCGTTGAACGTTCTGACGTTCTCGCCGAAGAAGGCTGCGGGAATCGTGAAAAAGGTCGTGCTGTCGGCGATCGCGAATGCGGAGCATAACGAAGGCGCCGATATCGACGAGCTCAAGGTAACGAGCATCATGGTCGACAAGGCTGCCTCGCTCAAGCGTTTTACCGCGCGCGCTAAAGGCCGCGGTAATCGTATCGAGAAGCAATCCTGTCACATCACTGTGACGGTCGGGAATTAAGGGGTCATACGATGGGACAAAAAATTCATCCGACTGGCTTCCGTTTGGCCGTCAGCCGCAATTGGGCATCGCGTTGGTACGCGAACAACACCAATTTCGCTGCGATGTTGCAGGAAGACATCGGTGTTCGTGAATACCTGAAAAAGAAGCTGAAAAACGCTTCGGTTGGTCGCGTCGTTATCGAGCGTCCGGCGAAAAACGCGCGCATCACGATTTATAGCTCGCGTCCGGGTGTGGTCATCGGCAAGAAGGGCGAGGATATCGAGTTGCTGAAGTCGGAGCTGCAACGCCGCATGGGCGTTCCGGTCCACGTCAACATCGAGGAAATCCGCAAGCCGGAAACCGACGCGCAACTGATCGCCGATTCGATCACGCAACAGCTCGAGCGTCGGATCATGTTCCGCCGCGCGATGAAGCGTGCGATGCAAAACGCCATGCGTCTGGGTGCTCAAGGCATCAAGATCATGAGCGCTGGCCGTCTGAACGGTATCGAAATCGCCCGTACGGAGTGGTATCGCGAAGGTCGCGTGCCCCTTCATACGCTGCGTGCCGATATCGACTACGCAACTTCGGAAGCGAAGACGACGTACGGCATCATCGGCGTGAAGGTGTGGGTCTACAAGGGCGACACGCTCGGCCGCAACGACGCACCGGTGGTGGAAGAAGTCGCCGAAGAAAAGCGTCCGCGCCGCAACGCACGTCCGGGTGGCGATCGCCGCCCGCGTCGCGATGGTGAAGGTGGTGGGCCGGCAGGTGCACGTCGTGGCGCTCCCCGTCGCACGGGCGGTACCGGCGGCGACGGTAAGACTGGAGAATAACGATGCTGCAACCGAAACGCAGAAAGTATCGCAAAGAGCAGAAGGGTCGTAACACCGGTATCGCAACCCGTGGCAACGCGGTGTCGTTCGGTGAATTCGGTCTGAAGGCTATCGGTCGTGGTCGTTTGACCGCGCGCCAGATTGAAGCGGCTCGTCGTGCAATGACGCGCCACATCAAGCGTGGTGGCCGCATCTGGATCCGCATCTTCCCGGACAAGCCGATCTCGCATAAGCCGGCGGAAGTACGTATGGGTAACGGTAAAGGTAACCCAGAGTACTACGTCGCGGAGATTCAACCGGGCAAGATGCTGTACGAAATGGACGGCGTAACCGAAGAGCTGGCACGCGAAGCGTTCCGTCTGGCTGCAGCAAAGCTGCCGCTGAAGACGAGCTTCATCGTGCGTCAGCTCGGCGCCTAAGGAGTAGATGATGAAGGCTTCCGAACTTCACCCGAAAGATCAGGCCGCGCTCAACAAGGAGCTGTCGGACCTGTTGAAGGCGCAATTCGGTCTGCGCATGCAACTCGCGACCCAGCAGCTCACGAATACGAGCCAGCTGAAGAAGGTCCGTCGCGATATCGCTCGTGTGCGGACCGTCCTGACTGAGAAGGCGAACCAGAAATGAACGATAGCGTAAAAACCTCGCTCAAGCGGACGCTGGTCGGCAAGGTCGTCAGCAACAAGATGGACAAGACGGTCACTGTGCTGGTCGAGCACCGCGTGAAGCACCCGATCTATGGCAAGTACGTCGTGCGTTCGAAGAAATACCACGCACACGACGACGCAAACACGTACAACGAGGGTGACCTCGTTGAAATCCAGGAGACCCGTCCGATTTCGAAGACGAAGGCTTGGACAGTGGCTCGCCTGATCGAGGCTGCTCGCGTCATCTGACGGCGCAAGTTGTCGAAGTAGTTGAAATCGCAGTAAGTTTCGCTTGCAAGACCGGGATTATTTGTTATAATCTCGGTCTTCCCTCTTTTATGGGAGCCCCGTCGCGGGCGAAGTTGGTGGGGGAAGCGGTGCAGGCGCCAGTCTGTTCCGAAGGATTCACCGGATTGCGATGGCGGGTTTCGTTTGCCGTCGCTGCTGTTCTAACCCAAGCAGCCGATTGGCTGACGGGACCAAGACTGACCGGGTGCGCCATGGTGGTGTGACCGGATTAAGTTGGGAAAGATAAACCATGATCCAGACCGAAACTCGGCTTGAAGTGGCCGACAACACAGGTGCGCGTGAAGTCATGTGCATCAAGGTGCTCGGCGGCTCGAAGCGTCGTTATGCCAGCATTGGCGACATCATCAAGGTGACCGTCAAAGAAGCAACGCCGCGCGGGCGCGTGAAGAAAGGCGAAATTTATAACGCCGTGGTGGTTCGTACCGCCAAGGGCGTGCGCCGTCAGGACGGCTCGCTGATCAAGTTCGACGGCAACGCAGCTGTGCTGTTGAATGCCAAGCTCGAGCCCATTGGCACCCGTATTTTCGGGCCTGTCACGCGCGAGTTGCGCAGCGAACGATTCATGAAGATCGTTTCGCTGGCACCTGAAGTGCTGTAAGGAGTCGCGATGAACAAGATTCGCAAAGGTGACGAAGTTATCGTCATCACCGGCAAAGATAAAGGCAAGCGCGGCGTCGTGCTGTCCGTTGGCGAAGGCAAAGTGATTGTCGAGGGTATCAACCTCGTCAAGAAGCACGTCAAGCCGAACCCGATGAAGGGAACGACGGGCGGTGTGGAAGCCAAGACGATGCCGCTGCAAATTTCGAACGTCGCATTGGTCGACGCGAATGGCAAGGCGTCGCGTGTAGGCATCAAGGTCGAGGGAGACAAGAAAGTCCGTTTCCTTAAGACGACCGGTGCTGAGCTGAGCGCCTGACGCTGCGGAGTAAAAAATGGCTCGTTTGCAAGAATTTTACAAAGAGAAGGTTGTACCCGGCCTCGTCGAGAAGTTCGGTTACAAATCCGTGATGGAAGTGCCGCGCATCACCAAGATCACCCTGAACATGGGTGTGGGTGAGGCGATTGCGGACAAGAAAGTCATCGAGAATGCCATTGGCGACCTGACGAAGATTGCTGGCCAGAAGCCGGTGATCACGAAGGCACGCAAGGCAATCGCTGGCTTCAAGATCCGTCAGGGCTATCCGATCGGTGCAATGGTCACGTTGCGTGGTCAGGCAATGTACGAATTTCTGGACCGTTTCGTGACGGTCGCGCTCCCCCGTGTGCGTGACTTCCGTGGCGTGTCGGGTCGTGCGTTCGATGGTCGCGGCAACTACAACATCGGTGTGAAAGAGCAGATTATTTTCCCCGAAATCGACTACGACAAAATCGACGCGCTGCGTGGGCTGAACATCAGCATCACGACGACCGCGAAGACCGACGACGAAGCCAAGGCGCTGCTCGCCAGCTTCAAGTTCCCGTTCAGAAACTGAGGTTACCGTGGCTAAACTGGCACTGATCGAACGTGAAAAGAAGCGTGCACGCCTCGCAGCCAAGTTCGCTCCCAAGCGCGCTGAACTGAAGGCGGTCATCGACGACCAAAGCAAGTCGGATGAAGAGCGTTATGCAGCCCGTCTGGAACTGCAGCAACTGCCGCGCAACTCTAACCCGACCCGTAAGCGCAACCGTTGCGCTATCACTGGTCGTCCGCGCGGTACGTTCCGTAAATTCGGGCTGGCGCGTAACAAGATTCGCGAAATCGCGTTCCGCGGCGAGATCCCTGGCCTGACCAAGGCGAGCTGGTAATAGGAGAAACGTAAATGAGCATGAGTGATCCTATCGCCGATATGCTGACTCGCATCCGCAATGCGCAGATGGTCGAGAAGGTTTCGGTGACAATGCCCTCGTCAAAAGTGAAGGTTGCGATTGCGCAGGTCCTGAAGGACGAAGGCTATATCGATGATTTCGCAGTGAAGGCTGAAGGTGCGAAATCTGAATTGAACATCGCGTTGAAGTACTACGCGGGCCGTCCGGTTATCGAGCGCCTTGAACGCGTTTCGAAGCCTGGTCTGCGTGTATATCGCGGTCGTAACGACATCCCGACGGTCATGAATGGCCTCGGCGTGGCAATCGTGTCGACGCCGAAGGGCGTGATGACGGACCGCAAGGCGCGCGCTACGGGCGTTGGTGGCGAAGTCATCTGCTACGTCGCTTAAGGCCGAAAGGAGAGAGAAACATGTCTCGAGTAGGTAAAAGCCCGATCGCGCTGCAAGGCGCAGAAGTGGCCCTGAGCGACGAACGTATTACCGTCAAGGGCCCGCTGGGTACGATTACGCAAGCTGCAAATCGCCTCGTGAAAGTGGTAAACGACAACGGCACGCTGAAAGTCGAGCCGGTTGACGAAAGCCGCGAAGCGAACGCGATGTCGGGCACGATGCGCGCACTGGTGGCGAACATGGTGAACGGCGTGACGAAGGGTTTCGAGCGCAAGCTGACGCTGGTTGGCGTCGGTTACCGCGCACAGGCGCAAGGCGACAAGCTGAATCTGTCGCTGGGTTTCTCGCACCCGGTGGTGCACCAGATGCCGGAAGGCGTGAAGGCTGAAACCCCGTCGCAAACCGAAATCGTGATCAAGGGGATCAATAAACAACAAGTTGGCCAGGTCGCTGCAGAAGTGCGCGGCTATCGTCCGCCGGAGCCCTACAAAGGCAAGGGTGTGCGTTACGCCAACGAGGTTGTGATCCTCAAAGAAACGAAGAAGAAGTAAGGGTGCGCAATCATGGATAAGACTCAATCTCGCCTGCGCCGCGCTCGTCAGACGCGTATCAAGATCGCTGAGCTGCAGGTCGCGCGTCTCGCCGTGCATCGCACGAACACGCACATCTACGCGCAGGTGTTCTCGCCGTGCGGCACCAAGGTGCTTGCCAGCGCGTCGACGCTCGAAGCCGAAGTGCGTGCGCAACTGGCTGACCAGTCCGGCAAGGGCGGCAACGTCGCCGCTGCCACGCTGATCGGCAAGCGCATCGCAGAAAAGGCTAAGGCTGCCGGCATCGAATCCGTCGCCTTCGACCGTTCGGGTTTCCGTTACCACGGCCGCGTGAAAGCGCTGGCTGATGCGGCGCGCGAAGCCGGACTTAAGTTCTAAGGGAAGAATTCGTCATGGCAAAGATGCAAGCGAAAGTTCAGGCTGACGAACGCGACGACGGCCTTCGTGAAAAGATGATTTCGGTCAACCGCGTGACCAAGGTCGTGAAGGGTGGCCGTATTCTCGGCTTCGCCGCACTGACCGTGGTTGGCGATGGTGATGGCCGCATCGGCATGGGCAAGGGCAAAGCGAAGGAAGTTCCGGTTGCTGTTCAAAAGGCAATGGAACAGGCTCGCCGTAACATGTTCAAGGTGCCGCTCAAGAATGGTACGTTGCAGCACGAAGTGCACGGCAAGCACGGCGCATCCGCAGTCCTCCTCGCTCCGGCGAAGGATGGTACAGGCGTGATCGCTGGTGGCCCGATGCGCGCAGTGTTCGACGTGATGGGCGTGCAAAATGTGGTGGCCAAGAGCCACGGTTCGACGAACCCTTACAACCTCGTCCGTGCGACGCTCGATGGCCTGCGCAAGCAGTCCACCCCGGGCGACATCGCGGCGAAGCGTGGTAAGTCCGTCGAAGATATTTTGGGCTAAGCCAGGTGGTCACCATGTCTGAAAAAACTGTCAAGGTTCAGCTCGTCAAGAGCCTGATCGGGACCCGCGAAACGCACCGTGCAACGGTGCGTGGTCTGGGCCTGCGCCGACTTAACTCGGTTAGCGAGCTGCAGGACACGCCGGCTGTGCGCGGCATGATCAACAAGGTTTCGTACCTCGTTAAGGTCATCAGCTAAGCGGCTGACCAGGACTCAAGGAGTTGATAATGGAATTGAATAACCTGAAGCCGGCAGAAGGCTCGAAGCACGCAAAGCGTCGCGTCGGTCGTGGCATCGGCTCCGGACTCGGCAAGACCGCAGGTCGCGGTCACAAGGGTCAGAAGTCGCGCTCGGGCGGCTTTCACAAGGTTGGCTTCGAAGGCGGTCAAATGCCGCTGCAACGTCGTCTGCCGAAGCGCGGCTTCACGTCGCTGACGAGGGAATTTGTCGGCGAAGTGCGTCTCTCGGATCTGGAAAAGCTGCCGGTCGACGAAATCGATCTGCTGGCTCTGAAGCAAGCCGGCCTGCTCGGTGAGCTGATCAAGAGCGCCAAGATCATCGCGACGGGCGAGCTGAAGCGCAAGGTCGTTGTGAAGGGTCTGGGTGCGACGAAGGGTGCACGTGCTGCTATTGAAGCAGCAGGTGGCTCTTTTGCCGAGTAACGTGCAAGTCGATTGCCGTCACTAGCATTTGCATCGGAGAAGGTACTTGGCTAACAGCCCGAGTCTCGCAAAACCCGGTCGAAGCGCGGCGAAGTTTGGCGATCTGCGTCGGCGGGCAGTATTTCTGCTGCTGGCGCTGGTCGTCTACCGTATCGGCGCGCATATTCCGGTGCCGGGTATCGACCCGGACCAACTGGCGAAGCTGTTCCAAAGCCAGTCGGGCGGCATCCTTGGCATGTTCAACATGTTCTCGGGTGGCGCACTCTCGCGGTTCACGATTTTCGCGCTTGGGATCATGCCGTACATTTCGGCGTCGATCATCATGCAGTTGCTGGCGATTGTCTCGCCGCAGCTCGAGGCGCTGAAGAAAGAAGGACAGTCGGGGCAGCGGAAAATTACGCAGTACACGCGGGTCTTTACCGTGTTGCTTGCTACTTTCCAGGCGTTCGGCATTGCCGTCGCGCTTGAGAATCAGCCGGCACTCGTCATTGATCCGGGTATGGTGTTCCGGCTCACGACGGTTGTGACGCTGGTGACCGGTACGATGTTCCTGATGTGGCTGGGTGAGCAGATCACGGAGCGCGGACTGGGTAACGGCATCTCGATCATCATTTTCGGCGGTATTGCAGCGGGTTTCCCGAATGCAATCGGTGGTCTGTTCTCGCTGGTGCAAACCGGCTCGATGGGTCCGGTTTCGGCGATTATCGTCGTCGCGCTGATTGCTGCTGTGACGTATGTGGTGGTGTTCATCGAACGCGGCCAGCGCAAGATTCTTGTGAATTACGCCAAGCGGCAGGTGGGCAACAAGATTTACGGTGGCCAGTCTTCGCATTTGCCGCTGAAACTGAACATGTCGGGTGTGATTCCGCCGATCTTCGCGTCGTCGATCATTCTCTTCCCGGCAACCATCCTGAACTGGTTCAGTTCGGGGTCGCGTACCGGCTGGTTTGGCGACACGCTGCATAACGTGGCTGAGGCGCTCAAACCGGGTCAACCGGTGTACGTGTTGTTGTACGCGTTGGCGATCGTATTCTTCTGCTTCTTCTACACCGCACTGGTGTTCAACAGTAGAGAGACGGCCGACAACCTGAAGAAGAGCGGCGCTTTCGTACCGGGCATCCGTCCGGGCGATCAGACGGCTCGATATATCGACCGCATCCTCACGCGTTTGACGCTGGCTGGTGCGATCTACATCGTGTTCGTTTGTCTGCTGCCTGAGTTTCTGGTACTGCGCTGGAATGTGCCGTTTTATTTCGGTGGAACGTCGCTGCTGATCATTGTCGTCGTCACAATGGACTTCATGGCGCAGGTGCAGTCGTACGTTATGTCGCAACAGTATGAATCGCTGCTGAAGAAAGCCAATTTCAAAGGCGGCGGCGTCCCGATGCGTTGAAAGGACTTATGGCCAAAGACGATGTAATCCAGATGCAGGGTGAAGTCATCGAAAACCTGCCTAACGCTACCTTCAGGGTAAAGCTGGAAAACGGCCATGTCGTATTGGGACACATATCCGGCAAGATGCGGATGCATTACATCCGAATCCTGCCGGGCGACAAGGTGACGGTTGAATTGACGCCTTACGATCTGTCGCGTGCGCGGATCGTGTTCCGGGCGAAGTGATTTGAAAAAAGGGTAATATCATGAAAGTGATGGCATCGGTTAAGCGCATTTGCCGCAATTGCAAGATCATCAAGCGCAAGGGCGTTGTGCGCGTGATTTGCAGCTCTGATCCGCGCCACAAACAGCGTCAAGGCTGAACGCCGCGCTTTTGCTTGCGCTTTTTGTTTGAGGAAAAACAATGGCTCGTATCGCAGGGGTTAACATCCCGAATCACCAGCATACTGAAATCGGCCTGACGGCAATTTACGGTATCGGCCGCACGCGCTCGCGCGACATTTGCGTCGCTGCTGGTGTGGCATTTTCGAAGAAGGTCAAGGACCTGAACGACGCAGACCTCGAAAAGCTGCGTGAAGAAGTCGGCAAGTTCATCGTTGAAGGCGATCTTCGCCGTGAAACGACGATGAATATCAAGCGCCTGATGGATCTCGGCTGCTACCGTGGCGTGCGTCACCGCAAGGGCCTGCCCCTGCGTGGCCAGCGCACGCGTACGAATGCCCGTACGCGCAAGGGTCCGCGTCGTGCAGCGCAATCGCTGAAGAAGTAAGCGGAACTGACAGTTACAGGAAAACGTAATGGCTAAGGCTTCGAACAACTCCGCGGCGCAACGCGTTCGCAAGAAGGTCAAGAAGAACGTCGCCGAGGGCGTGGTTCACGTTCACGCGTCGTTCAACAACACCATCATCACGATCACCGATCGTCAAGGCAACGCGCTTGCCTGGGCAACGTCGGGTGGCCAGGGTTTCAAGGGCTCGCGTAAGTCGACGCCGTTTGCAGCTCAGGTTGCAGCCGAGTCGGCGGGTCGTGTGGCGCTGGAATACGGCGTAAAGAACCTCGAAGTACGGATCAAGGGCCCCGGTCCTGGCCGTGAGTCCGCGGTGCGCGCGCTGCATGGTCTTGGTATCAAGATCACCGCGATCTCCGACGTGACGCCGGTTCCGCACAACGGCTGCCGTCCGCCGAAGCGTCGTCGTATCTAAGACGCTGTTTTGCTAGTGCTCGTTGACGCCTCGCGCGCCGACGAGCTGCTTGCGTTATTGAATTGACTAAGCCCACCGTTCGACCCAAAGGGTTCGGACTAGCGTGAATTCAGATTCACGTGATCAAACAGAGAAGGAATCAACGTGGCACGTTATATCGGCCCCAAGGCCAAGCTCTCCCGCCGTGAAGGCACTGACCTCTTCCTGAAGAGCGCCCGTCGTTCGCTCGCTGACAAGTGCAAGCTTGACAGCAAGCCGGGCCAACATGGCCGCACGTCGGGTGCACGTACGTCCGATTACGGCACGCAGCTGCGCGAAAAGCAAAAAGTAAAGCGCATCTACGGTGTCCTCGAACGCCAGTTCCGCCGTTACTTCGCTGAAGCTGACCGCCTCAAGGGCAACACGGGTGAAAACCTGCTGCAACTGCTTGAGTCGCGTCTCGACAACGTCGTGTATCGCATGGGTTTCGGTTCGACGCGTGCAGAAGCACGTCAGTTGGTCGGCCACAAGGCGATCACGGTGAACGGCGTTGTGACCAACATTCCGTCGCTGCAAGTGAAGGCAGGTGATGTGGTGGCGGTTCGTGAGCAGGCCAAGAAGCAGGCGCGCATTCTCGAAGCGCTGTCGCTGGCCGAGCAAGGCGGACTGCCGGGCTGGGTTGCTGTTGATTCGAAGAAATTCGAAGGCACCTTCAAGCAAAAGCCGGAACGCAGCGACATCGCTGGCGATATCAACGAAAGCCTGATCGTCGAATTGTATTCGCGGTAATCGGATTAACGGCCGGGGCACCCTGATTGCGTTACGCAAGGGGGCGTCTCGGCTGTTTATTTTCAGGTTGTTACCGGTCAGCCTTATCGGTGTAACGAGCCGAGGGTATTGAAAAGGAAAACCTATGCAAACCAGTTTGTTGAAGCCCAAGATCATCGCAGTTGAATCGCTTGGCGACAGCCACGCGAAAGTGGTCATGGAACCGTTTGAACGCGGTTACGGCCACACCTTGGGTAACGCGCTTCGGCGTGTACTGCTTTCGTCGATGGTGGGCTACGCGCCGACCGAAGTGACGATCGCAGGCGTCGTGCACGAATACTCGACGCTTGACGGTGTGCAAGAGGACGTAGTCAACCTGTTGTTGAACCTGAAGGGCGTGGTGTTCAAGCTGCACAATCGCGACGAAGTCACGGTTACGCTGCGCAAGGAAGGCGAAGGCGTTGTCACCGCTGGCGACATCGAACTCGCGCACGACTGCGAAGTGATCAACCCTGATCACGTGATTGCACGTCTGTCGAAGGGCGGCAAGCTCGACGTTCAGATCAAGGTCGAGAAGGGCCGCGGCTATGTACCGGGCAATGTGCGTCGTTATGGCGAAGAGTCGGCCAAGATCATCGGCCGTATTGTGCTGGATGCATCGTTCTCACCGGTTCGCCGCGTGAGCTACGCCGTTGAAAGCGCGCGCGTCGAACAGCGTACTGACCTCGACAAGCTCGTCATGAACATCGAAACCAACGGTGTGATTTCGCCGGAAGAAGCGATTCGTCAATCGGCGCGTATTCTGGTTGATCAACTGTCGGTGTTCGCTGCTCTGGAAGGCACTGAAGCAACGGCCGAAGCGCCGTCGCGCGCGCCGCAGATCGATCCGATCCTGCTGCGTCCGGTGGATGATCTCGAACTCACGGTTCGTTCCGCGAACTGCCTGAAGGCAGAGAACATTTACTACATCGGCGACCTGATCCAGCGTACGGAAAACGAGTTGCTGAAGACGCCGAATCTGGGCCGCAAGTCGCTGAACGAGATCAAGGAAGTACTCGCTTCGCGTGGCCTGACGCTTGGAATGAAGCTCGAAAACTGGCCGCCGGCTGGTCTGGACAAGTAAGTCGAGAAGGAATCGCAGTTGTACCGCGACTGGCAAAGACGCGGATTTTCCTTTAAAATCCGCGTCTTGTCTTTTTTACTACCGGCCCGTGTGCTCACCCGCCTTCATGTCGGGCGGAGCGCGATAGAAGAGCTGGATCAAAACTCTGAATCAAAGGAATTAACATGCGTCACCGTCATGGTCTGCGGAAACTGAACCGCACGAGCAGCCACCGTCTGGCAATGCTCCGTAACATGTCCAACTCGCTGATCGAGCACGAAGTCATCAAGACGACGCTGCCGAAGGCGAAGGAACTCCGTAAAGTTGTCGAGCCGCTGATCACGCTCGGCAAGAAGCCGTCGCTGGCAAATCGTCGTCTGGCGTTCAACCGCCTGCGCGATCGTGACTCGGTCACGAAGCTCTTCGAAGTCCTCGGCCCGCGCTACGCGAACCGTCCGGGTGGCTACACGAGCATCCTGAAGTTCGGCTTCCGCGTCGGCGATAACGCTCCGATGGCGCTGGTTCAACTGATGGACCGCCCGGAAATCGTCGAAGCGGACGACATCCAGGAAGCGGAATAACCTCCCAGTATTAGCGAAAAAGCCAGGCAAACGCCTGGCTTTTTCGTTTGTGCGCCCAGCATGGGCGCACTCTTGTGGGTGCAAGTCCCACCGTAAGTTGATCACAGCGAGCGAAGCGAAGCGCAACTGCG
>NZ_CAJQZB010000052.1:0-36137 GCF_907164545.1 Paraburkholderia gardini | reverse complement strand
CCCGGGGTTTGTGCCCCCCAGCGCCGGGGGCTTGCTAAACCCGGGCGGCGGGGGGGGGGCGCCCCCGCACGACTGGCGCGCTGCTTGCAGCCCTTTCAGATTCAACCTGCCGATACGACGGAGACCCGCACCATGACTCAAGCTGAACACGTGTATTCCGACGAGGAGATCCAGCAGCGCCTGCAGGGTCCGTTGCAGCACTGGTACCTCGACGATGGCTGGCTGCGCCGCAAGTTCAAAACGGAAAGCTGGAAGGGCACGCTGATGGTGGTGAACACCGTGGGCCACCTGGCCGAAGCGGCATGGCATCACCCGGACCTGACCGTTTCGTATGCGTTTGTCGTCGTGAAGCTGAAGACGCATTCGGCCAAAGGCATCACCGACAAGGACTTCGCGCTCGCCACGAAAATCGAGGAAGTGATCCAGTGGCAACCCGGCCTCGAAGGCGGTCCGCTCGAAGGCACGCCAGCAGACGACCAGCGCTTTCGCTACATCAAGTACGACGCGCCGAAGGCCTGAGCGCCACACGCCCGCGGACAACGACGTCCACGGCTCTGGTACGGCTCTTGCCTTGCAGTTTCCGGCGTGCTGTCCGCGTGACACGCGAGATGCGAGGCGATCCGCGCGTGGCGCGGGTCTTCGCCGGTCCGGACGCCGCCCGCACCCCTGCCAACGAGGAACGCTCACGATGCAGAGTCAATCCGGAGGCCTTGCCCCGCTATCGGCCGTGACGGTCGACGCGCCCGCGCGCCTGCATCTCGGCTTTCTCGATCCGAACGGATCGCTCGGCCGCGCGTTCGGCAGCGTCGGTCTCGCCATCGACGAACGCAGCACGCGCGTGACGATGCAACTCGCCGACGCCATGCGCATCGAAACCACCCGTGGCGATGCCGCGCACGCACGCGTCGAACGCTACGTGGAGACGCTGCGCGCCGCGTGGGACGGACCCGCCGTCGCTATCGATGTCCAGCGCGCGCCGCGTGCGCACACGGGCCTCGGTTCTGGCACGCAGCTCGCCCTTGCGATCGGCACGGCTTACGCGCGCCTCGCCGGCCGGTCGCCGGGCAGCGCGGAAATCGCACGCATGCTGGGGCGCGGCGCGCGCTCGGGCATCGGCACGCTCGGCTTCGATCACGGGGGCTTTCTGGTCGACGGCGGACCCGCGCAGGCGCACGATCCGGCGGGCCACGTTCATACCGAAGCGCCGCCGCTACTGTTCCGCCAGCCGTTTCCGGACGCATGGCGCATCCTGCTCGTCGACGACACCACGCGCGAAGGCCTGCATGGCGACGCCGAAAAACGCGGCCTCGCCTCGCTCGCGCCGTTTCCGCAGGCGCTCGCCGCCCATCTGTGTCATCTCGTGCTGCTGCGCATTCTGCCCGGCGTCGCGGAAAGCGACTTCGATGCCTTCGCCGACGGCATCACCGAAATGCAGCAGACGATCGGCGAATATTTCGCGCCGGTGCAGGGCGGCGTGTATTCGAGCCCCGCCGTCGCCGCCGCGCTCGAAGCGGTCGCGGCGCGGCAGACGGCCGGCATCGGCCAGACCTCGTGGGGGCCGACCGGTTTTGCGTTCGTGCGCAGCGCGGAAGAAGCCGCGCACGCGCTCGCCACGGCCCAGCACGCGACGCGCGGCAGACCCGGCATCGCGTGTTCGATCGTCACGGGCCGCAATCGCGGCGCGACGCTGCGCGCCGTCGACCTGCAGCAATGCGGAATCGGCACGCCATGACACGTCCCGGTTTCAGCGCCGCCCTTCGCGGTCCGCACACGTTGCGCCCGACCTGTTCCGTCGTCCCGCCGCACCGCGCGTGACGCCCACCTGAAACGAGCCTACGCCCATGTCCGAAGCCACTGAAAGGCCTTACATCCTGCACATGTTCACGGCCACGCCGCAGATGAGCCCGTTCGACGTCAACATGGCCGCCGACGCCGGCTACCAGATCGTCGTGCCGTACTGCAACGTCGGCGAGGAGAGCGTTGTGCAGCTCACCCAGGACGCCATCTTTTCGCGCGGCCCGAAGGGGGTGTCGCGCACTGGCATCTTTATCGGCGGACGCGACGTGATGCTGGCCGCCGACATGCTCGACCTCGCCCGCCAGGCGATGGTGCCGCCGTTCGAGGTATCGGTATTCGCGGACCCGAGCGGCGCCTACACCACGGCGGCCGCACTGGTCGCGCTCGTCGAGCGTCATCTGAAGAAGGAGCACAAGACTGAACCCGGCGGCAAGCGCGTGCTGATCCTGGGCGGCACGGGCGCCGTGGGACGCGTCGCGGCGGCGATGGCGGCCTCGCTCGGCGCGGACGTCGTGATCGCGAGCCACACGAGCCGCGCGCGCGCCACCCAGGTCAGCGACGAAATCAACCGCCGCTTCGACATCGCGACCTCGGGCGTAGCGGCCGGTTCGCCCGCGGACCTGCACGCGGCGCTCGCCCGCGCGGAAATCGTGTTCGCGACGGCCGCAGCGGGCGTGCAGCTGATGACCCCCGCCGATCTCGCCCACGCGAAGCACCTGCTGATCGCCGCCGACGTCAACGCGGTGCCGCCCGAAGGCATCGCGGGCGTGAACGTCATGGACGACGGCAAGCCGCTCGCCGGCGCCGCGCGTCACGACGCCATCGGTATCGGCGCGCTCGCCATCGGCAACGTCAAGTATCAGGTCGAGCACCGGCTGTTCGTGCGGATGCGCACGGGCGGCAAGCCGGTCTATCTCGGCTTTCCCGAAGCGTTCGACGAAGCCCGCGCGATCGCGTCCGGCAGCGCCTGAGCGGATCGCGTTCATGTCATCGACGGGGTCGTCGTCGCGCGCCATGAGGCCAGCGCTTGCGCGCTCGCCGTACGTCGCGGTCGTGGGACTGTCGGCGCGGATGCTGGCGCAATCGGCGGCGCGCGCCGGGCTGAACGTCGTCGCGCTCGATATCTTCGGCGACCGCGATACACGGCAGCATGCCGGCCTCTGGTTCGATATCGGCGACGGCAGCGGCGCGTTGCGGATCGATCGCGAACGGCTCCTCGACGCGCTCGCGCGCGTGGCGCGCATCCCTCATCTGCTGGGGTACATCGCGGGCAGCGGCATCGAACCGCTTGTGCCGCGCCTGCAGCGCGCGCCGCACATGCCGCATTTTCTCGGCAACAGTGACGCTGCGTGCGCCGCCGTGCGCGACCCCCGGCGCTTTTTCCCGCTGCTGGATGCGCTCGATATCGCGCATCCGGCGGTGTCGTTCGCGCGGCCCGCCGACGGGCCGACCGGCTGGCTCGTCAAGCATGCGCACGGCTGCGGCGGCACGCATATCGAGCCGCTCGACACGTCCGCGCGAAACGAAGCCGTTACCGGGACCTATTTCCAGCGCCTCGTTCCCGGGCAACCGATGTCGGCGCTTTTCGTCGCGGCGCGGCGCGAAGCGGTTGTCATCGGTTACGCGCGGCAACTCGTCGTGAAAGCGGGCCCGCTGCCCTTCGTGCATGCGGGATCGACCGGTCCCGTCGAGTTGCCTCGCAGCGTCGCCGGAACGCTCGACGCGACGATCCGCGCGATCGTTTCGCGTGCCGGGCTGACGGGCCTGAACAGCATCGACTTCATGCTCGACGGCGAATCGGTGCAGGTGCTCGAAATCAACGCACGTCCGTCCTCGACGATGGCGCTGTACGAAACCGTCTGGCCCGGACAATGGCCGCGTGGCCTGATCGCCTGTCACATCGACGCGTGCCTGCACGGCACCCTCCCCGCCGCCGCACCGCCCGATCGTGCCGGACCGCGCGCCGGCCAGCGCGTGCTGTTCGCGCCGCACGGCTTCACCGTCACGCAGGCGTTCAGCGATGCCTGCCTCGACGATCCGGTCTGTCGTGATGTCCCGCAGCCGGGCACGCGCATCGAGGCAGGCCAGCCGGTCTGCACGCTGTTCGTCACCGCGCCCCGCGCCGACGACGTCCCGCACGCGCTGGAACGCGAACGCGCGCGCCTCCTGCAACGCATTGCAACCTGTCGCGAGTCCGCCCATGACGTCATCCCCGGCTGATCCTTCCCGCACGCCGCCCGCGCCCGCGCTGAGCGTGAACGCACTCAGCGCGCCACTCGTCGCGCAGCTCGTCGACGAAGCGGCGCAACTGCGCGTCGCCGTGTCGCGCACCGATGCGGGCACCGTCATCGTCGATGCCGGTATCGAGGCGCCGGGCAGCATCGAGGCCGGCCTGCTGGTCGCGCGCATCTGCATGGGCGGCCTCGGACACGTCACGACGCACATGAACGCCGACGCCGCGCCGTTCTGGCCCGTCACGATCGACGTCCGGACGTCGTCGCCGGTGCTGGCCTGCCTCGGCAGCCAGTACGCCGGCTGGAGTCTCTCGGCGACGAAGGAACAGACCGGCGGCAAGAAGTTTTTTTCGCTCGGCTCGGGGCCGGCGCGCGCGCTGGCGGGCAAGGAGGATCTGTTCGCCGGACTCGGCTATCGCGACCGGCACGACCGTGGCGCGCTGGTGCTCGAAGTGGATCGCCTGCCGCCGCCCGTCGTCATCGACAAGGTCGTGCGCGACTGCGGTCTCGCGCCAGAGCGGCTGACACTGATCGTCACGCCGACACACGCTGTGGCGGGGACGGTACAGGTCGTCGCACGCGTCGTCGAAGTTGCGCTGCACAAGACGCACGTGCTCGGCGTCGATCTGCACGAGATCGTCGAGGCGAGCGGCGCGGCGCCGCTGCCGCCGCCCGCGCCCGACGGCATTCAGGCGATGGGCCGCACCAACGACGCGATCCTGTACGGCGGCCGCGTGCATCTCACCGTGCGGCAGGATGCGGTTGCGAGACGGCTGGCGACGGAGTTGCCTTCCTCGAATGCACGCGACTACGGGCGACCGTTCGCGGAGATCTTCGCGTCGTTCAACTACGACTTCTACCAGATCGACGCGGCGCTCTTCGCGCCCGCCGAGGTGTGGGTCAGCAGCCTCGAAAGCGGCGCGACGTATCACGGCGGAAGCATCAACGCGGCGTTGCTGCAGGCGCAATGGGGCGCGAGGCCGGCGCCATGAGCGACACGCCCGCCATGACCGGCCTGCGCGTCGCGATCATGACCGACGAAACTGGCTGGCACACCACGCGGCTAAAGCGCGCGTTTCGCGCGCGCGGCGTCGAAGCCCGCTGCGTCGATCTCGCCGGTTGCCGCATCGATACGACATGGGCGCCGTACGGACTCGCGCTGCCCGGCTTCGGCCATGCGCTGCCCGATGCGGTGTTCGTGCGCGGCATCGCGGGCGGCACGTTCGAACAGGTGACGCTGCGCCTCGGCATCCTGCACGCGCTGCGCGAGTGCGGCGTGCCCGTCTACAACGATGCGCGCGCGATCGAACGCAGCGTCGACAAATCGATGACGAGCTTCCTGCTCAACCGTCACGGCGTACCGACGCCGCCGACATGGGCCGCCGAATCGACCGTGTACGCCCAGCGCGTGCTGATGCGCGAGGCCGCCGCGGGCCGCCAGGTCGTGCTCAAGCCGCTGTTCGGCTCGCAGGGCAAGGGCCTGCGACGGCTCGGCGCCGGCGCTCAGGGCCAGGATGGCGGCACGCTCAAACCGCTGCCGCCGCTCGGCGCGTACCGGCATGTGGCGTATCTGCAGCGCTATGTCGATGGCGGCGCGCATGGCTTCGACTGGCGCGTGCTCGTGGTCGGCGGTCGCGCCGTCGCGGCGATGCGGAGAACGGGCGGCAAGGGCTGGATTCACAACTTCGCCCAGGGCGCCGCCTGCGAGCCCGCCGCGCTCGACGACACGCTCGCGGGTAGCGCCGTGCGCGCCGCCGTGGCGCTCGGGCTCGACTACGCCGGCGTGGATCTGATCCCCGATCCCGACAATGCGTCGCGCCCGCTCGTGCTGGAAGTCAACGGCGTCGCCGCATGGCGCGGCCTGCAATCGGTGACATCGCGCGATATCGCCGCCCTGCTCGTCGACGACCTGCTGGATCGCAAGCTCGCCGCCTCGCGCGATGCATCGATCGACGTCCTGCCGCTCGCAGGCGGCGCTCATGCAGGCCGCTGACGAGATCGTGCGCGCCCGCGCGCGCGCGGCGTTCCTGCGCGCCTGCCGGCTCGACGTGGAGACGGCGAAGCCCGGCAACGTCAGCGTCGAAAGTGCCGGACACGGCATGACGTCAACCCAGTTCATCGAAAGCGCGACAGCGGCGGCGAACGCGCTGTTTAACCGCGGTGCGGCAATCGGCCCGCGCATTTTCGATGCGGTCACGCTCACGCGCGCGCGCGTCGCGTGCAATACGAATCTCGGCATCGTGCTGCTGGTCGCGCCGCTCGCCGCCGCGCTCGAATCGACGCCCGCGCCGCACGATGCCGCCCATGCCGCCGCCTGGCAGCGCGCCACGGAAGCCGCCCTCGCCGCGCTGGATATCGACGACGCCCGCGCCGCCTACCGGGCGATCGCACTTGCGAACCCGGGTGGCCTCGGCGATGCGCCCGAGCAGCCAGTCCACGCCGAACCGACGGTATCGCTGCGCGAGGCCATGACGCTCGCCGCCGCGCGCGACAGCATCGCGCGGCAATACGCGGAAGGCTTTCGTGACGTGTTCGAGATCCGCGCCGCCGCGGCGCGCGAATGGCCGCGCGAAACACCGGCAAGCGTCGTCACGCTCGATGTGTATCTCACCTGCCTGAGCCGCTGGCCCGATTCGCACATTGTGCGCAAACACGGTGAGACGGTGGCGCAAAGTGTCACGCGCGAAGCACAGCGTCAGCACGCGCAATGGCGCATCGCGCGCGAGGAAACGCGCGGCGCGGAAGATGGAATCGCCGCAAACGCACTCGCGCGCTGGGACGCCGAACTGAAGGCGCGCGGCATCAATCCGGGCACGAGCGCCGACCTGACGGTCGCCACGCTCTTTGTGGCCGGCGTACTCGACGACGCCGGACCCGCAACCGGCACATGACAAACCCGTAGCGGACGCATGACGGACACGACCGCGTGATGCAGCGCACCACGCATGCGGATCGGGATTGGCACGGAACATGTTAGGAACACCTGGCTTAGCGTGGCGCTCATCCACGTCTTGCGCGGCCGTTGTTGCGGCGTCGCGAGTTGAACGCAGTCCGACACATCGTGTACACAATCACTGGAGGAACAGCATGGCCAAGATCAACCGTGTCATGGTAGGAGAGTCGCTGGTCGGCGACGGCAACGAGGTCGCGCACATCGATCTGCTGATCGGACCGCGAGGTTCTGCTGCCGAGACGGCGTTCTGCCACGCGCTAACGAACAACAAGGACGGCTTCACGTCATTGCTGGCGGTGATCGCGCCGAATCTGCTCACCAAGCCGAACACCGTGATGTTCAACAAGGTGACGATCAAGGGTGCGAAACAGGCCGTGCAGATGTTCGGCCCGGCGCAGCACGCGGTTGCGCTCGCGGTGGCCGACTGTGTCGAGGACGGCACGATCCCGAAGGACGAGGCCGATGACCTGTTCGTCTGCGTCGGCGTCTTCATCCACTGGCAGGCCGACGACGACAAGAAGATCCAGGAGTACAACTACAAGGCGACCCGCGAAGCGCTCCAGCGCGCGGTAGCCGGCGAACCCAGCGCGGCGGAGGTGGTCGCGAAGAAGGCGGGTGCGGCGCATCCGTTCGCGCCCAACTGAGCGCCGGCCGGGCGCCCAACCGGGCGGCAGGCAGCGCGCCAGAGCCGCGGCGAGACCCGCATCGAGCCTCCCCGCGGCGAACGCAGATCGATGCATTGACAACGAGGTTCCGGCATGACTTCACCCTGTCGCGCCCTGCTGGTGCTCGCGTGCTGCGCGCTGGCTGTGGCGCCGGCGGTATCGTTCGCGCAGAATGCTTCGGCGACCGGCGCGCACGCGGCGCAAGGTCACGACTATCCCACCCAGGGACGGGTCGAATACGTACTCAGCTGCATGGACGACAACGGCCACGATTTCGCCAACGTCTACAAATGCTCGTGCGCCATCGACCATATCGCGGCGGTGCTGCCCTACGACGATTTCGTCGATCAGTCGACGTTCGCGAAGTACGCGACGCTTGGCGGCGAAGGCGGCGGAGAATTCCGCATCGACCTGGCGCGGGCGCAGTCGAAGAAATTCCTTACCCTGCAGGCAGAGGCCTATCGCGCCTGTGGTGTCAGCAAAACCGCGGCGGCCGCGGCGCCGGCGAGCAAATAACGCAAACGCGTGCGGACTCCGGCGGCGCGCGGGTCGCCACGCCGTTTCACGTCATGCCATGTCGTTTCATCACACGGCATGATGAAGCCGTGCCTAGTCGGGAATCAGACCCTTGCCGAGCGAAACCCACGTCGCATTCGCCGTGCCCCGTGCATCGCGCCGGCGCTCGATCAGCACGCCGACCGATTCGACGTCGTCGAATTTGCCCGGTTTCGCGAGTGAAACCCGCACCCAGTGCGCGCCGAAATCCGCGATCAGCAGTTGCGCGACCTGTTCCGCGAGCGCTTCGAGCAGTTGCACGCCGTGCGTTCTGAGCAGACCGTGCAGCGCTTCGCGCACCGCTGCATAGTTGATCGTGTCGTCGATGCGGTCCGTTACACAGGCGCGGATCGACGGCACGCCGATCGCGAGGTTCATCCGCACCGGCTGCGGCGCGTGCAGTTCCGACGTGTCGATGCCGATCACCGTCTGGCCCGTGAATCCTTCGATATAGACGATGTCCATGGGCGCCGCGACCTCATCCATCGTCGAAAATCCGGTGTCGGTATGCTGCATCGCGTCGGAAATCCGGGAAACCGCGGAAAAACCGCTATGGCGAATCGCGTCGAAACGGTCCATGGTGTGTCCTCTGGCATGTGAGAAACCGCGCATTCCGGCGGATCAGGCAACCTTCGGACGCACGCCGGACACAATGCGCCGTTTATGACGCACAAACCGGAGCACAACGCCGGATCGTTCGGCTTCCCGAAGGGTGCTGCACAGCAAAGCAAATTCCGGGCGCACACACGCATATTGTTGCGACTAATGATTGAACACTGCCGCTATCGGTTGTAGAGTTTGAAAGGGTGAGGCCGACGTTTGCAGGCACTCGCTGCAATACGAACATTCACCCGCAGTTGTGGAACAGGATAGGCCTGGTTGACGCGCATGCGTGCCCCGAGACACAGCAGCGCGAGGGGGAACCTACATAGATACGCGCCGGGGAGGCGCCACGCAACGTGCGTGGTGCACGCGCCGGACGCCACGGAGACAAGGCCCCATGTCGTTGCTTGCAGACATCAACATGCATGTCCGGGAAGTGCTCAACACCGTCAATCACCAGGTGGCGACGCGGCCCACCAGTGCCTCGGTGGCGCAGTCATGGACGCGCTGCCTGAACGAATTCAGGCTCGATCCCGCGCATTTCGTGATGCCGCCCATTCTCACGCAGCAGGAACTGGCCGCGCGGCGCGAAGCCGCGAGCGACCTGATCGCCTGCTCGAAGCTCGAAATGACCACGTTGTACCAGCAGCTCGCCGACCCTGAACTGGCCGTCGTGCTGGTGGACGCGGAAGGTGTGATCGTGCATCAGGTGTCGTCGGTGCCATTTGGCGAAACCGTGGCCGCCGACGGCCTGCGTGTCGGCGCGCTATGGAGCGAGCGCGAAGCCGGCACGAACGGCATGGGCACCTGTCTTGCCGAACGCGAATGTATCGCGGTTTACCAGCACGAACACTTCTATCCGCGTTACACGTCGCTGACCTGCTCGGCCGCGCCGATCTTCGACGATCAGGGCGCGGTTGCCGGCGTGCTCGACGTGACGAGCCGCTCGAAGCTGTTGCAGCAGCATTCGCTGGTGCTCGTCGGCATGTCGCGGCAGATGATCGAAAACCGCCTGATCGACGCGCGCTACCGTCGCGCGCACATGATTCATTTTCATAGCCGGCCTGAGTTCGTCGGCACGTTGCATGCCGGCAAGCTCGCCGTCAGCGACGAAGGCGTCGTGCTGGCCGCGAGCCGCAGCGCCCTCTTCCAGCTCGATTTCCGGTCGCACGCGGAACTGGTCGGCAAGCGCATCGAGGAAGCGTTCAACTCCTCGCTCGAGGACATGCTCGCACGCAGCATCCGTGGCTCGTTCCATCCGGTGACCGTGTACAGCGCGAACGCCAACAGCCGCTTTTTCCTGATCGCGCAGACGCCGCGCGACGCCACCAGCACCGCGACGCGCATCCTGATGACCGATCCGGGCGCGCGCGAATATCCGTCCGCCGCACGCAGCAGGAGCGTCAAGCCGCGCGACAGCCGGGAAGTCCGCGAGGCGCGGGATGCCGGTAACGTCCGCGATCAGGCTAACCGGCTCGACAAGCTCTCGCATCTGGAATTCGGCGACCCCGGCATGGCTTCGCAGATCCAGCTCGCCGCACGCGTGATCCAGCGAAAGATTCCGATCATCCTGCGCGGACAGACCGGCACCGGCAAGGAAGTGTTCGCGAACGCGCTGCACAGCATCAGCCCGAACAGCGCGGGCGCGTTTGTCGCGGTGAACTGCGCATCGCTGCCGGAGAACCTGATCGAAAGCGAACTGTTCGGCTATCGCGCGGGCGCGTTCACGGGCGCGCAGCGCGAGGGACGGCGCGGCAAGATCGTGCAGGCGAACAGCGGCACACTCTTTCTCGACGAAATCGGCGACATGCCGATGGCGCTCCAGGCGCGCCTGCTGCGTGTGCTCGAAGAACACGAAGTCACGCCGCTCGGCGCGGAAGTCACCGTCAAGGTGGATTTCCAGCTGATCAGCGCGAGCCACCGCAACCTGATGGAACTCGTGCAGAACGGCATATTCCGCGAGGACCTGTATTACCGGCTGAACGGCATCGAAATCAATCTCCCCGCGCTGCGCGATCGTGCCGATGCGCTCGCGCTGATTCACCACATCCTCGAAAGCGAAACGGACGATCCGCCCACGCTCAGCGCGGAAGCTCAGCGCGCGCTGCTCGGTTACGCGTGGCCCGGCAATATCCGCCAGTTGCGTCACGTGCTGCAGATGGCGATGGCACTATGCGACGGCGGTGAAATCCGCTGCTCGCATCTGCCCGCGGATATCTGCGGCGGCGTTCCCGGTGCCCCCGGCACGATGGGCACCACGAACGCGTACAGCGCGCCAGGTCTTGCCCGCGCAACGGGTTTGTCCGGTGCCGCCGCGCCCCCGCATGCGGCCGACGACGCCGACACGTCCACGCTCAACGCCATCCAGCTGAAAGAGCGTGAGACGGTGCTGGCGCTCCTCGACGAACATCGCTGGAACGTCAGCAACGTCGCGAAGGGGCTGGGCATCAGCCGCAACACGCTGTACCGGAAGATGCACCGGCTGCAGATCCGGCTCTCCCACGACGGGTCTTCGCCTTCCGACGCATGAACGCACCCACGCCCGCTCGCCGGCTCGACGAGTTCAAGCCCGACGCGCGGTTTGCGTGGTGCGTGACCGGCTCGGGTCACATGCTCGAGGAATCGATCGACCTCGCGCGCCAACTGCCGGGCGTCGACCTGTTCCTGTCGGCCGCGGGCGAGGAAGTCTTGCCGCTCTACGGCTGGACGATCGCGAAACTGCGCGAGCATTTTCGCGTGGTGCGCGACAACAGCGCGAGCAGCGTGCCCGTCGGCATGATCTACAACGGCGAATATCACACCGTCATCATCGCGCCCGCGACGAGTAACACCGTCGCCAAATGCGCGTTCGGCATCTCGGATACGCTGCCGACCAATCTCTTCGCGCAGGCCGGCAAGCAATGTGTACCTGGCATTGTTTTCGCATGCGATACGGCACCGAGCGTCATCACGCAGACCCCGCACGAGTGGGTCGAGGTGCGGCCGCGTGCGATCGAACTGGAGAACGTCGAGCGGCTCGCGCGCATCGAATACACGACGGTGGCGCGCTCGCTCGATGAGCTCAGGGCCGCGCTCGAACAACGATTAACCCACCTCAGGCTTGCATGGACCACATCGTCTTCCTGACCGGCAGACTGGCCGAGAAAAGCCTGAAGCAGGTGCTGGAAGGCATGGCGCCCACGCCGTTCACGTGGGAAATCCGCGAAATCGGCTTGCAGGTCGCCGGCCTGATGACCACCGACCTGATCCTGCGCCGCGTGCCGAGGCCGCTTGGCGCGAACCGGATGATCCTGCCGGGCCGCTGCCGTGGCGACCTCGACGCGTTGCGTACGCACTATGACGTGGCGGTCGAACGCGGTCCCGAAGAGGTCAAGGACCTGCCGCAGTTCTTCGGCCGCGAAGCCCGGCACTTCGACCTGAGCCGTCATGACACCGCGATTTTCGCGGAGATCGTCGATGCGCCGAAGCTCGATCTCGACGGCATCGCGGCGCGCGCGAAACATTACGCCGCTCAGGGCGCGGACGTGATCGACATCGGCTGCCTGCCGCAGACGCCGTTCCCGCATCTCGAAGACGCCGTGCGCATGCTGAAGGAGCACGGCTATCGCGTGAGCGTCGATTCGATGCAGACCGACGAACTCGTGCGCGGCGGCCGCGCGGGCGCCGATTATCTGCTGAGCCTGAATCTGGATACGCTGTGGATCGCCGATGAAGTCCCCGCGACGCCCATTCTGGTCGCCCGCGAGCCGCGCGATCCGGCCTCGCTCGACGCGGCCATCGAAGCGTTAAGCCAGCGCGGCCGCGCGTTTCTCGCCGATCCGGTTCTCGATCCGATCCCGTTTGGCCTCGCCGCTTCGATTGCACGCTATGTCGGGCTGCGCGAGCGCTATCCGCATATCGACATCATGATGGGCATCGGCAACGTCACGGAATTGACCGAAGCCGATACCAGCGGGATCAACGCGGTGCTGCTCGGCATCGCGGCCGAACTCCACGTCAGTGCGGTCCTGACGACCTCCGTCAGCCTGCACGCGCGCAGGGCGATACGCGAAGCGGATGTCGCGCGGCGCGTGATGTACGCGGCCCGCGAAGCGCAGGTGTTGCCCAAGGGCATTTCCGGCGAGCTTTCCGCGCTGCACGCAAAGCGCCCGTTCCCCTACGACGCGAAGGAGATCGATGAAGTGGCGAACGCCATACGCGATCCGAATTTCCGCGTGCAGGTCGCGACTGATGGCATTCACGTCTATAACCGCGACGGCCATCAAACCGCCGGCGATCCGTTCGCGCTGTATCCGGGCCTCAAGCTCGAAACCGATGGTGGTCACGCGTTCTATATGGGCGTGCAGCTGGCGCGCGCTGAAATCGCGTGGCAACTCGGCAAACGCTTCGATCAGGACAAGGCGCTCGACTGGGGCTGCGAAGTCGAGCGCCCCGAGGAAGACCTCAGTGCATGGCAGGCACCGGGTGTGACAGTCAAAAAGCGCTAGGACTCATTCGTCCGTTTTCCATTTGATCGAGCATCCCAGCGCAGGATACCGCGGCCCTTGTGCCACGCCCACCTGGGCGATTTCACGCATCGCCTCGAAGAGATCGCGCCTCGCGTCGGGAACCGGCGCATAGCGCGACGCGTCAACCCGACCTTGATAGCGCAGCTTCAAGCCTGCGTCGTAGCCGAAGCACTCCGGCGTGCACACTGCGCCATAAGCGCGCGCGATCTGCTGCGATTCATCGTACAGGTAAGGAAACGGCAGCTTCCAGAGCGCGGCGAACGCCACCATCCGTTCGAACGCATCGTCCGGATACGTCGCCGCATCGTTCGAACTGATGCCGACGACGTTGACGCCGAGTGCCGCCGGTTCCTGCGCGTCGCGGATCAGATGCGGCAGCGCGCCCAGCACATACGGGCAATGGTTGCACATGAACACGACGACCAGGCCGTGCTCGCCGCGCACGTCGTCGAGTGTCAGCGTGCGCCCGTCCGTGGCGGGCAGCGAAAAGGCGGGCGCGGGCGCGCCCAGTTCACCTGCGGGAGATTCGGTTGCCATCGTGCGCTCCTCATCCAGTCAATCCAGCGGGATCCTGAACCGCCAGAATACGCACATTCGTCCAGTCCTTCAGGGCGACACATGCTGTCGCGCACGATGGCCTCTTTCGCATGGAAAGGTTCGAAAGATCAGTGGTAACGCCGCGCCATCGCATCGAGCGCAAGCGGCTTGATGCGATCGGCCTGCCCCGCGCAGCCGAACGCCTGAAACCGGTCGATGCAGAGATTGCGTGCCGCCGCCGTCGCGGCCTTCAGCGCGTGCCGCGGATCGAATTCCCCACGCGCCGACGCCATCGCCTGACGCATCGCACCCGTCATCGCGAGGCGGATATCGGTGTCGATGTTCACCTTGCGCACGCCGTTCGCGATGCCGCGCTGGATCTCCTCGACCGGCACGCCCCACGTCGCGGGAATCTCGCCGCCGAATTCGCGTATCGTCGCGAGCCATTCCTGCGGCACCGAAGACGACCCGTGCATCACGAGATGCGTATCCGGCAGGCGCCGGTGAATGTCCACGATGCGATCGATCGCCAGAATGTCGCCGGTCGGCTGGCGGCTGAACTTGTACGCCCCGTGCGACGTGCCGATCGCGATGGCGAGCGCATCGACGCCCGTGGCCTCCACGAACGCGCAGGCCTGCTCCGGATCGGTCAGCAGATCGTCGCGCGTGAGCGTGCCCTGTGCACCGACACCGTCTTCCTCCCCTGCCTCGCCGGTTTCGAGCGAGCCCAGACAGCCGAGTTCGCCTTCGACAGACACGCCCACCGCATGCGCCGCCTCGACCACGCGCCGGCTCACGTCGACGTTGTAGTCATAGGTTGCCGGCGTTTTCTGGTCGGGCAACAGCGAGCCGTCCATCATCACCGACGTGAAGCCGGAACGGATCGCCTGCTGGCACACCGACGGACTCGCGGCGTGATCCTGGTGCAACACCACGGGAAGATCGGGATGCGCCTCGATCGCGGCCAGCACGAGGTGACGCAGATAGGCCTCGCCCGCGTATTTGCGCGCGCCCGCCGACGCCTGCAGGATCACCGGGCTGCGGGTTGCATCGGCGGCCTGCATGATCGCCTGGATCTGCTCCATGTTGTTGACGTTGAACGCCGGGATGCCATAGCTGTGCTCTGCCGCGTGATCCAGCAGCTGACGCAATGCGATGAAAGCCATCACACTCTCCTTGAAGTTAAGGGAAACCGGTTCTTCAGGCACGCGCGCGACGATCGACCAGTTGCAGGATCATCGGCGTGAAAATCAGCTGCATCGCGAGCCCCATCTTGCCGCCGGGCACCACGATCACATTCGGGCGCGACATGAACGAGTCGTGCAGCATCGTCAGCAGATACGGAAAGTCGATGCCTTTGGGCCGCGCGAACCGGATCACGACAAAGCTCTCATCGGCGTTGGGAATCTCGCGCGCGGTGAAGGGATTCGACGTATCCACGGTCGGCACGCGCTGGAAATTCACATGCGTGCGCGAGAACTGCGGGCAGATGTAGTTCACGTAATCGGGCATGCGGCGCAGGATCGTGTCGACTACCGCTTCATGCGAGTAGCCGCGCATCGTCTGGTCGCGATGCAGCTTCTGGATCCACTCGAGATTGATGATCGGCACGACGCCGACCAGAAGATCCGCATGCCGGGCAACGTCCACGTTTTCCGTGACCGCCGCGCCGTGCAGACCTTCGTAAAACATCAGATCGGTTTTGTCGGACACATCCATCCACGGCGTAAACGTGCCGGCGTCCTGGTTGCAGGCCGCGGCTTCCGCGTCGTCGTGTATATAGCGGCGAAACTTGCCGCTACCGGTCTCGCCGTAACTCGCGAAAAGCTGCTCCAGTTCTTCGAGCAGATTCGCTTCGGGGCCGAAGTGACTGAAGGTAAGCGCGCCATCGCGTTCGCTCTGTTTAAGCGCGTCACGCATGCCCTTGCGGTCGTAACGATGAAACGCGTCGCCTTCGACGATCTGTGCGTTGATGCGCTCGCGCCGGAAAATATGCGTGAAGCTCTTCATGACGGTGGTCGTGCCGGCGCCACTCGAACCGGTCACCGCGATGATCGGATGTCTGACTGACATGCGCGTCTCCCTGAGTCTGAAACCTGTCTGCTCATACGATCTGGAAGCGCGTTCCCGCCGGGCCCCTACGCGGGTGTTTCCGGCAGAAACAGCGAGCGTTCGTTGAAGAGCGGGGAGGTGAACGGCTTGTCCTCGCCGCGATCGTATTCGCTGTGATAGCGGCCGATGCGCGCCACTTCGTTGCGTGAGCCGAGAATGACCGGGACACGCTGATGCAGTTTCTGCGGCACGACGTCGAGAATCCGTTCGCGCCCGGTGATGGACTGCCCGCCCGCCTGCTCGACCAGAAAGCTCATCGGGCTCGCCTCATACAGCAGACGCAGGCGCCCTTCCATCGCGGGCGTCTTGAAGTCGCGCGGATACATGAAGACGCCGCCACGCATCAGGATACGATGCACTTCGGCCACCATCGATGCAATCCATCGCGTGTTGAAGTCCCGCGCGCGACAGCCGCTGCGGCCCGCCTTGCATTCCTGCACGTAGCGGCGCACGGGCGGCTCCCAGAAGCGTTCGTTCGACGCGTTGATCGCGAATTCGCCGGTGTCCTCCGGAATCCGGATGTCGGAATGCGTCAGCACGAAATTGCCGACGTCGCGTTCCAGCGTGAAGCCGTGCGTGCCGGTGCCGACCGACAGCACGAGCATCGTCGAAGGCCCGTAAATCGCGTAGCCGGCCGCGACCTGTTCGCGGCCAGGCCGCAGGAACGCGCTTTCCGCGAGCGGCGCGTCGCGCTGGTCGTCCCGCACACGCATCACGGAGAAGATCGAACCCACCACGCCGTTGATGTCGATGTTCGACGAACCATCGAGCGGATCGAACGCGAGCAGGTAGTCGCCGCGCGGATACGCTTCCGGTATCGCGTAGACCTCGTCCATTTCCTCCGACACCATGCCCGCCAGCAGACCGTCCCACTCGCAGTGCTGCAGGAAGATATCGTTGGTCGCGAGGTCGAGTTTCTGCTGCTCCTCGCCGTGCGTGTTGAGCGAATGCGCCGTGCCATGGTGGCCGCCCAGCGCGCCTTTCGTCAGCGCGGCGGAAATCGTCTTGATCGATGCCGCCACGTCGATCAGCAGCGCGGACAGGCCTGGCGCCGTTACGGATACGGGCTTGCGGTCGAGCGTATCGATGAGAAACTTCGAAAGCGTGGTGCGTCCGTCCTGCATGGCAATCTCCTCGGGAAACGATTCAAGCCGGTGTGGGCGGCGCCGCTGCCGTTGCTGTTTCTGTTTCGGCAAACACGCGGCTCGCGCGGATATCCGCCGCGCCCAGCAGCGTCAGCGCGGCCGCATCCGCGGGCACGCCGCCTTTCAGCGCATCGGCGAAGAGACGACTCGCCTGGCGCAGACGCGAGCGGTCCAGCGCGTTACGCACCGAGCGCGCGTTCGCGAAGTTCGGCTGGCGGATGCGGCGATCCAGGTATTCGCTGAACGCGGCGCGCGATTCGCCATCGAGCCGGTAGTGCATCTTCGCCAGCATGCGTTCGGCGATGTCGAGCAGTTCTGCTGCGTCGTAGTCGGGAAACGTGATGTGATGCGCGATCCTCGACCGGAAACCGGGGTTGCTCTGAAAGAAGGTCTCCATTCGCGCTTCATAGCCGGCGAGTATCACCACCAGGTCGCTGCGCTGGTTTTCCATCGTCTGCAGCAGGATCTCGATCGCTTCCTGGCCGTAATCGCGTTCGTTCTCGGGGCGGTACAGGTAATACGCCTCGTCGATGAACAGCACGCCGCCCAGCGCGCGCTTGAGCACGTCGCGCGTTTTCGGCGCGGTGTGGCCGATGTACTGCCCCACCAGATCGTCGCGGGTGACCGAAACCAGATGATTGCGGCGGATATAGCCGAGACGGTGCAGCACTTCGGCCATGCGCAGCGCCACCGTCGTCTTGCCCGTACCCGGATTGCCTGAAAAACACATATGCAACGTCGGCGCTCCGCTTGCGATGCCCAGCGTTTCGCGGGCGCGTTCGACGATCAGATGCGCGGCAATCTCGCGTATGCGGGTTTTCACGGGCGTGAGGCCAACCAGATCGCGATCGAGTTCAGCCAGCACGTCGCCGATACCCGAGTCGCGAAAGAGACCGACGAGGTCGACCGCCGCGTCGGCGGCAGGCGTTTGCGCACGCGGCACCGCCGCGGGCAGATCGGGTTCAGCTACGACGGTCATATGCGATTCTCCGGTTGCCTTCGGTCCTGCATCCCTGCGGTCGTCATGGCACTCACTGCGATGCGGGGTAGCGCTCGCCCGCCGGACGGTCCGACGCATAACTCTTCATGCTGTAACGCTGCACACGTCCCTGCGCTTCCGTGCGCTCCAGACGGAAGCCCGGCTCGACCGCCGGCCGGTTGACGATGAACGACATGCGCATTGTCTCGAAGCCGCGCACGGAATCGAACGCGTTGATCTTGATGTAGTGCTGCGGATACACCTTGCGGCATGCGTTCACTTCCATCAGCACGCCCGCCGCATCGCGCAGGTCGAACATCGGCAGGCCCCACATTTCCCAGTACGTGTTGCGCGGATGGGGATCGTCGGTGAATTCCACCGAGCACGACCAGCCTTCGCGCAACGCGTAGTCGATCTGCAAGCTGATTTCCGCGTCGGTGAGTTCCGGCAGAAACGAAAAAGTGCCTTGAGTGATTCGCATGGCGTGCTCTCTTCAGGTCAGGTGACGTTCAGGCCGCGGTCGGTGTCGCGGCGAAATCGGGCGTGTCGGTCGATGCGTAGTTGAACGTGACGTCGCGCCATGTATCGAGCGCCTGCTTGAGCGGCGTACACCAGCGCGCGGCGGCTTCGAGCAGTTCGGGGCCTTCGTTGACGATATCGCGCCCTTCGTTGCGCGCCTTCACGATCGCTTCGAGCGCCACGCGGTTCGCCACCGCACCCGCCTGAATGCCGCCCGGATGTCCGATCGTGCCGCCACCGAACTGAAGGATCGAGTCGTCGCCGAACAGATCGATGAGCTGGTGCATCTGTCCCGCGTGAATGCCGCCGGACGCGACCGGCATCACCTTGCGCAAGCCTGCCCAGGGCTGGTCGAAGAAGATGCCGCGCGACAGATCGACCTCGTTATGCGATGCACGGCACACGTTGTAATAACCCTGTACCGAAAGCGGATCGCCTTCGAGTTTTCCAACCGCGGTGCCCGCGTGCGCGTGATCGACGCCCGCCATGCGCAACCACTTCGCGATCACGCGAAACGAGATGCCGTGATTGCGTTGCCGCGTGTACGTGCCGTGTCCCGCGCGATGCAGATGCAGGATCATGTCGTTGCGGCGCGCCCATTTCGACATCGACTGGATCGCGGTCCAGCCGATCACCAGATCGATCATCACGATGCACGAGCCCAGTTGCTTCGCGAATTCGGCGCGCTCGTACATGTCTTCCATCGTGCCGGCCGTCACGTTCAGGTAATGGCCCTTCACCTCGCCGGTCTCGGCCTGCGCGCGGTTCACCGCTTCCATCGAGAACAGAAAGCGGTCGCGCCAGTGCATGAACGCCTGCGAGTTGATGTTCTCGTCGTCCTTCAGAAAATCGAGGCCGCCCTTAAGCCCTTCGTACACCACACGCCCATAGTTCTTGCCCGAGAGTCCCAGCTTCGGCTTGACGGTCGCGCCCAGCAGCGGGCGTCCGTATTTGTCGAGCCGTTCGCGCTCGACGACGATGCCCGTCGGCGGCCCCTGAAACGTCTTCAGGTAAGCGACCGGAATGCGCATGTCCTCGAGCCTTAGCGCCTTGAGCGGCTTGAAGCCGAACACGTTGCCGATGATCGACGCGGTGAGATTCGCCACCGACCCTTCCTCGAAGAGATCGAGCTCGTACGCGATGTACGCGAAGAATTGCGGCTCCGTCGCGCTCGACGCGGGCACGGGCTCCACGCGATACGCCTTCGCGCGATACATGTCGCACGCGGTGAGCCGGTCGGTCCACACGACCGTCCACGTCGCGGTCGACGATTCTCCGGCCACGGCGGCCGCGGCCTCTTCGGGTTCGACGCCCGGCTGCGGCGTGATGCGAAAAAGCGCGATGACGTCCGTGTCTTTCGGCGTGTAATCCGGCTGCCAGTACCCCATCTCGCGGTACTTCATGACACCGGCTGCATAGCGGGAACGCGGATCCGATGGATTGCGTTCGTGCGAATCGGGCTCGACGGCGGCCTTGCTGAAGTCGTTCATGAACTGTCCTCGATGGTTGGAGACGCACCCGGCGATGCAGACCAGGGAGCGACGCGGTCAATGCGTTCAACCCGCGTCCATGTCTGCAATGTAGGCGTGCCCCTCATCGAAGGGAATTCACGAATTTCTTCTCCATCCCTAAGCAGTTCTTTGGCTAACGGTGCGAATCGATGCGTGCACAACGGCCAGAAACTCGTATGATGGTGAAACACTCTGCTGCGTTTTCGCGACAGTAAGGCGCGTAAGCCAGCCGGGTTCCCAGCGTCCGCTTCACTGTGCTGTTTCTGGCACGGCGCTTGCGTGATTTCCGGTGCTGATCCGTTCCGGCGCTGCTTCATGTGTCGGCGGCGAAAGCCCCAACCAACCCTGGAGGATGACTATGCAGTGGACGACACCGAGTTACACCGATATGCGTTTTGGTTTTGAAATCACGATGTATATCGCAACCCGTTAATCCCGCACGCGCCGCCTTTGTGCGGCTTCCGTGCGGCCATCGCAGTCACTCACTCAGCTAACAGCCAGTTTGCAAACCGCCGGCTCGTAGTTCGCCGCAACGTCCAGCGTTCTCCGCCATGATTTTCGAAACGATCATTACGACTGCGGCGCGCGACGGCCGGCCTCACATTGCGCCGATGGGCGTGCGCTTCGAAAACGGGCGCGCGATCCTCGCGCCGTTCAGACCCTCCGCCACGCTCGACAACATCCTCGCCACCCAGGCCGCCGTGATCAACTTCACGACCGACGTGCGCGTTTTCGCGGGCTGCGTAACAGGCTATGCATTCGACTGGCCGACTTCACCCGCCACACGCGTGGCGAGCGTGCGGCTCGACGGCGCGCTTGCGCACACCGAGCTGGAACTCGACGAAGTACGCGACGACACCCAGCGCCCCACGCTCTACATGCGCTGCGTGCATCAGGAAACGCACGCGCCTTTTCCCGGTTTCAACCGCGCACAGGCGGCCGTCGTCGAAGGCGCGATTCTCGTCAGCAGACTTTTCATGCTGCCTGCCGTGAAGGTCGATAACGAAGTGGCGTATCTGAAGATCGCCATCGACAAGACCGCAGGCGACGCGGAACGTGTCGCGTGGGCATGGATCATGGATGCGATCGCGCGTTACCGCGCGCAGGCGGGCAAGACGCCGGACACAACGCCGGGTAGCTCGCGCGCCGCGTGATGCGCCGCGGCAAAACCGCTTTCTGGAGACTTCCATGACCGCACTGCTCGCGAGCGTCCGCTCGTATGACGAAGCCTGCGACGCCGCCCAGGCCGGCGCCGAGCTCATCGATCTGAAAGAGCCCCGCGAGGGCGCGCTGGGCGGCGTAGCCGTCGACGAAATCGCGCGCATCGTGCAGGCGCTGCGCGGACGGTTCCCGGTCAAGCCGATCAGCGCGACGATCGGCGACGTGCCGAACGAGGCGCTCGACGAGATCGCCACGCGTGTGATCGGCGTGAGCGATACGGGCGTCGACTACGTGAAGGTGGGCGTCTCGCCGGGCGCGTCGGCGCGGGCGTGCCTCGCGCATCTCGCGAGCCTGCCTGCCGCCGTGGTGCCGGTGCTGCTGTGCGACGAAGGTGTCGACGCCGCGCTGTCCGACTACGCGGCCGGGCTGGGTTTTGCCGGCATCGTGTTCGATACGGCCACCAAGAACGGTCGCACGCTGTTCGATTGCGTCGATATGGACACGCTTGCGCGCTGTCTCGCCACGATCGGTGCGCGCGGCGCGATGACGGGAGTGGCGGGGTCGCTCGGCTGGGCACAGCTCGCGCAGATCCACGCGCTCAAACCGGATATCGCCGGGTTTCGCACGGCCCTTTGCACCAAAGGGCGTTCGACGAGGCTCGATCCAGGACATGTCGCGCGATGGGCCGACGCGCTGCATCACGCGCCTCAGGATGCGCGCACGATGTGACGCGTGAGGTTGCTATCGCTGCTGCCGCATGCCGTGCCGCCTGCCAGGCTACGCGGCCGGCACGTGCAGCAGACGATCGCGCATCAATGCCACGTCGCGCCGGTTCAGCAGTTCGACCACGTAATTCGCGTCGCTGACGTGATCGACGAAGCGCGCATCCAGCACGCCATCGCGCGTCAACGCCGCGAGCGGCGCACCCGCTTCCACGTCGCATGATTTCACGACGATCAGGCGCTCCGCATTGAGCGTCGTCGAAAGCCATGCGGCGAGGCTGTCCGAGGTGGTGTCCCAGGTGGTCATGTCGTCGGGCGTGTCGCGCATGAGGCCGGTAGGCACCCACACGGCGACGTGTCCGTCACGCAGCGCGCGGCGGATGCGCTCCTCGTTCGCGGCCAGCACGAGCTCGGGCCGCACGCCCTGCATCAGGATCGCGTACTGCGTCATCGCGAGCAGGCACATGTTGTGGGCCGCGAGGTCGTCGAAACGCCATTCGGTCTGGTACTGGCGAACCTTGTCGGCGAAATCGCCGCCACCCGGCACGATCACCACGCGACCGCCGCCGAGTTCCCAGAGCTGCGTCAGCCACTCGCGCAGCAGCGGGTCATGGCTGAGGCTTCCGCCGATTTTTACCACCCACATGACCGATGCCCTCGCTCCAGGTTGACGTCATCGACGGCCCGTTTTCCACATCCGGCCGACGCGCTCCGCATTCTCTGCTACATCGGCGTTTCATGCAGTCTGGGCGCCTCCATGCCCGTGCCCATGCCTGTGTCCGTACCGGCGAGCAGCGCTACCGCCACGCCCGGCGCGCACGTCGCGACCCATTCCTCCAGGTCCGCGCTGGAAGGCGTCACGCCAGCCAGCACGGCGAAATCGATGTAATCGCGCCCGTCGTGCCGCGCGAGCGCCGCCGCCAGAAAACGCCCACATCCGGCGCCGACGATCGGTGCCCCGGCGAGCGCCGGATGCGCGATACGCACGCGCGACAGGTTCGTCGCGAGGATCGCGAGCTGCTCGTGACGCCAGCGCTGCGCGAAGCGACGCCATTCGGTTTCGGTGGCGTCGGCTGCGTCGAAACCGATCATCCGCGCGAGACGTGCACGGCTCGCGGCTTCGGTTTTCGGGCCGTTGTCCGCGGACGGATGCTGGTCGTGCGCGGGCCACAGTTCGCCCGTCAGCCGGTAGACGTCGGCACTTGTCGCGAACCATTCGTTCATGACGTTCGTCGTCTGGTCGCGAAACACGATCCGATGCGCGATGCCGCACAACGGCGTGCGCACCACGCCCTGATAGACGAGCTCGCCGGAGACGAGCCGCGCGGCGTCGTTCGCACCCTGCGCGACCACCCTGCCGCCGACGACCGGAATGATGTCCGTCGTCGTGCTGCCGATATCGACGAGCAGCGCGTCGGGCACGCGCGTCGCGAGCCATTGCGCCGTCGCAAGCCAGTTCGCCGATGCAACCGCGCGCCACCTGTCCCCGCACGCGGCGGCGTCGAGCCAGCCGTCCACGCCCGCGAAGAAACGCGTTCGCGGGCCAAGGCGCGCCGCGAGCGCGCCCGAGAGCGCGCGCACGCCTGCCGCGCGATCGGGAAACAGGTCGACCATTTCGCCCGTCATCGTGATGACGTGTTGCACAGCAGCAGCACGCGCCTCGGGCCAGCGTTCGAACACGTGATCGACGGCCCGCTCCAGATGGTCGAGTCCCTGCCACAACGGACACGCCCATTGCGCGACGTCGCGCGGCACGCCGGACGAATCCGCCCTTGACACCTTCACGTGCGCGCCGCCGACGTCCCAGCCGAACACAGGGGCACCGGCAGTGGAGGCGATGCGCGCGGCCGTCATGACGCGGCCCCGCACGCGAGCGTTCCGGTATGGCATTGCGCGGCGGACGCGCTCACCGTCACGCCATGCGATTCCAGCAGCGCGCGGGCCAGATTGCGCCCGAGCCGCGCGGACAGGCCGGCGTAGGCCGCCGTCAGACGGGGGTTCACCTCGATCACGACCGGGCCGCGTTGCGGATGCCACACCAGATCGATACCGGCAAACCCGCGCAAGCCCGGCAACGCGGCGACCACACGTTGCGCGAGCGCTTCGAGCACGCGCCCCGCGTCGCTCTGCAAGGCGATCTGGTCGACCTGCACGCCGCTGAACTCGACGACCCGCTCCGCGTGGCCCGGCGCGGCGTGATCGGGCACGCCGATCTGCTGGCGGTTGATGCTGATGAGTTCCGCACGCGTTTCGCCGCAGATCAGCGAGAGGCTCAGCGGCTCGCCTTCGACCCACGCCTGGAGCACCGGATTGCGCCCGGCCGCGAGACGCGCGCGATATTCCGCGCAGGCATCGTCGAAGCGGTCGAAGACAAACGTATCGAGCCCACCCGCGCCGTCGTCCGGCTTGACGACCCAGCGGCGGGCCGCCGTCGTCAGCGCTTCGGCGTGGCCGGGTTCGCTTCCATGGCTTCCATGTTCGGGCAGTAACGCGGGCGTCACGGCGATGCCGTGCGCCGCGAGACATTCGGCCGTCGCGCGCTTGCCCGATGCGATATCGATGGCCTGCGGCGTGCAGCCAAGCCAGCGCGCTGCGCCGACAGCGTCGTATAGCTGGCGCAGCAGGCCGTCGCATTCCGGCGCGATCACCCAGGCGTAATCGTGCTCGCGCGCCACGCGCGCAACGAACTGGCTCATCGGTTCGCCCGGCAGCGCGCGGCAATGCGCGAGCGACGCGTCGACATGCTCGAACCGTGAACTGGCGAACGTCACCTGCACGCCATCGAGGGCGCGCAGGTCGGCGACGAGCGCATCGCGCATCGCGCGGCCTTCGACGATCAGCGCACTCAGGTCGGCGAGACTGCCTTCGCTGGCGAGATCGGGGTCGATGCCGCCGCCGGTCAGATACTCGTACACAAACAGCTCGGTCACGGGAGGTCATCCTTGCAGGTGAGATAGAGGCCTGTGTCGCGGAGGACCGCGCGCCACGCCGCTCCTGGGCCAGCGCCCCTGCACGACACAATATCCGTGCCACGCAGGCTGCGGGCGAGTGGCGTGTAATGCATTGGCAAGGCGGGGTGTTGCAGCGCGTAGCGGCCAGGTGACACAGTGTTTCAGAACGAAGCACATACTGTGCTGCGCGGGCGCGTGGCTTCCACCGGGTTTCACGTGCTTCACGCATGCCCGTTTCCCAGGACGGGCGACGCGGTCTGAAAATGAACGCGCTGTAATCCACATGTCGGGCGGATTCGCCACGCACGGGCTCACGTGCTCGCAAAGCCACGCGCCGATAACACGCTCCCGGCATGGTCCTTGCTGAAGACGCGACCATGCACCGTTCGTCCAACCATCCGTCGAGTGCCGGCCCGACGGGCGTGTCCACGTCCATCACGTCCGACTGGACCTGTCCTTTCTGTCCCCTGCTCTGCGACGACATCGCGGCAGGCGTGAACAGCGACGACAGCCTGAGCGCGCCCGCCACCGATTGCCCCCGGCTTGCCGGGGCGCTGGCGCTATACGGCGCCGCCGATACGCACTGCAAGGCATCGGTCGACGGCCGGGAAGCCGATCTCGATACCGCCCTCGCACGAGCCGCCGACATCCTGTCGCAGGCACACAGGCCGCTGTTCGGCGGCATGGCCACCGATATCGCCGGTGCCCGCTCGCTGTATACGCTGGCCGCGCGCTGCGGCGCCATCGTCGATCATCTGCATGGCGACGCGCTGACGGCCTCGACGCTCGCGCTACAGGATCGCGGTGCGTTCTTCACGACGCTCTCCGAAGTCCGCGCGCGCGCCGATCTGGTCATCGTGTTCGCGTGCCGGCCGTCGGCGCATCATCCGCGTTTCTACGCGCGCGCGACCGGCACGGCCGAAGGCGCGCCCGCGCTCACGCGCACGTTCAGGTTCGTGGGCTGCGAAGCCGATCCGGCAGTTGCCGCACTCGATCACGCAGGCGCCACCTCGCTCCTTGCGGGACGCGACCTGTTCGACCTCCTCGCGCTCTGGTCCGCGCTGCTGGAAGGCCGTAGCGTCGAAGCGCTGGACGACGCGAGCGGCACGGCGCGCGAACTGGCGGCGCTCGTCGACGAAGTGAACGCCGCGCGCTACACGGTGTTCGTCTATGAGCCGGACGCGCTGCCCGGGCCGCACGCGGCGTTGCTGATCGAAGCGCTGAACCGGATCATCAAGGCGGTGAACCGGACCGTGCGCGCCGGCGGTCTGGCGCTCGGCGGCGCCGACGGCGCGCTCAGTGCGAGCCAGACGTTCACGTGGCTATCGGGTTTTCCCCTGCGCACACGCATCGCCATGCCGGGACGTCTCGCCGAAGCGCCCCTCGATTACGACCCCACGCGTTATCGCACCGACACGCTGCTCGCGAACCATGAGGTCGACGCGTTGCTGTGGGTGTCGAGCTTCGGACCACAGCCGCTACCCGACACGCTCGATCCCGACGTGCCGGCGATCGTGCTCGGCCATGCGGCGATGGCGACGATGGTCGCGGGCGCGGCCACCGCGCGTCGCGGGCCGACGGTCTTCATTCCTGTCGCGACGCCGGGCATCGACATCGGCGGTCACCTGTTCCGCACCGACGGCACGGTCGTCGTGCCACTTTCCGCTGCGCGCCATGCCGCTCTGCCGGGCGTCGCCGACATCGCCGCGCGCCTTGCTGAAAGCGTTACGAACACCACGCGGAGCGCGCCATGAGCCTCGCGCGGCTAACCGGCGGCCTCATCTACGACCCGACGAACAATGTCGATGGCGAACGCCGCGACCTGTATATCCGCGACGGCCGTATCGTCGCGGAACCGCCAGCCGGCATGCCCGTCGATCACGACTACGACGCCACCGGCATGATCGTGATGGCGGGCGGCATCGACCTGCATTCGCACATTGGCGGCGGCAAGACGAACCTGTCGCGCCTGCTGCTGCCGGAAGACCACCGCAACGATGCGCCGCGCGGCGCGGATTACGAGTCCGCCGCCGATACGCAGGGCCGCTATCTGCGCATGCCGTCGTGCGGCATCTGCGCGCCCGGCACGCTCGCCACCGGCTATCGCTACGCCGAAATGGGCTACACGGCGGCGTTCGAGCCGGCGATGATGCCGTCCAACGCGCGCCACACGCATCTGGAGATGGGCGACACGCCGATCATCGATCACGGTGCCTATGTGATGCTCGGCAACGACGAACTGCTGCTGCGGATGCTCGCCGCCCGCGACGGTTTCGAGCGGCTGCGCGACTACGTCGGCTGGACGCTGCATGCCAGCAAGGCGCTCGGCGTGAAGGTGGTGAACCCGGGCGGCATCTCGGCGTTCAAGTTCAACCAGCGCTCGCTCGATGTCGACGAGGCGCATGTGCATTACGGCGTCACGCCGCGCGACGTGCTGCGCACGCTCTCACGCGCGCTGACGGAGCTGCGCGTGCCGCATCCGCTGCATGTGCATGCGAGCAATCTCGGCGTGCCGGGCAATATCGCCTCGACCATCGCGACGATGGATGCCGCCGACGGCCTGCCGATCCATCTCACGCACATCCAGTTTCACAGCTACGGCACGGAAGGCCCGCGCAAGTTTTCCTCGGGCGCGCGCGCGATCGCCGAAGCCGTCAACGCACGGCCGAACGTCTCGATCGACGTCGGCCAGATCATTTTCGGCCAGACCGTCACCGCTTCCGGCGACACGATGATGCAGTTCAGGAACGCGCCGCTCGGCTCGCCCCGCAAGTGGATCGTGGGCGATATCGAATGCGACGCGGGCTGCGGCATCGTGCCGTTCCGCTACCGCGAGCAAAGCTATGTGAACGCGCTGCAATGGATCATCGGCCTGGAAATCTTCCTGCTGATCGACGACCCGTGGCGCGTGTCGATGACCACCGATCATCCGAACGGCGGCCCGTTCACGAGCTATCCGCATCTGATCCGCCTGCTGATGGACAAAAGCTTTCGCGACGAACAGATCGCGAAGCTGCATCCCGAAGCGCAGGTCGCGAGCGCGCTGCCGGAACTCACCCGCGAACTGTCGCTCTACGAGATCGCGATCATCACGCGCGCCGGGCCGGCGCGCCTGCTCGGTCTCAAGGATCGCGGCCATCTCGGCGAAGGCGCGGCGGCGGATATCGCCGTCTATCGCGACGAGGCGGATCGCGAGCGCATGTTTTCGTCACCCGCGTATGTGTTCAAGGACGGCCAGCTCGTCGCGCGCGACGGCACGCTCGTCGCCACGCCGACCGGCGGCATCCACTACGTGTCACCCGACTTCGATCGCGGCATCGAAAAAACGCTGCGCGCGTACAGCGAGGCGAACCTCGTCGGCAACTTCGCGCACGCGGCGATCAGCGACGACGAAATCTGCGCGTGCTGCCGCGGCGGCCGGCTGCTGCCCGTCGCATGCCTCGCGGCGGTGAACCCATGACAAATGCCGCCGCGCCGATGGAAGTCAACGGCACGCTCATCGACGACACCTTCGCGGAAGCGTTCCCGATGAAGGCCACGAGGCTCGTCATCACCGCGCACACGCCCGTCTGGGCCAGGCACGCGGCGCAGTCGCTGACCGGCTTCGCCACCTCGGTCATCGGCTGCGGCTGCGAAGCGGGCATCGAGCGCGAACTGGGCAGCGACGAAACGCCCGACGGGCGGCCCGGCATCGCGGTGCTGCTGTTCGCGGTATCGTCGAAGGAACTGGCGAAGCAGATCGAGCGGCGCGTCGGCCAGTGCGTGCTGACGTGCCCGACGACCGCGATCTACAGCGGCATCGATCCCGCGACGAGCCGCGCGCCGCGCTCGGACGACGCCGCGCTCGGCAAGAACCTGCGTTTCTTCGGCGACGGCTGGCAGATTTCGAAGATGATCGGCACCACGCGCTACTGGCGCGTGCCGGTGATGGACGGCGAATTCGTCTGCGAGGAAACCGCCGTCACGGTCAAGGGCGTCGGCGGCGGCAACCTGCTGCTGCTCGGCACCGACATCGACGCCGCGCTCGCCGCGGCCGAAGCCGCCGCCGCCGCGATGCGCGCGCTGCCGAACGTGATCATGCCGTTCCCGGGCGGCGTCGTGCGCTCCGGCTCGAAAATCGGCTCGAAATATGCAGGCGCGACGGCATCGACGAACGACGCGTTCTGCCCGACGCTCACCGGCCTCGCGAAACGCAGCGAACTGACCGCCGAAGTGGGCTGCGTGATGGAAATCGTGATCGACGGCCTGACCGACGGCGACGTCGGCGCGGCGATGACGGCCGGCATCGCCGCGGCCGCCGCGCGCGGACGCGCCGCCGGCGTACTGCGGATTTCAGCTGGCAATTACGGCGGCAAGCTCGGTCCCTGGCACTTCCATCTGCACGAAATGGCGGCCGCTGCCGGGCGGAGGCCCGCATGAGCACGACCACGCTGCGCGTCAGGCACGCGCCGGGCTTTCGCGTGAACGCCGCGCGCCTGCTGCCCGCCGCGCTCGCCGCATTGCCGGTCGCGGACGTGGCACGCATCGCGTTGCCCGCCGGCAACGAAACCTGCGCGGCGGCCGACCTGTTCGACATCGCGCGCGCGGACAGCGAACACACCGCGCTCGTGATCGAAGGCGACGTGCGCTGGCTCGACCACGTCGGCGCGCAGCTCGACGAAGGCAGCCTCACCGTGCACGGTTCATGCGGCGATTACGCCGGGTTGCGGATGAACGGCGGCACGCTTCAGATCGAAGGCGACGCGGGCCGCTTTACCGGCTGCGAAATGCGCGGCGGACGCCTGACGGTGACGGGCAACAGCGGCGCGTTCGCGGCCGGTGCGCTGCCGGGCGACATGGAAGGCATGACAGGCGGCACGCTGACGATCCACGGCCACGCCGGCGCGCGCCTCGCGGACAGGATGCGCCGCGGCCTCGTGCTGGTGGGCGGCGACGCGGGCGAATGCGCGGCCTCGCGGATGGTGGCGGGCACGGTCGGCATTGCGGGACGCGCCGGCGCGCACTACGGTTATGGCATGCGGCGCGGCACATTGCTGCTGTTGCAGGCGCCCGCGCGGATTCCACCCACCTTCACCGAAGGCGGACGCGGCTTCGATGTGTTCTGGTCGCTGCTGGTGCGCTCGTTCGCGCAGGAAATCGCGCCATTTTCGGCGTTGCGCGGCGCGGCGCTGCCGCGACGGTACGCGGGCGATCTGGCGGTGGACGGTCGCGGCGAACTGCTGATCGTCCGTTAGCGGCAACGGATCGGCGGGCGGACCCTGGGTAAAACCGGATAGCCCGGGACGTACTAGAGGAACAAACAGAAAGTGGACGACGTGCAGTGTGAAAGCGGCGCCCACGACAGAAAATGGAGGCAGGCATGAACACTGCGCAATCGTCCGATGCGACCCGGAACGCCGGGGCACACGGGCCGCGCTATGCGCCGTCGCTGATCGCGTTGCACTGGCTGATCGGGCTCATCATCATCGGGATGCTGTGCATCGGCCTGTACATGGTCGGCCTGCCGAAAGGCCTGCCGTTCAAGGCGACGCTGATCAACTTCCACAAGTCGCTGGGCATGACCGTTTTCCTGCTGGTGCTGATCCGCATCGTGGTGCGCATGGCCGTCGGACGACCGGCCCTGCCGCCTATGCGAGCGTGGCAACGCGCCGCCGCGCGCATTACGCAGGTTCTTTTATATGTGGGGATGGTCGTGATGCCGCTGACCGGCTATCTCGGCTCGTCGTTCAATTCATATGGCACGCGCTTCTGGGGCATCCTGCTGCCCAAATGGGGCTGGGACGACAAGGGATTGCGCAGTCTCTTCTTCGGCATTCATACGGTCTGCGCATGGGTCCTGATCGCGCTGGTCGCGCTCCATATCGCCGGTGCGCTCAAGCATCAGCTGATCGACCGCGACGGCCTGCTCGCGAGGATGCTGCCATGAGCGACGCCATGCTTTTCCTGCTCACGCCACCCTTTCGCGGAGACGCTCAATGAAGATCCGCGTACTCGGTTCCTCGGCAGGCGGCGGGTTTCCGCAGTGGAACTGCAACTGCCGCAACTGCGACGGCGTGCGTCGCGGCACGTTGAAGGCGACGCCGCGCACGCAGTCGTCGATCGTCGTCAGCGCGAACGGCGAGGACTGGCTGCTGGTGAACGCGTCGCCGGACATCCTCGCGCAGATCGCCGCGCATCGCGAACTGCAGCCGGCTCGCCGCCCGCGCGACAGCGGCATCGCCGCCGTCCTGACGATGGATGCGCAGATCGATCACGTCACGGGTCTGCTGATGCTGCGCGAGCGCGATACGCCGCTGCCGCTCTATACGACCGGAGTCGTGTGGCAAGACCTGAGCAGCGGTTTTCCCGTCACGTCGATCCTGTCGCATTACTGCGGCGTGGAGCGGCATGACGTGCCGTTCGACGGCGAGGCGTTGACGATCCCGGCACTCGCCAGCGTGCGCATCGAAGCGCTTGCCTTGTCGAGCAAGGCACCGCCGTATTCGCCGCATCGCGAGGCGCCGCAGCCGGGCGACAACATCGGCCTGTCGTTTGTCGATACGCACTCGGGCAAGCGGGCGTTCTATGCGCCCGGCCTCGGCGCGATCGAGCCGCACGTGATGGCGGCGATGCGCCGTGCGGATCTGCTGCTTGTCGACGGCACGTGCTGGACCAACGACGAAATGATCCAGCTCGGCCTGTCGAGGAAAACCGCCGCCGATATGGGGCATCTCGCGCAAACCGGTGCGGGCGGCATGATCGAGGTGCTCGATGCGATCGACCGTCCGGGCGTGCGCAAGGTGCTTATCCACATCAACAACACGAACCCGATTCTTGTCGAGGATGGCCCGGAGCGCCGCGTGCTCGCCGAACACGGTATCGAGGTCGCCCGCGACGGCATGGCCTTCGAACTCTGACGCACATCGACGTGAACCCGACCGATGGAGACCGCAGGTGAATACATTGCCCTTCCCACCTCGCCGCAACGTTGAACCCACGCATGCCGGCGACGCGAAGCCCGCCTGGTCGCGCGAGGAATTCGAGGCACAGTTGCGCGCCAAGGGCGCGGGTTATCACATTCATCATCCGTTCAACGTCAAGATGAACGGCGGCGGCTGTTCGCATGAACAGATCCGCGGCTGGGTCGCGAACCGCTTTTACTATCAGATCAACATTCCACTGAAAGACGCCGCGATCCTGTCGAACTGCCCGGATCGCGAAACGCGCCGCCGCTGGGTACTGCGCGTGCTCGATCACGACGGCTACGGCGACGACGAAGGCGGCATCGAGACGTGGGCGCGTCTGGGCGATGCGGTCGGCCTCACGCGCGACGCGCTCTGGTCGCTCGAACATGTCGCGCCCGGCGTGCGCTTCGCGGTGGACGCCTACGTGAACTTCGCGCGCCGTGCGCCTTGGCAGGAAGCGGTGTGCTCGTCGCTCACGGAAATCTTCGCGCCGCAGATTCATCGCGACCGGCTCGCGACGTGGCCTGAACACTATCCGTGGATCGAGCCTGCCGGGCTCACGTATTTCCGCTCGCGCATCTCGCTCGCGCAGCGCGACGTGGAGCACGGTCTCGCCGTCACGCTCGACTACTTCAGAACGCGCGAACAGCAGGAACGTGCGCTGGACATTCTGCAGTTCAAGCTCGACATCCTGTGGACCATGCTGGATGCCATCGAAAAGGCCTTCCCGACATGAACGACAACGCTTCCCCGGAAAACGGCACGCAGGCGGCCGGCAGCGCATGGCGCCCCCGGCTGAAGACACTGTTTCGCCTGCAGTGGGAGCCGGCGCAGGACGCGCACGTGCTGCTCTACCCCGAGGGCATGGTGAAACTGAACCCGAGCGCCGCGCAGATCCTGCTGCGCTGCGACGGCACGCGCGATCTGCCCGCGCTCGTCGCGGACCTCGAACAGGCGTTCAACGTAACCGGCCTCGCGCCCGAGGTGCAGACGTTCGTCGACCACGCCCAGACGCGCGGCTGGCTGGAATAAACATCATGACCGACCTTTCCCGTCCCGATACGATTGCGCAGACCGCCGCGCGACCTGAAGCGAAACCGGATGCCATCGCGCCGCCGCTCTGGCTGCTCGCGGAGCTGACGTATCGCTGCCCGCTGCACTGCGTGTTCTGCTACAACCCGACCAACTACACCGACCATTCACGCGAACTCTCCACCGCGCAGTGGATCGACGTGCTGCGCGAGGCGCGTGCGCTGGGCGCGGCACAACTCGGCTTTTCCGGCGGCGAGCCGCTCCTGCGCGACGATCTCGAAGTGCTGGTCGGCGAGGCGCGGCAACTCGGCTTCTATACGAACCTCATCACGTCCGGCATCGGCCTTACCGATACACGCCTCGATGCGCTGAAAGCGGCGGGCCTCGATCATATCCAGCTGTCGTTTCAGGACTCGACGCAGGAACTCAACGACTTCCTGAGCAGCACGCGCACGTTCGATCTCAAGAAACGCGTGGCCGCATCGATCAAGGCGCACGGTTTTCCGATGGTGCTCAACTGCGTGCTGCATCGCTTCAACCTGCCGCACGTCGACAAGATCATCGACATGGCGCTCGCGATGGACGCCGAATACCTCGAACTCGCGAACACGCAGTACTACGGCTGGGCGCATACGAATCGCGCGCAACTGATGCCGACCGCCGGACAGCTGCAGGAAGCGGAAGCCGTCGTGAACCGCTACCGGAAAGAAATCGGCGAGCGCTGCAAGATCTTTTTCGTCGTGCCCGATTACTTCGAAACGCGCCCCAAGCGTTGCATGAACGGCTGGGGCGCAGTGTTCCTCGGCATCGCGCCGGACGGCGCGGCGCTGCCGTGTCACACGGCGCGCTCGCTGCCGGGCCTCACGTTTCCGAACGTCACCGACATGCCGCTGCGCGAGATCTGGTACGAGAGCGACGCATTCAACCGCTTCCGCGGTTTCGGCTGGATGAAAGAGCCGTGCCGCAGTTGCGACGAAAAGGAACGCGACCTGGGCGGCTGCCGGTGTCAGGCGTATCTGTTGACGGGCGATCCGGCGAACGCGGACCCGGTCTGCGACAAGTCGCCGGAACACGAACACGTGGTGCAGGTCGTGCGCGCGGCCGCCACCCGCACGCCGGCGCAACAGCTCACCAAAGAGCAACCCGTGCTGTTTCGCAACGACGCCAATTCGCGACGGCTCGCGGCAGCTGGCGATGGCCACCCACCGGATCACCCGGTCAGTCGAGGAGAGCGCACATGACAAACGCCCCCATCTCCGTCCTGCTGGTGGACGATCACGCGGTGGTCCGCGAAGGCTACCGGCGACTGCTCGAACTGAGCCCCGACGTGCGGGTCGCGGGCGAAGCAGGCGATGCCGCGCAGGCCTATCAGCGTTTTTGCGCGTTGCAGCCGGACGTCGTCGTGATGGATCTCGCGTTGCCGGGTGCGAGCGGCATCGAGGCGATGCGGCGCATGCTCGCGCGCGAGCCCGATGCACATGTGCTGATCTTCAGCGTGCATGAGGAAACGCTGTTCGTGCGGCGCGCGCTCGATGCCGGCGCGCGCGGCTACGTGACGAAGGCCAGCGCGCCGGATGTGCTCGTCGAAGCGGTGCGTTCGGTCGCCCGGCGCGTGTGCTATCTGAGCGCGGATGTCTCGCAGGCGCTCGCGCTGCGCACATCGTTTCAGGAGGGGCCGCCTGGGCGGCAGCTATCGGCGCGTGAATTCGAGGTGCTGCGTCTGCTCGTGCAGGGTTACACGCTGCCGAGCATCGCCGAGCGTCTCGGCCTGAGCCAGAAGACGGTCGCCAATCATCAATCCGTGATCCGGCAGAAATTCGGCGCGGACAATGGCGTGCAGCTCGCGCAGATCGCGAACCGCCTCGGCCTTCACTTTTCGGAATTCGCCGCGGCGCCCGCCGGTTGACTGGCTACGTTCGGCGTCGTGGGGCTGGCCTGAGCCGGCACGCGCGCGCAAAACAGAAATCCGCTGCCCGGCTCACTCGCAATGTGAAACTCGCCGCCGAGCGCCTCGACGCGCTCGCGCATGCCGATCAGCCCGAGCCCCTTGCGCGGGATCGACAGATCGACGCCCGGCCCGTCGTCGGCCATGGTGATCACGATCTCGCCGTCCTCGCCCGCCGTGCGCACCAGATAAATCTCCACGCGGGCGTTACGCGCGAACTTCGATATGTTCGTGAGCCCTTCCTGCACGAGCCGGTAGAGCGTGATGTTCAGCGCGTCACCGGCCGCGGAGAAATCGCCTTCCACCGTCAGCGTGAACGAAGCACCCGGCAGCCGTTCGCGCCAGCCTTCGACGCAATGTTCCAGCGCGCCCGGCAGGCCGAATTCGTCGAGCCCGGTCGGGCGCAGCCGGCGGATCATCCCGCCAATCTCGCGATACACGTGATGCGCGCTTTGCATCAGCGCCAGGGAAATCCGGTGAATCTCCGGCTCGCGCGGAACCGCCAGATCGCGGATACGTGCGGCGTCGAGTGAAATCGAGTTCAGATACTGCCCGAGTTCATCGTGCAGTTCGCGGGCGAGGTGACGCCGCTCGTTCTCCTGCGCATCGATGCCCTGGCTCGCGAGCCGGCGATTGTCGGCGAGCAGCCGTTCGGCTTCTTCCTCCAGTTCGCGGCGCCGGATCAGTTCGCGTTGCGATTCGCGATAGCGGCGCCACGCGAACCAGGCAAGGCCGCTTGCCAGCACGAACAGCGTGGGCGGCAATTCGTCGACCTGAAAGCGCTCGGCGCCGCGCGTCCAGCGATAGAACCGCTCGCCGAAATCCAGCGTCGCGCACAGCACCGCAGCGATCACGGTGATCGCCGCCACGCACGCCAGATCGCGCCGCACCGTCGAGCGCGGTGCGATCTGGCGTGCAGCGGATGAAAGGTGGGAATCGGGTGGCATCACGAAACCTATTCTACGCAGCGAACCCGCTGCAGTTGCATGCGCGCGCAACGAAAACGGCCTTCAGGAACGCTTCCCTGCGCGATCGGGAGAACTTCCCGGGCCATGCGGGACCGCCTTGTGCGACGCTATCTGTAAGGTACCGGGCCGGCCCCGCGCGTACGCCTCGACATGCGCGGCAACGTGCGACACGCGAGACATCACACCGGCAACGATAGTCAATGTACTGGCAGCAACAACTTGCATGGGACCAGAGTAAGGCGCTAAAGCGCCAACTCTGGTCGACCGCAACAACTTGCATGGGACCAGAGTAAGGC
>NZ_CAJQZB010000051.1:0-36540 GCF_907164545.1 Paraburkholderia gardini | reverse complement strand
GTGTGCAGGGAATTCGCGCGAGCGGCGGCGTAGTGGGACCGCCGGCGCTGTCGTGTCTACAGGTTCATCAGGCACCGGTTCTGGCGCCGGTGCCGGCACGGCATCCTGCTGCGGCAGTGCCCCACCACTGAGTGCGAGCTGCAGTTGTCCCGTCAGTTCTGCCATGCGCTCCGACGAGCGTCCGTACTGCCAGCGCCTCAGGCGCGAGATCTCGGCAAGCAGGCGCGCGATCGTTTCTTCGCGCGAGACAAGCATGCGCTTGAGTGTGTCGATGTCGTCGGGGAGTCGGCTGACTGGCATGCCTGAGAGTTTACCAGGCGCGCGCAGAAGCGGGGGCAAATTTACGCGGCTGACGTGGGCTTCCAGGTTCGTTCGGGGCGTCGCCAGTCGATGCCTTCGAGCAGCATCGACAGTTGTGCCGCCGACAGATGGATGCATCCCGCGTCGGCCTGCGGCCAGATGAAACGGCCTCGCTCCAGGCGCTTGACGTACAGGTTCATTCCATCGCCACTCCACCACAGCAGTTTCACCAGATCGCCCCGGCGACCACGGAAAGCGAACACGTGGCCCGAGAACGGGTCTTGCTCAAGGGCCACCTGCGCCAGTGCAGCCAGACCATCCATGCCACGGCGCATGTCGGTGACGCCTGCGGCGAGCCAGATGCGGGTGCCGGTCGGCAGCGCGATCATGCCGGCCTCAGGCAATGCAGCACCAGTCGCAACTGGGCCGGGGCGACCTTCCCGCTCACTCGCACGCGTGCGCCATTGAGCTCGATCTCAATACCTGAAGTCGCGGCTTCCTGTGCGTGCGATGGCAATTGCGCTGTCGGCACCGGTAGCGACGAAACCGCCATAGGATCATCCGGCGATATCGCCACCGGAACGAACACGGCCGTCTCGCTCACCGTCCTGTTGTCCAGTAGACCGGCACGGTACTGCCTGCGCCACTTGAACACCATGTTCGGATTCAGACTGCGCGACTGTGCGAGCTTCGCCACTGAGATGCCGGGCTCGCAAGCGGCTATCGCAACTTCACGCCGGAATTCAGGCGCGTAATTCGGCCGCCCCTTGCGGCTTCCAGCACTGCCGATCTCTGTCATCAAAGTGGTCCCCACTACTCGAAGTGATGGACATCACTTTGGACACGCTCAACGTCGATGTCGATACGGCCTTCAAATGACGCTTACCTTCCAACGCAGCACGAGAAGCGTCCGGCTTACGTCCGAAGGCGAGGTGTTCCTGGAAAGGTGCAGACGGATTTTCGGGGAAGTTCAAGCGGCCGAGGACGAACTTAGTGCAATGGCCCAACATCCGCGAGGGAGGCTAAGGGTGGGGCTGTCACTTTCGGCGGGACTACCATTTCCAGTGCTTTCAGCCTTTATAGAGCAACATCCCGAGATTGAACTCGATCTTGATTTCACTGATCGACTGGTCGACGTAATCGATGAAGGATTTGACGTCGTCATTCGCGGGAGCGCGCTTCGAGATTCACGGCTGGTATCTCGCCTGCTGGGTTCCTGGCGCGCCTGTCTGGTCGCCGCTCCGGAGTATCTGAAACGAAAGGGAACCCCCACGAATCTGGATGATCTTTTGAATCATGCATGTCTGCACTATCGTTGGACACCCACTGGAAAACTGTACCAATGGCCGCTGCGGCATTCGACATTCACAGCGGCAGGCTCGTCGCTGCCTTTGACGGTGGTGTGCAACAGCCTGGACATGTTGCTTTATATGGCTCTGGCAGGGCGCGGGATCGCATGCGTGCCTGATTTCTCTGTCAAGAACGCGCTCGCCGATGGACGCCTTAAAACCGTACTGGACCCTTACGTGACGGACTCCAACGGTATCCATGTGGTGTGGCCCAGCAGTCGGAAAATGACGCCAAAGGTGCGGGTATTCGTCGATTTTGTGCACGCCCATTTTGGCAAGTACCTGGTCGCTAAAGCAGATGACCCGAAACGACAAATGGTCCGGCCACCCGCTTGAATACAAACTTCACAGGAACGGTGCTCGAGGGTAAAGGCCGCGACGAACTCGACGCAGCGACCTGTTTTGCAGATGAGCCACGCTGCGACGGTCATCGCGAATGCCGCCTCACGTCCGTCAGCACTCAACATGCGCTCAAGTGTCGATGAAGGCGAACTTTCGAATCGTAGCTCGCGCCCATTCGAGAACGGTCTTGCCTGTCTTCGCGTCGATCATCCGGCAGTAATCCGCGTTGCCGCAAAATACCGCTACATAGAATTGGGCCAACCAGTGCCAAGGAGTCGAAAACTTCGGCATATTGACGCCGCGCCCCGTATAGACCTGGTAGCGATAGCCCAGCCCTGCGTAGCTATTTCTCTGTTCCGTCGATTGCTTTTCTTGACTGTCCGTCATGGTGGCTTTTCCTTGGTCAAACAGTGACGGCTTCGGCACGAAACTGGATGCTTAATGAAACCATCGAATCCTTTCCGCACGACGGACACGTAACCTGATCGACAAAACCAGACAGATCGCCTTCGGCGCATGCGCCTGCTGTCGCGCTTTCAAAGCGATTGTGCTCCTTGCACCAGGGACATTTCCAGTCGTCAATGGAGATGGTCGGTCGTGGCATTTCACTTTTCCTTAGTCAAAGGGATTCAACAACCGCACCCCTGTTCCTGCAAAATCATCGACGTTGCGCGTCACAACGGTCAGGTCATGAATCAAAGCCGTGGCCGCAATCAGTTTGTCCAAGGCATGCTCTGGATGGGGCACCCGAAGCCGTCCCCATAGCTGCCCGATTTCTTCGTCTACCGACAGAACATTTTGGGCATAGTCAGCCATGATTGCCCCGAGCCAAGTTTCGAGGATCGTCGCCTGCTGCGTGTCGCCCCTGTGGCGGATCAACTCAACTCCACGGCGCAATTCCGCAACAGTAACCACGGACAAGTAAATATCGCTGTCCTCTCGCATTGCCTGGCGGAAGAAGGCACGCACCCCCTTGTTCGCGCGGTCCCGCTTTCTGACCTCGCTGATGACGTTCGTATCAACCAAATACACGCGACGCCTCGCCGTCATCGACGCGCTCAAAATCCGAATCTGAACCGACGTTTGGAATCCCCGTCAACACTTCCGCGAAGCTTTTACGCTTGGGCTTCCGCAGGGCCTTTGCCAGTATTTCGCGATGCTCGGCTTCGGCGCTGCGGCCATGAGCAGCGGCCAGCTCGCGCAAACTCTGGACCAAGCTGTCGTCCACGTTGCGCACCAAAAGATTTGCCATTGCAGTAACTCCTGTGATGATGCTATCAATGATAGCATCCGGACGGAGGAATGCAAGCATTGATAGCATCGAAAACGCCATGCGGTTCGTAACTGATATCGGCTAAATGCGGAGTTTTCTTCAGTCCCATTCCAAGTGATCGAAGGCGGATACTCGCCGCAGCAGATTCGTCGCACGTCAAACCTGCGTTTCGCGTTTCCACACGGCCTCGACCCTCTCCGGACAGTCGCGTGGGTTTAACGGCGATGGGCGGCTTACGAGTGCACAGCGGTCGCCCGCACCATTTCGACGCCCAACGCACACGCGATGTTTACGCACCGTCGGCGCGTGCAGTCAGCCCCTCGGTTGATCCCGGCGTTTGTCCCACGCCGGTCGCCGCTGCGTAATCCGCTTCCCATCGTCTGGCTTACGCTGATTGGCACTCCATCGCTGTTCCACGTATGCAATGGTTTAACATCCTGCGTTAACGTCCTAGACTGATATTTCCATGGAACTCCGGCATCTTCGATATTTCATTGCCGTCGCTGAGTTGCGAAGCGTCCGCGCGGCGTCTGAGCAACTGCACGTGACGCAGCCGGCGATTTCCCGCCAGATTCAGGACCTTGAAAATACCATTGGCGCAACGTTGTTCGAACGTGCGCCGCGCGGCCTCAAGCTCACGGCGGCGGGCGAAGCCTACCTGTCCGAAGTGCGCGACATCCTTGCCCGCGTCGATGCGGCGAATCGTCTTGCTCGCCGCATCGCATCTGGCGTGCAAGGTCATTTGCGGATTGGCTTCGTTGAAAACGCGGCTTGGAGCGGCATCGTCTCCAGCGCATTGAGCGAGTTCGAGCGGGCAACACCTCAAGTGTCACTCGAACTCCAGCCGCTGAATACACCCGTGCAACTTGAAGCGATCGCAGCAGGACGACTCGACGGCGGGTTTTGCTATCGTATTGGCGTGCTTCCCGAAGGCATCGCAAGCGTGCCTGTGCTCGAACAGAATGTCGTGCTGGCCGTGCCCAAAACGTGGCCGCTCGGCAAGACTGGAACGGTTGCGGCGACGGAACTCAAGGAAACCCCGTTTATCGCTTTTCCTCGACACGTCTACCCAGCGTACTACGACCGGCTGCTGTCCGCCTGCGCCGAGCGCAGTCTTACGCTCGACATCCGGCAGGAGGCCAGCACCGAAACGGCAATCCTTTCGCTTGTGTCCGCGGGGATGGGAGTCGCGATCGTGAACGCCGCAAATCGTGATCGTCCACCGGCACGCGTGCGTTTCGTCGCATTGCAAGATCTGTCGGTGCCGTTGCCGCTCGAATTCTGCTTTGTGGAAAACGGAGCAAACGTGGCGTTGGACCGATTCGTCGACCGGCTCAGGTAGGCCACACCCTACCGTCTCACGCGGATGGATGAGTCCGTAACCGGTGATGCCTTCAAGGCATCACCCGACGCAGAAAACGGCAATAGTCAGGCGTTTTATCGTCGGCGATAGTAAAGACAACCGGGGCGCCGCCTCGCTCTTTACTGATCGCACCATGTCCAATCTTCCATCTCTTATCACCAGTGACGTAGATTTCGAGCGCACAGGTTTGCAGACCGGCACGCTCCGGCTGCCCTGGTCGCATGACCGTTCGGCCTATGGCCATATTCCCATCCCGCTCGCGGTATTCAACGCTGGAGCGGGCACAGGCCCAACGGTTCTGCTGACAGGGGGCAACCATGGCGACGAATACGAAGGGCCCGTCGCGCTGATGAAACTGCTTCAGCGGCTGCCGTCGATGACCATCCGCGGCCGCCTCATCGTCATACCCGCGCTGAATTTCCCCGCCTTCCTCAACGGCTCGCGCACGTCTCCTATCGACCGCGGCAATCTGAACCGGCTCTTCCCGGGGGCGCGCAATGGGCAGCCAACAGAGATGATCGCGCACTATGTCGAAACCGAACTGCTGCCGCGCGCCGACGTCGTCATCGATCTTCACGCCGGAGGCGCATCGTTCGAGCATGCCCCCACGCTCCTCGCGTCACCGCCGACAGAAGGCGAGCGGCGCGCGTTGTATCTTGACCTCGTCCGCGCGTTCGGCGCACCGAACACGATGATCATGGATCTGCTCGGCGAAGACCGCACATTCGCGGCCGCGGCTGAACGCCACGGAAAGCTCTTCCTTTGCGGCGAATTCGGCGGTCACGCGGGCTGCGATGCAACCAACCTCGCGATCGTCGAAGGTGGTCTCAAGCGTGTGCTGCACCGCCTCGGCATGACGCCCGACGAGCCCCTGCCGCGCGCAGGCGAGACGCGCTTCCTCCGCGTGGAAGGCACGCGCCACTACGTGTACTCGCCGCTCGCAGGCGTGCTGGAACTCACCTTTGCACTCGGCGATCAGGTTCGTGAAGGACAACTGGCCGGGCGCATCTTCGATCCGCACCGGCCATGGGAGGCACCGCTGGAGATCCGCTTTTGCGGAGACGGCAGGGTGATGTGCGTGCGAACGTTCGCGCGCGTCGAACCCGGCGACTGCATCGCGCTGCTAGCCGCCGACGTTCACGCAGATTGATCACCGCATAGGCACAGCGATTGCCGAAGCCCACACCCCGACTCACGATCCGGAGACATCACTTGAGCGCCCATCCCCCTTTGACCCAACCAGCCGGACAAGCCGCGCGGCTCGCCTATAGCGACGTGCGGCACCCGACCTACATCGTGTTGCTGTTCTTCGTCTGCTTCGCGTTCTCGTATCTGGACCGGCAGACCGTTAGCATTCTCGTGCAACCGATCAAGCAATCGCTCGCGCTCACGGATACGGAAATCGGCGTGCTACAGGGCCTTTCTTTCACGATGTGTTACGCAACGGCGGGCGTTTTCGTCGCGCGGCTCGTCGATCGAGCCAACCGGGTGAAGCTGATCGCCGCGTGCATCGCGATCTGGGCAATATCGACCACCCTATGTGGATTCGCCACGAACTTCCCGGAACTGCTAGTCGCCCGCGCAGGGACCGCGATTGCCGAAGCGGCACTGAGCCCCGCCGCACTGTCGATCTTTGGCGACATCTTCGCGCCTCGCCGAGTCGCGCGCGCCAGCAGCGTCTTCATGCTCGGGCCGTATGTCGGAGGTGGCATCGCGCTGTTCGGCGGCGGCATGCTGCTGTCGGCGGCGCACGGCAACAGCGGTGCATGGCTCGCGACGCATGGTGTTGCGCCCTGGCAAGCGGTGTTCATCGTGGTCGGCCTGCCCGGACTCGTATTGGCCACGCTGGTGGCATTCACGATTCGCGAACCCATGCGCATCGAGACGCTCGATCATGCGACGCAGACAAAAGACGTCTTGCCGTCACTACGCGACGTCATGATCGAACTGTTCGTGCGCAATCGCTTCTGTCTTCCCTACTTCGCAGCGTACGTGGCATTGATCACGCTGTTCTATTCGCACGCCGCCTGGTTTCCGACCTTGCTCATGCGGCAATTTCATCTGGCTCCGAAGCAGGTCGGCCAGATGGCCGCGCCGGCTTACATGATCGGCGGAATACTCGGGATCGCGTGTGCCGGCGTGCTCGCGACCCGCGTGACCGATGACAGCACACTGCGCAAGGTGCTCGGCCTCTCCGCCGTCGCGGTTGCTACACTGGTTCCCGCCGCCATCGCGATGCCGCTGGTCAGCGATAGCACGGTCGCAATCGTGCTGTACGGCGTCTGCGCGTTCACCGCGAGTATCGCGATGGGCCTTGCGCCCGTGCCGTTGCAGATCGCCGTGCCAAACCGCATGCGCGGCCGTTCGATAGCATTGCTCGTGTTCATGACCAACGCGATCAGCGGAGGCGTGGGTCCGCTGGCCGTCGGCTATCTGAACGAACACTTCGGGCACACGGGCACCAGCCTGGGCGTGGCGCTCGCGTCGGTCGGCGGTGTTGCCGCGCTGATCAGTGCCGCACTTTACGCACTGGCTACCCGGCGCGTGCCAGTTGCGCGTGAGATGCACGCAGCGTGAGTAGCCCCATTACTTTGAGGAGAATCGTCATGAAAGACGCATCCAACGTCCATCATGTCGGCGAGGCAACCATTACGCGAGTCAATGAAACCGCCTTCGCGCTGGCTCCTGACGTATTGTTCCCCGAGTGGGACGCCGCCGTTGGCCGTGCCCTGGAAGAACACCTCGGAACGGCCAGCCTCGACCTTGTCAATCGACGCATACCGTTGGAAACACATTTGTGGGTCGTCGAAACCGGTGGTCTGACTATCGTCATCGATACGGGGATCGGCAATGGAAAGTCACGACCGTTCAATTCACTGTTCGATAGACTCGACAACCCCGTGCTCGAGCGTTTCGAAGCGGCAGGCTTTCGCCGCGAGCAAGTGAACTATGTGCTGCTCACGCATTTGCACGTCGACCATGTCGGATGGAACACGCATTGGCACGAGGGCCGCTGGATGCCCGTATTTCCGAACGCCACCTATGTATTCAGCCAGCGCGAGCGCGACTATTTCGCCGCGCCTGGAGGAGAACCGCGGCGCATGGTATTCGAGGACAGTGTCCGGCCCGTTATCGAAGCACAACAGGCCCAAATCGTGCCGGATGCAGGAGAAGAAATTGTCGATGGCATCCACTTTCTGCCGACACCGGGTCACAGCATCGGTCATATGGCCATTGAGATTCGCTCGCGGGGAGAAACTGCGTTGTTCTCTGGCGACGTTATGCATAGTCCGCTGCAGGTCTATCGTCCGCAGTGGAATTCGACGTTCTGCCTGGATCAGCAGCAGGCGCGCGATTCGCGAAAATGGCTGCTCGGACATGCGGCGAGAACAGGCGCGACGGTATTCGCTGCCCACTTTCCGGAGACGTCGGCCGGTACGGTGCGCGTGGGCCCGGAGGGCTTCGAATGGCACTACCTGAATCGAGCAAAATCGAAAGACGCCTGACGAAGTCGACGACGCGAACGGGGCGAGCTGCACTCGTGCTGCTGCTCCCGAGTTTGCTGCACAACCTATAGCCGCCGTCGGCAGGTTGTCACGCCAATGACGGCAACGGCCATCGAATGGCCGGTTGTAGGTGGAGTAGCCGACATCTGAACGTCCGAGCGACGATGGATGTGAACGGCGCCTTGTGGCCGGAGCGTGACCTCTGACCATCTATCGCTCCGCGCGGTGATTGCTGCGCCGTACGAGCAGAATGCAACCATCGAATCTGAATACGCCAAGAAATCTCGACTGCGCGTCGATGGTGAAGGCTCTGTCGAGCGATTCCATCGCTGTCTCTGATGATCCGGAAAATCCTGTCTCGCGCAAAAGAGCATCGAAATCACCCATGTTTTGCGCCACTGTGGCCCGCGAGTCGTCGCAACAATAGGTCATGCCGCGCGCGTGCGCGTGCTCTTTTAACAGGGAAGACCTATGAGCACTATCAAAGAAGAGACAAACCTCGCAGACGCCGAGCAGAGAGCAGGCGCGGTCGGCGTGTTTGGCGCCGGCACGCTGGGAGCGGGTACACCCGAGGCTGCGGCGCTGAACCCGACGCTCTCTACCGATGGTGCGGACGACGGCGAGATCGAGCGCGAACTTCAGCAGATGGAAGACGCCGCGACCACCCTCCAGAAGGAAGGGATGATCAGCGAGTCCGAACTGGCCGAGAAGCGCGAACAGGTCGCCCGCACCCGCAAACTGTTCCGTGAAATGTCGCCCGCCGAGCGCGCAGCGATCGTGCAACGCCGCCGTGAGATCGGCCGCGAACTCATGAGCCGTCAGCTTTCTGGCGCAGCGGTCGTGAAGGCCGCCATGCGACTGAACCACACCCGCCTGAAGCCGCTCTTCGAGCAATGGTGGCCGTACCTGAACCGTATGAGCATCAACATGCAGCGGTTTGGGCGCTCGACGTTTGGCGCCGACGATCAGGGCACGGTAACCGCGTGGTTCGAGAAGCAGATTGGGGATCTGGAAGCGTACGTCGACGAGCAGCTGACGGTCGCGCGCGAGTTCCGCAGCAAGACTGAAACGAAGATGCGCGAGCAGGGCGATATCGTATTCCAGCCGAGCGTGACGAAGCCGTCGCTGGACATTGAGGTCGAGGCGTATTCGCGCTTTTCGATGCGCCTGCTGTCGTTGATGCTCAAATTCGACCAGGTGATGGATAACTTCGACTTCCTCGTCTGGAACGGTGTTCGCGACCAGTCGGACGTCGACGAGGAAACCTCGCGCTTCCTGCGCAAGTTCCATCCGGTTGGCGTACGCGGCTACATGACCCACCTGCGCCTGATGTCTACGGTTCGCGGCCGTTAGTCCATAGGCGACCTGTCATGCTCGACAAGCTGAATCCGCAGCAGCGCGAGGTGGCACAGTTGCGCCGCCACTGCGTCGCAATCGCCTGCCCGGGCGCGGGGAAAACCAAAACCATTGCGACCAAGGCGGCGCTGCTGCTGGCCGACCCGTCCGCGATTGTCTGTGCGGTGACGTTCAGCAAGGACGCCGCGGTCGAATTGCGCGAGCGCATTCTCACGCTCGCCGGCGCTACCGTGAAGAAGCGGCTGATCGCGGGCACGTTCCACTCGTTGGCATTCAAGCAGTTGACGCCGCCGGGCGGCAGGAAGCGTGACATCGCGTCCGACGGCGACCGGATGGGCCTGCTTGCGCGCGTGATCGCGGAACTCGGGCTGGAATGGAAGCCGGAAGAGGTCGTACCGGTCATCGAGCGCATCAAGACGAATTTCGGCCGGGTCGAGGCGGGTATGGCTGACGCGCAGCTTTACAACGCGTATCAGGAGGCGCTCACACGTAACGGCAAGATCGACTTTCAGGACATGCTGCGGCTCTCGGTTGCGGGCATGGAAGCCGGTGAGATCCAGCCGTACCGGATCACAGATCTCCTTGTCGACGAATTTCAGGATACCGACCCGCTGCAATACCGGTGGGTCGAACTGCACGCGAAGGCGGGCGCGAACGTCACGGTCGTGGGCGACGATGATCAGAGCATCTATGGGTTTCGGGCGGCGCTCGGGTTTCGCGGCATGGAAAACTTTGCCAAAACGTTCGATGCCCAACGCGTTGTACTCGGCAGCAACTATCGTTGTAGAAGCGAAATTCTGTCGGCTGCCGACTCGGTGATCCGCAACAACGTTGACCGCATACCCAAGTTATTGCATGCGGAGCGTGGCATCGGTGGGGCGGTAGCTACGCGCCGGTTTGAGGATGAATACGGGGATGCGGTGGCTGCGGTCGAGGCGTTGCAGCCAATGCTGGCCGCCGGCCGTTCGTGCGCAATCCTTGCGCGCACGAACCGGATACTGGACCCGATCGAGGCGGTTTGCCGGTCTCACGGTGTGAAGTACTACCGCGCGTCCGGTAGCTCGGTGATCAACCGCCCGCAGGGCGCGCTGATGTGCAACCTGCTCGAAATCGCCGAAGGCCGTAAGACCAACGGCCTGGACGCTGTCCTCGGACATATGGGCATGGGTTCGGGCGACCTGATGGTCCTGCATCGGGATATGGGAGCCGCGCTCGTTCAGCGACAGAAGAAAGACCTCGTGGCGCTCGGCGTCTCTGAAGAGACGGCCACCGCGTACCGCGGATTCATGAAGCGCCTCGCCGAATGGCAGGCGTTGTGCGAACGTCAGTTTTACTCGCTTGCGCTCGAAGGTGTCCTCGAATGGATGATGACGTATGCGAAGGGCGATCAGGCAATCCGCGCGATTCAGGGCACCTACGACGTGATCTCGCGGCTGAACGGGCCGTTCTCCGAGCGCATCGAATTCCTGAGGCGCGATAACAACCAGCCGGCCGCCGATGCACTGGTGCTCACTACCATGCATAGCTCGAAGGGTCTCGAATGGGACCATGTCTGGATTACGCGCGCAGAAGAAGGTGTCGTACCCGACGAGAAGAGCGCGGAGTCCGAGGAGCGGCGGCTTTTCTATGTCGCCATGACGCGGGCGCGCGACAGTTTGACCATTGCGACGATCAAGAAAAACGCCGTCTCACGTTTCGTCATCGAGTCGGCCATTCCGTAGGCATTGATCCGGCTTTCCTGGAGTAACCATGCTGCAACGACTGTTTGGCAGGCTCGGCGATGCGTCGGCCTCGACCGTTGGTCTTGTATCACACGACGCGGCGCAAACCGCTGGCCGCGCCCTGCATCAACTCTCGGCCGAACACTTCGACGTGGCAACCGCCACGGGCGACAGCCTCTGCTCATGGCACGCGGACGGTGAGGGTTTCCACTATGCCGTAGGTGCCGACGACTGGGTGCCGCTGGCGGTCGCGGGCTTTTTCCTGACAACGAACGGTCAATGCACCGCGTGGCTCGACGACAGCCTGCGTGAGCGCACCTGGATGAGCCCCGATGTGCTGGAATCGTGGCATGCGACGAACAGGCCGGTGCTGACCGGGTTCGGATCGCGCCTGGAGCAACAGCGTCGATTGCCGGCTCGACCGGCGGTCCCCACAGATCTCGAGCAGGATCTGGCGCCGCTCGCAAAAGCGAGCGAGATGGCCGAACTCTTTGCGCTCACGTGGCAGCGATTTCACGTGGTCTCGCCATTTCGGGTGCTTGGGGATACGGAGCCATACAAGTGACTGGGCACGCATCACGCGCTACGTCACGCACATCAGGCCAACGAGCACGCGCTCGAAAGGGTGCTGTCGTGGCTGTCGCTTTGGCTTGAGGCGCGCGGGATGACTGTCGACCGGAACGGGCAGCGGGTGCATCTGCCGGGCTATCAAGCGCTCTATTACCGACCTTCCGCCGAAATGTGGACGTGACTACAAACGATTGAACAACGCAAAAGGGGCGTCTCTCGCAAGAGGACGCCCCTTTTTGCGTGGACCATTCGGCCCTTGCCGCCCTACATCGACGCGTCGTTCAGCTTCAAGACAAGCCGGTAGTGCGCGTCCTTCATCGGGACGTCGACGGACTGTCCGACGGAGATATCCACTGAAATATCCTTTTCTGACAATCCGTGCACATCGACCACCAGGGACCGGCAGTCTGCCGGACCTGTCTGGCGCGTGCCGTCGGACGTTGTGTCCATCGCGGACACTAAAAGTCGGGCCTTGTCGCCATGAACTGCTACCGGCTGGACGAAAAGCGAGCGCCCGACAAACACCAACTCGCCCTTCAGTTTGACGTTATTACCGCCTCCAATGCATCTCGCAGACGGGACCTGTTCGCCACTCGAGTAGAGCAAAGGATTCGGGCCGATTTCGTCGCTGTTGATCACCTGACGGGCAGCAACGATCTGATGACCGTCCTTGAACCACGCGACGTCCAGTTCCTGAGCCTTCGTTGCCGCCTGTGCATGCGCTGCAATTGCCACAGTGAAAGCCATCGCGCCCAAAGCGCCGTAACGACGTTTCATGTTTTCTGTTTCCTCGTTGAATTATTGTGGTTGTGGATCAGCCGGCGCTGGTCGTGCGGGCCAGATGCTGGACATTGGACGCGCCGTTCTCGATGGTGAGTTCACGTGCAACCCGCGAGATCTGTCCTTCGAGCGACGCACGCGGGCCGAGCCGGATCGTGCCGCAGTAAAAGACATTCCCCTTCACACGACCGTTGATTTCGAGAATGCCGCGCGCGCGAACATCGCCTTCGACGGTGCCGTCGATGCGCACGTGCTCGCCTTCTACCTGTCCCTTGATCATGCCTCCGAGGCCGACGTGGAGAAGTCCGTCATTCGAGATGAGGCTGCCGCTGATGATGCCGAAGGTGCTCAATCCGTGATCGAGAATTACGTCGCCGTGGATGGTCAGGCCGGGCGACAGGAGGGTGACGTTAGGGGCTTGAGATTTCATGACGTGTGGTCTCAGAAAAGTTGAACGTCGCCGCCCTTCGAGCCGGCTTTGGTCGCGGGCCCAGGGTTGGCGTTAGAAGTGGTCGGCTGCGTAACGGGCTGAGCCGATGCCGGATCTTCCGACTTCGCCGGGTGGTGGGCCGTCACGTGATGGATCGCCCGCGGCGCTGGCCTGGCCGGCGCTTCGACAGCGGACGCGGCGTCCGGCGCGGAGGGTTGTGTCGGGGCCCGCTCCGCATGCGGTGCCTGTGCCGCCGGCTGGGAAACGACAGGTTGGGCCGTCTGACCTACCGTCGATTGTGCGGCGGCCGGTTGCGCCACAGGCACGGGATTCTGCGCGCGAATTGGCGAGGCGGCAGCACGCACGATCGCTGGGTCGGGCGCGGGATCCGATGCGCGGACAGCGGGTCTCGCGGCAGGTGCGGCTGCCGTTGCCAGCGCCTGCGCATCGACGTTCGCGAGAGCAGACGTGGGCGCGGGCTTTTCGTCGCCCAGATCCGCCGACGTGAGTGGGCGGGGTGGTGCGACGTTTATCGGCATATCGCCGCGAGGAATGGCATGAACCTGCGATGCCGCTGGTGGGACAGGCGGAGTCGCTTGCGTGGACAGATGGCTGTGCATCGTCTTCCAGAGTTTGGCGACGCTCATGCCGCCTCCCCCTGCGAGCGCGGCAATTGCTAAGAAAATTGCGAGTGGCTTGCCCACCTGACGCAGTCGGAAAGTGGGCGTGAAGCTGTGCCACCTCTGGCCGGAACGCGTGTCCGGCGCGGGCAGCGCCGGCATTGCTGCGGAATGGCCCGCAAGGTCGATCATGACAGGTTGGGACGAGTATTGTGCGTGGAGCGCCTGAATTTGTCGTATATCCATATCTGCCTCTTCAAGTTGACAGGTCGAGCGTATCCAACCGGCGCAAATGTCAATGCGCGGGGAGTGTTGAGAGCGGTAAAACCGATCGTCTACTGGTCGCGGCGGGTGCCGTCGAAGTCGTACTGATCGTTGTCGGGAATGCAGACCTGGGCGATGTGCCGGATACGCCGTTCGGCGTTGGCGAGGATGTTGGCGCGGTCAGTCGATTGAATTTTCTCGGCCAGAACCGCTTCGAGCGTCGCCACGAACAGGCGGTCAAACTGCGTCAGACAGCGCACCAGCGCACCCGCAAGTGGCCGCGTGATCTTCAGTTCGATGGCTTCATGGGGAAGCTCGATCGAACGCGCGTTGTGTTTCGCAACCCAGTCGATCGACTTTTTGAGCCACTCCGACGCTTCACGCACCGCCGTGTCGAGCGCATGCAGTTTTCCGCCGCGCGCCACCGCGATCTTGGCCGCACAGAAGTTGTAGTCAGAGCGAATGAAATTTCGCGCGAACTGCGAGCTGTACTGCAGCACGGTGAGCGTGTCGGACTCGGGAACGATGCGATCGATTCGCGAGTCGCTCGTGAGCCGTTCGATTGGCTTGAGGCCGCTCGCTGACGTAACGGATAACGCTGGTTTTTCCGGCCGTTCAGGATCGGGCGGAAGTTCTAGAACTGCGGCCATAGGATTTTATCGGGTGGTCTCTCTCACCGGCCATTGTGTGTGAAACCGCACACACCGTATCGGGCAAAAGCTGCGCTGATTTCGTTATCTTTCGGGAAAGGCAGACGCGCTTTTTCCGCAATACTGAATCTAATTCCTGCGTCACCGACGCATCGACCTCGACTCTGTAGCCCGGAGTCCATCTTCTGTCCTCAAGCCGTGCTCCTGAGCATGCTCCGGCCAGTTGGCAACTGGTGTGGAATCATTCTTTTGATGAGCGCCTCGCCCGCGCTCCCCATCTTTCAGCCATGAAACTCGTTGCCGGCCGCATGCATTTGCGCCGCGACATCGTTCGGACCCGGATATCGGGTGTTCTCTCTCCAGAGCCCATCTGGGTAGAACGATCGAAGTAGGCTGAACCGTGAACCTGCGGCGGAATGTATTTTCCGATAATGGGCTGTAGCGCAGCGTGACCATGCTGCGCGGAGACGACCTAACGTCTCCGACTATGAGCCTCACGGCTCCCTGAGCGCCATATCCCCAGAAGGGATATGGCGCCCGGGTCATTCACACCGAATCCCGAAGCGCGTTCCTCTGACCGGGGAGCGCGCTTTTTTTTCGCCTGTTGTTCTCTGTCCTGTACCGGAGGTTTGCATGCTTCCAGACCGCCTGAACGCACGTATCGCCTTAACGATCAGCAGCACGATCGACGAGGAACGCGCATCTGCAGATACCGCTTCGCCACTGTGGCGCGAGCGGTGCGAGGTAGCGAAGGTCGCGATGTTGAGCGATCCGGAGCGCCGCATTTTCATTTCACACGTCGCCGACAGCCGCGGAAACGAGGCCGCAACCGATCTGGATCAGTCAGCCAGCCGGATGCGCACGTCAGCGATCTTCATTCTCGCGAGGAAACCATCATGAATGCTGTTGCAACGCTGGCCGCGCTTCCCGCGCGTAGCCTGGTCGAGGAAAGGGCGATGCGCCCGCCAACCATCGGCCGGATTCGTCCCGGCATCAAGGCACTTACGTCGTCCGCGCGAGCGAACGCGCAAGCCGTCGAGATCTACCGCGAGATGGTCGCCGCCGGGGACTCGTTCGACACGATCGCGAAAGTGATCGAATCGAAATGCCGCGTCCGTAATGCCCTGGCTCCAAAGAACGTGCCGTATTTCACGTGCCGGCGCTCGGACTTCACCAACCCTGACGTTGCCGACGAAATTCTCCGGTTGTACGGTGAAGATCACGGTAATGGACTGAAGCTGTACCGCTTTCCGGTGCTGTTTGCGTTCAACGACTGGATGGCGAACCTGCCCAACCAGATGGCGGCGTGGGGAACTACCGGACGTAAATATTTCTCGGAATACGGTTCGGACGGCATGCGGTATTGCAAGACGTACGCAAAGGTCGAACGCGACCCCCGCGCACAACGGGCGGCACGCAGCTTCGGCGGGCGCGACGTGATCTTCAGGCAGGACGATGCCATTCCCGATGGCATCTGTGATCCCGAGCAGTGTCCGCAGTATCAGGCCCGCCAATGCAATCTGTCGGCGAGCTTCATCTTCGCCATCCCTGACATAAAGGGACTCGGCCTTATCGAGCTGCCGACGAACTCCATCTACGTGCTTCAGAAAGCCTACTCGGCCATGCAGACCGTGCTGCTTGCACGCGGAAAGCTGACGGGAACGCGCTTCTGGATCACAAAGCGTGAGTTCGATATCACCCGCATCAATGACCAAGGTGACGCAGTGCGCGCGAAGCAGATGCTGACGGTCCTCGACGCCGATATCGATATCGGCGCGCTGCTCGACGGTGCGGAGGATTCGGCGCCTGCGTTGGACGCCGCTACTGACGCGGTCGCGTTGATCGAAGCAGGGGGGAACGTTCATCCTCTGCACGCAGGGGAAGCAACGCGGCATGCTGCCGGATCAGACGTCGGTGCGGGCGCGCCCGCTGGGCAGACGCCGGCTGCGTCGACGATCGAAGTCGGGACGTTGCAGACTTCCCAGTCCCATGCGGCGGGTGCTTCTGCAGACGAGCCCGAACCTGGCGCGACCGAACACCTTCCCGGTGCCGAGTCGCACGAGGACAAGCTGCGCCGGATGCAGGACCTGCTTCAACGCCTCGGTCTGAGTGCGGAAAACCGGAAGCACGATTTCCGGATCTATGCGCACGCGACCTTTGGGCGTGGGTGGATAGATCGCACGCCAGATGTTGACCGCATGAACGAGCAGCTGACGAAAGCGCTGACTGACCGCGCGCCTCTCGACCAGGAAATCGAGAACGCGAAAATGGCAGCGCTTTACGGTTGATGCAGTTCTGACAAGTCCTCAAACCCTTTCTGCCAGCCCTCCGGGGCTGGCTTTTCCTTTCCCGACATCGAGAACATTTCAGCAAGACACCTTGCTCAAGTGCTTTCGACCGCGCATCCGCGCATCGAAACAGTCCGCCCCGGCGGCCATTCCATTTACGAGAGAATTTATATGCCTGATGCGAAATGCTTTCGCGTGTCGCTCGATATACGCGTGTTTGACGAACAGACGCTGTTCGACGCTGCTTTCCGACATGCAACGGAGCCGGGATCTCTGTTAAGCAGAGACGACGCGCTGAAATTGCTCATGCTCGGAGACGGTATCGATGTGCCAGCCTGTCTCGCGACACTGCTGGACCCCGATGCTCCGCCGGCGGGTACCGATATTCAGGAAGCGACGATCGAAAAGATCGATCCCGCGTAACGGATTTCGGCTGTCATTTTTGTGATCCCCCAACCGGAGGCTCCCGATGCACGCATCGGCGATCCGCGCGCATGGCGCGGTCTCAATCTTCTCGGCGTCGCGCTGACGAGGGTTCGAGACGCGTTGTCGTAACTACCTTTTCTAACGCTGCGTTTCGGCGTTCAACCACTGAGGCTGCCTGCGGGCGGCCTTTTTGCTTTTGGGAGGCGAATTTGAAAGTCGCACACTTTTCTGACCTGCATTACTCGCCGGACAATCTGGCCGAGTCCGGCCGCTGCTTCAGCTTTGCGGTTGGAAACGCGATCGAGCGGCGTGCCGAGGTCGCCGTTATCTCGGGCGACTCGACGGATCACCGGCTCGATGCGCATGCTCCGGCGCTTCACGCGCTGGCGACACAGGTGCACAGGCTCGCGGACGCGATGCCCGTGCTGATGCTGCAGGGCACCCTTTCGCACGAGCCTCCGGGCACGCTCGATAACTTCGCGCTCATGGGCGGCACTTACCCCGTGTTTATCGCAGATCGGGTGTCACAGGTTGCGCTGGTCGACGGGCAGTTCCACGCCTCTTGCGGCCCGGTGTTTTCACTGGACGAGCTTCGCGATGTGATTGGGCTGCGACCGCAGGCCGTGTTCACCTGTCTTCCGACGGTCAACAAGGGACAACTCGCGGCAAGCGTTGGCGCGCTCGCTGCGGGGACGGAACTCGGAGATGTCCTGGCCGCGTATCTGGTCGCGGCCGGTCAGGTGAATCGCGAGCTGAGGGTGGCCGGGATTTCGACGATTGGTGTCTCCCACGGCACGGTCAATGGTTGCACGACCGAGCACGGCGTCACGATGGCAGGATTCGATCATGAATTCTCGCTGGGTGCGTTGTTTGACGCCGAGTGCAGTGCGTTCCTGCTGGGTCACATTCACAAGGCGCAGCACTGGGATCGTGGCGGCCGACGTGTTGGGTATCCTGGCTCGATTGGCCGGTTCCACTATGGCGAAGAAGGCGATAAGGGCTACCTGCTCTGGGGTGTGTGGCGGGACGACGCGGATTCACTGCTGATACCGACCCCGTCCCGACAGATGCTCTGCGTCGAGTTCGACGGGCCTCCCGATATGGAAAAGCTCGCAGAGATCGCGGCGAACGCGAGCGACAAGTTCGTGCGCGTTCGCTGGCAGATCGACGAGGAGCATCGCCAGGCGGTGGACCGCGACGCGATCGCGGCGCTCTTTGCCGGTGCCGCAGGCCTGAAGGTCGAGGCGCGCGTGCTGCCGGTGGTACGCAGCCGCGCACAGGGCATCAGCCTGGAAACCACCATCGAAGGGAAGCTCGCGCGCTGGTGTGAATTCACCCAGGTTGAGCGTGAGCCGGTCATCGAACGGTTACATCAGCTTGACGCCGGGGATGCAGAGTCGATTGTCGCGGGGATTCTTGCCCGCATCGACGCGTTGCCTGCATCTCGCCCCGTTCTGTCGTCCGTTGCGAATGTTGCTCCGGTAGTCGTGGCCCCTGATGCGGTGCCGGCGCTGCCGTCCTCATCGGAAACCTCACAACCGGACACGCTCGCGTGGCTGACAGATGACCTCTTTGCGGCTTGATGCCGCCAGTTCGCGGGAGTGGCCAATAAGGCGCTCCCGCGCAGACACAGCCGTGTTCCGATAGCCCGCGAGGCTATCGAAACAAGGTTTCACCCGCGTCTAACGACGCATCGATAGCAGTTTGCAGCATCCATTTTCTTTTGACCCTGGCGGGGAGAAATCCCTTCCAGGGACGCACTTCGCCCAATTTTCTGGAGTGTGACCATGTTCGGACTTTATCCCGCCGGATCCAGCTGGGTCCGTCACTACAACGCCACGTCTTGCGCCCGCGTGCTTCAGCAGGATCTCGTGAAGCACGCGGAGTTCACCCCTGGCATCTTTCATCAACCGTTCGGCCCCGATCGTGGCGCCGTCATCGCGCAACGCGATAGCTGTCTCGTGCTGGCGGATTCGACCGATTCCGATACACCCGAGGTGGTCGTCGTGCCGGACGTTGAAATGCAGAACCTGCTGTGGTCGTTCAACACAGGCTATGCGAATCAGTGGTCCGACCGTGAACTGCGAGTCCTGACCGGTTTCAACGGATGGGACACCTTGCTCAATCAGGCCGCCGCGAACTTCGCGAGGGTCTGTGCAGATGTTGAGAAGGGTATCGACGGCTCGCTTGCGAAACCGGTCGCGCCCGCGAAGGCAGATCCCGTGATCGCGTCATCGTTTCCCAACGACGACGATATCCCGTGGCTGCCGTCGGACTATCTGTACGACTCGCCGGTTCCGGAGGGCATGTCATGCGCCCGCTAAAACTCTTTCTCGAAGGCTTTTTCGGTGTACGGGACGGGATGAAGCGCGACAGCCTGACGCTCGATCTCGAGTCGCTCCCGACTGGTTTGATTGCACTGACGGGCCCGAACGGGGCGGGGAAGTCCACCATCATGGACAACCTCCATCCGTACCGGATCATGCCCTCACGTGCGGCGAAGCTCTCGGTCGATGCCTTTTCCTACTGGGACCACATCTGTGGCGCCCAGGCGTTGAAGGAATTCGAATGGGAGCATTGCGGCACGCGGTATCGCTCGTCATTCGCGTTTCGCAAACCGGGCAAGACGGGCAAGGCTGAGTACTTCCTTTCCTACCTTGCGGACGATGCGACGTGGCAACCGGTTTCACTTCCGGATGGCACGAAGGCAGATGGAAAAGCCGAAACGTACGATCACTGCGTTGAATCGATCTGCGGCTCGCTCGAATCGTTTTTCACCAGCGTGTTTTCCGCACAAAACCGTCGTCCGCTCGCGTCTTACGGCGCAAGCGAGATCAAGGGGCTGCTTGCGGAGTTGCTGAAAATCGACAGTCTCCGCGCGTTGTCGGCGAAAGCCGCTGACGTGGCGAAGCTGCTCGGTCGCGCACTCGATGGCGTGCAACAGGAACTCGTTGCACTCACCGGGAAACGCGAGCGTCTCGCGCAGGCAAACCTCTCTATCGTCGCCGACGGCAATGCGCTCATTACGGCCCGGAAGGATCGGGACACCCTGCAGATCGCTGCCGTCAGTCTGGACCAGCAACGGGCATCGCTCGTGGCCAGGCAGACAGAGAACGCTGGCGTCGAAACGCGCCTGCGGGAACTGGCTACACGTCGAACGGAGTTATCCACCTCGTTGCAGTCGATCGCCAACGAAGGGACGGCTGCCGTTCAACGCGTTGAACAACGTCGCAAGGGGCTTCTGCAGATGATTGCAGGTCACGAAACGACACTTGGCCAGCGCGACGCGATTCTCGGCGCCGCGGCGTTACGCGATGACGCACAGCTACGGATCGGTCGCGAGGAATCGCGGATTGCACCGTTGCAGGTTGTCATCACTGAGCTCGAAGCGAAGCAGCTTTCGCTCACCTCTGCGGCTTCGAGCCTCAAAGGTCTGGAGTCGGAGGGTGTGTCGAAGGCCGCGCTACTCAAGACGTTGCAGGAGCAGGCATCGGTGGTCGACGCAGTTCCCTGCGCCGGCCATGAGATGCACGCTCGCTGTCCGCTTCTTGCTCAGGCACGTGAAGCATCCGCGAAGGCGGCTGAACAACGTGTGTCGATCGAGACGCTTCGTGCGAATTTCCGCAGGTTTCGCGAGCAGGCCGATCAGCTGACGCCGCAGGTTCAACAACTTGCGACACGGCGAATCGAACTGCAAGCCATCAACGACGCGTTGGCGGCCGCGCGAAAGGATCTGGACAAGGCAACGAACCTCGCGGCCCGGAAGCCACTGCTCGATGCAGCGACGGAAGGGGTTGTCGCGGCGCGGGCAGATCTCGGAACCCTCAAAGTGGAGGAGACCGACAGTCGAACCCGTCGTGAAGCCGAGACAGTTCGACTCACGGGTCTGTTGCGTGAAGTCGAGGCCGAAGCATCGAGGCTGGCCGCTGTCGATGTCACCGCAGCAATTGGCGACATCGACCGGCAGTTGACTGCGAACCGCGAGGCGATCGTACGACTTGAGGCACAGATCGAATCACTGATCCGCTCTCAGGCCACGCGTGAAGCCGAACGTGACGCGATCGCGAAAGAGTTGACCGGTTTCGATGCAACGCAGTCTCGCGCCGACCGTATCTCTGACGAGATCGCTCGCTGGAAGCTGCTCGCGAAAGGACTCGGCAATGAAGGTGTGATTGCCCTGACCATCGACGATGCCGGCCCGGCGCTCACGCAGACGGTCAACGACCTGCTGCTTGCGTGCTACGGGATGCGCTTTACGGTCGAGATTCAGACGCAACGTGAACTGGCAAACGGCGAGCTGCGCGAGGGCTTCGAGATCCTCGTTCACGACGCTGAACACGACAGCACCAAGTCAGTCTCGGTGATGTCGGGTGGCCAGAAGGTCTGGATCAACGAGTGTCTGACGCGGGGCATCGCGTTGTATCTCGCGCGCAATGCGGGCCAGCCGTATCAGACGCTCTTCAGCGACGAGTCCGACGGTCCGCTCGATCCGAAGCGAAAGCTTCAGTTCATGCGGATGAAGCGCGAGGTATTGCGCCAGGGTGGGTACGAGCGGGAGTTCTTCATCTCGCAGACACCTGACCTGATTTCGGAAGCCGATGCAGTGATCGACGTCGAAGCGCTCGCAGCCTGAGCATCAGGCGTTCTTGCTTGTCGCGTGTGAACCGTCCCTTCGGGGGCGGTCATCGCCCGACTCAATTTCTTCTAATCGTTGCGCCTTGCGGGGCGCTCAACCTCTTTCCAGTTCAAAACCATGTCCAACTTTCTCATGCTGCTGATTGCAGCTGCCGGTACTTCTTCGCTTTGCGCGTGCTCGACCCAGACTCAGGTGGCTGAGCCGCCGCACAGGTCGACGATCGTTGTCCACGAGCCCAAACGGGAAGCGGGCGACTTCGTTCTCTGCGACGACGGTCGCGTCATCGTGTTTCCGGCGTCGCATCCGAAGACCTGTACCTGACGTTCCCAACCATTCGCCGTGGCCCCGTCGTCGAAAGAAGCGGGGCTTCGACGGTATACATTCCTGGGGCCTTTTATGAACAAGCAAATCATCGCGGCGACGGTCGCCGCCTGTCTCGTCGCGGTAGGTTGCCTGCTACTGACACAGCCGGCCGCGGCCAGTCAAACAGCGAACGTCGAAGTGGCGTTTTCACCTGACGGGGGCGCTGAACGGCTGGTGCTGCACACGATCGACAGCGCACAGCGCTCGATCCGGGTCATGGCGTATGACTTCACTGCTCCTGCAGTGGTACATGCGCTGGTTCTCGCGAAGCGACGTGGCGTTGACGTGGAAGTAACGGTCGACTATCGCAGCAACATCGAGGAAGACCGTTCCGGCCGCGCTCGTGCGGCGCTCGGCTCGCTCGCGTATGCGGGCGTGCCCGTGCGGACCGTTCGCGTGTTTCCGATCCAGCACTCGAAGTTTCTGGTAGTTGACCGGATGATCGTCGAGACGGGTAGCTACAACTATACCCAGATGGCGACGCGTAACTCGGAGAACGCCTTGGTAATCAGCGGTAACGCGGCTATCGCGGCCGCGTATCTCTCAAACTGGAACACGGTATCGGCACAGGGGCAGTCATACGCTGCGCCGTGAAAGTCGAGACGGGCCCAAAGCGGGCTCCGTCGAGATAGTGGATCTCATTCTTCGGGCGCTTCGATTGCGCCCATTCCCTTCATTCCGCACTACAGCCGGCGAAACGCCGGGTCGTGCGGGTAGACGATTTAGCCGCTTCGACGGCGCATTTTTAATAGAGGTATCGATGAACAATTCTCAAATCGCGACGACGTGTCAGTCTGCACGTTCGCTCGAATCCGGCACCGGTTGGCGTCCGGATTTTGCGACCATTCGCGGCCGCGTGTATCTGGCCATCGCTTCGCAGATCGAGCAAGCGATTCTCTTCGGCGTATTCCAGCTCGGCGACAAACTGCCTTCCCAGCGTGTGATTGCCGATGATCTCGGTTTTCACGTGAACACGATCAATCGTGCCTTCAGGGAAGCGGCTCGCCGCGGTCTCGTTCGCGCCTGCACGCGTCGCGGCACAGTCGTGTCTATCGACGCGGCCGACCTCGAGTCTCAGTTCGGGCGATAGAAACCTCACTCAACCCTTGTGGGCAACCCCCGCAAGGGGGCTGCTCCGCTTCACACGGAGCAATCAATGAACCTCACCGAATCCTTGCTGCATGGCGCGGGTATGCCGATTCACCAACGTAACGCGGAACTGGATGGCGGTCTGCTGATGCGTGTTGGCATTCCCCACACCGGAGGAAAGCTCGCGTTCCATGCCTTCAACGAAGGGTACGCAGCGATGGTGTCGGCCAATGCATTCTGGGACGCATCTCGTGGGCGTTTTCGAATCCCCGAGGCGACGAATCTGACCGAGCTCGACTTCGCACTGGACAGCGCCGGGTATGTTGCCACGAAGCTTTTTCAATCGCGAGGGCGACAGCCAGGAATGGCCAATATCTACCCGTGGACTTATCAACAGTATCTTGAACTGGCCTCGTTGTCCGGGGCTTCTTGGTTCGCACAACCTGATCTTTGTTGCGAGCCGGATATAGCTCGAGATCAGGCGACTATCGATTTTCGGGTCGATGCCACTGCGACGCTTCTGGAGGGGATGCTACGCGTGGTCTACGCCTGGCAAAACGAACTCGCGAAGGATTGCAGCGCCGATGTCGTGCGAAATATGGTGCGAATTCCCGTGCCTGTTTTGCAGGGCTGGCGGGTGTCCGATTACAGACGCAGCCTCGATCTCATGATGGAAGTGTGGGAGCGATGGCAACCGTGGTTAGCGCCGCCGGCGCTCATTGGCCTCGGGTCAGTTTGCCGGAGGAATCTCACAGATCCAGAGCACGGTCTCTACGCGATCCTCGCGGGTCTCGAAGGGCATCTTCCTGCGGGCGCGCGGCTTCACACCTTCGGGGTGAAGGGTGCATGTCTGGACCGACTCAAGATGTACGATTGGATAGCGTCGGCCGATTCAATGGCCTTCGCCTTCGGTGCACGCGTGAAGGCACGACAGAGCAGAATCTCCAACTCGATGGCGCATCAGTCGGGTGAAATGACGCGCTGAATGCAAAACGCGCACCGTCGTGCGAAGCCTGCAGCAGGCGATCAGTTCCGATTGCCTCTTGCGGCGTGAAATATTTCTATTTTTCGTCCCTGACACAGGCCCACGCGTTCTCCGAAACCGTGGGTTTTTGTTTGGTTCTTCGTGGATTTCCGGGGACGGCGCTTGCCGACCCTGAGCGGTCGCTGGACTGAGCCGTCGTGAATGGCTGTTCGTCAACCGATAGGCGACACCGATCGACTTGCGTCGGCCCGTTCAGGCGATGAATGCAGCGTCGCTTATCCTGGAAGACATCGATCGACGGGAGTGATTCGTCATGATGGGTCAACTGGGCAGCGGACAGGACAAACTCTTCTACCTGTTCAACCTCGATGATCACGTCCCTCGCCAGCACCTGTTGCGAGGTATCGATCGCTACCTGGATCTGAGCGATCTACGCCAGCATCTCGCGCCGTTCTATAGCCCGATGGGCCGACCATCGATTGATCCAGAGCTCATGATCCGCATGTTGATTGTGGGCTACTGTTTCGGCATCCGATCCGAGCGCAGGCTATGCGAAGAGGTCCATCTGAACCTTGCATATCGATGGTTCTGCCGCCTGGGTCTGGAAGACACCGTACCCGAACACTCGACATTCTCCAAGAACCGCCACGGTCGCTTCCGCGATAGCGATGTGTTACGCCATGTGTTCGAGACAGTCCTTGGTCGCTGCATGTCTGAGGGGCTTGTAGCAGGCGAAGGGTTCGCGATTGATGCAAGTATCATCAGGGCCGACGCGAGCCCTGCACGCGGTGTTCCGGGTACTGAGCCGATCGATTGGGGTTGCGTCAAGGGCCAAAGCCGCGCAGTGCGGGAATATCTCAAGGCATTGGAGGAAGCGAATCCGGCAGGCTCCGATGAGGTCGCGGAGGCAGAGACATCGACACCTCCAAAGAAGATATCCCTGACTGATCCCGCCGCGAGCTGGACGGCCGCCAAGGGTGGCCCGGCGTTCTTTGCCTACTCGACGAATTATCTGATTGACCTGCAGGCAGGGATCATCGTGGACGTCGAGGCAACGCCCTCGAACCGGTCGCATGAGGTGGAGTCAACCAGGACGATGATTGACCGCGTCGAGCGGTGGCATGATCTCAAACCTCGACGTCTTGCGGGCGACACCGCATATGGATCAGCAGCAATGCTTGCCTGGCTGATCGGTCAGAAGGAGATTGCACCGCATGTTCCGGTCTGGGATAAAACGACGCGCAAGGACGATACATTGTCCAGCAGCGAGTTCAAGTGGGATGAGCAGGCCAATGAATATCTCTGCCCTGCAGGACACGCACTACGCAGTGACCGGCGCAAATTCACGAATCCGCGCTCGCGCGTCACGAAGGCTGACACGATTATCTACAGGGCAAGCCAATTCGACTGCGAGAGCTGTTCGATGAAGGATCGCTGCTGTCCGAATACACCATTCCGCAAGATCGCTCGCAGCATCCATGAAGCCGCGCGTGACGAGGCCAGACGCATTGCGACAACGCCTGAATACATACAATCTCGCCGTGAGCGAAAGAAGGTGGAAATGCTCTTCGCTCACCTCAAACGCATCCTGAAGCTGGATCGCTTGCGACTGCGTGGACTAACGGGAGCACACGATGAGTTCCTGCTCGCCGCAACCGCACAAAATCTGCGACGAATGGCGAAGTGGCTTACGCCAAGAAGTACCAGAAGCAAGATTGCTGCTGCATAAGGAGCGAGGGGGCCGTTGCTCCGATCAAATTAGCATCTTCGTTGACGTCCTCTGCTGGATAAACGTCGATCTCAAACCATCCTCACGAGCCAAAGCACGACTTTTTCAACACTATCCATTGGAAACGGTCGTCGTGCCAATGACGGTTCAAAAGACCGCTTGGGGTCGTCCTGAGACGGCCGCCGTCGGGCTCTGTACGGCCATGAAGAGCCGTTCGTAGTTCCGACGACGGAGTCGCCTTAGTGACCGCTTCGCCGTAGATTCTGTTGAAAAACTCGGAATCGGGAGGCTCGCGCGGGCGATTTTCGCTTTATGAGCCCTTGACTGTATGTTTTGCGTCCCGCGGCGACCACCCGAACAAGAAATCGCGCCTCGGGCCCACAACACGCATCCGAAGGCCATCGGCGCAACACGCGAGACATGGGATTCGCAAACGGGATTGGCGGGCCTCGTCGGCCCTTCGAATTTTTCAACAGAATCCTGTAGAAACCAGCCATCCGGCGCGTCTCGATTGAAATCGGTAAAGTTCGAGATACTATTCGGCGTTCATATGCGGCAGCCTCGCTGCTGTGGCTCATTACCGACCTGACATTGGCGGAGGCGCGGCGCGATGCTGAGGAAACTGATCAACAAGGTGAAAAGGTTTGGGGAGCCGGAGCATGTGCGGCAGGCGAGAATGGTCGCGGAGATAGTGTCTCCACCAACGGCGCTTACACTATCTTTTGCTGAACTTGACTACGCGTCGCTACCATCATTTGTGAGCAAGAAACTCGTCGGCTACCTGTTCGGCAAGGCTTCGTGTATCGCCGCCAACATCGGCGTCAAGGACGCCACGGTGCCTCTCGGTGCGACCGTTTTCTCGATCGGGACGCTGTTTCCAACGCGGGTTGAGTTTTTTTGCGGGCTGCTGGACAACGAAACACTTGCGAGCGACGTGTTCAGGGCCGGAGCGCAGGCCGGCGACGACGATGCGCGCAGCATGATGCGGCAGGGAACAGGGGACCGCGCGCTTCTGACGATGTTGGCGAAGGACTTCGCGGGCTTCTGTAATTATCGGGAAGTTGCCGACTATACGGAGAAGGTTGGCAGACTGCATAGCCAAAAACCGTCGTCCATTGCGACAAAAAGGGACTAGTACATGAACAACTTGCGCGCGAGCGTCGTCCTTGTCCTTCTGGCCGTGCTCCTTGTCGCATGGATGTTCAGGTTTGAACCGATGCCTTCTACTGGCTCAATTCCGATGGTTTGGGACCGTTGGCATCACCGCATTTGCGCCGTGTGGGCCGGCGGTCACTTCAATTGCTTCGATACGCGACAAGACCAATAAGAAGAGTGCGTCACGGCTCTATCAGCGCGGAAAACACGAAGGACTAGCGCGCTGTAGCCTCCAGCGAATCCAGGATAACGGCGTGAATTAATCAGCCGTTCCGGGTCGGATCACCCGCCGGCTAGCTTGGGCGGCCGTTTTCGGGGAAGCCGAAGGTCGGTTCAGGGTCGCAAACGAATGACGATCTGTCCGGACGAATTGGCCGAACTACTTCGGCTTATGGCGAAACGATGGCGGTATCGAGAATCGAGTAAAAGCAACACCGTCACCGCTACGTGGCTTGACCGCAACTCGCCTCGGCGCGTCGTGGCAGTTGCATTGAAGTCAGTACCAGAGGATGTTCTAGGTGAGGAGAGCGCCCTGGCTGCCGTCTGTCGGCTTTGAGCGCGGTGGCTTCGGCGCGGCTTCCGCGAACATCTCGTCGGCCGGATACAGTTTGAGAAACGACCGCGCTTCGTCAGCGCTCTTGCTGCCAAGCCAGCCCAGGTAATCCTCCGGCCGGATGATGACGACCGACCGCTTCTCGTCTCCGGGTCGGTGGAACCGCTTCATCAGGGGGTGGCCGTCCGCGTTGACCGTCAGCATCGTCATGGACAAGGAAATACCATCCGGATCCTCCCAAGCGCGCCACAGGCCCGCAATCGCGAAGGGCCGACGCGACGCCATTTCGATTCGCCAGCGCACGGGCTTTCCGGTTTCGTAGCTCGGCTCGAACACGCATTCGCAAGGGATCAGACAGAGTTGCTGGCGCTTCCAGGCGCCGCTATAGCTGCGCTTTTCGTCGACGGTTTCCGCCCGCGCGTTCATGGTGTCGAACACCTTCACTCCGGGCGGAATGCGTCTGCGCGGCACCATCGCGAATGTCGCGCCGTCGGTACTCGGCGTCCCGTTATCGAGTCGCAGGATTGGTGCAAGGTAGTCCTTGTATGTTTCTGCCGGATACTCGAATAGCGGTTCCAGGAAGTCTGAGAATCCGGCGAACTGCTCGCGGCTCGTCGGCCGGTAGTTGGTGCACATGACGGTCTCCGGTTGTTTTGGCTATTTTATGGGACCGCCGCCGCAGCGGTGCCCGCGAATCAGCTTCAACGGGTTATCCGACCATCAACTCCCCGTCGCTTCAGTCCGCCGCCTCCACAGGCGGCGCATCGAGCACCCACTGTGCGAGCGCGGGGCGGTACGTGAAGCGGGGTGCGTTAAACCAGTCTGCGAGATTCTCGGCCACGTGCCCCGTGAACCACGCATCGACCACAAACGGCGCGTCCAAACCGTCCGGCTCGTCGGCCGACAGGAACACTCCCCATAATGTGCCGTGATCGACATAGACGGCTGCGCCATCGGTGACATCCGTGGTGGGGAGCGGAGGGTGGTCGCGCAGCAGCATGCGCAAATCGGCCATGGTTTGCGCGAAGGTCTTGTCCATGTGGTTTTCTCCAGGGTGCGGATTCGCTTCAGCATAGGCCGTGCCTGCTGCGGGTGCGCGGTCTTTTCCGCACTTGGGAGGGTTCTGTCGCCCACTTGCGTCCTACTCGGAACACGGCAATTAAAGAAACCGGTCGCGTGGTCGTAAAACGGGATGCGCCGCCGACTTTTGAGTAGCTACTATGTAGATACAAATTCTTGCATTCCGTGTCTGTTGTATCTACAATGGATACACATCAAGGAGGCTATGCAATGGAACTGTCTATTCAGAAATGGGGCAACAGCGCAGCCGTGCGCCTGCCGACCGCGCTACTTGATCAACTCAAAGTCGCCTTAGGCGACAAGCTCACGGTGGATGTGCGCCCGGACGGCGTGATGCTCAAACCCGCGCGTCACAAGTACGCGCTCGATGAACTGGTCGCCCAATGCGACCCGCAAGCGCCAATGCCCGTTGATCTGGCCCCGTGGAACAGCCTCGTGCCGATCGGACGTGAAGCATGGTGAAACGCATCAGGTTTGACCGGGGCGATATCGTGCGCGTGAAACTGAACCCAAGGGCGGGCCGCGAACAGCAGGGCGATTTTCGTCCCGCGCTGGTGCTGTCGCCTGCCGCGTTCAACGCGCTGGGCGTCGCCCTGGTTGCGCCGATCACGCAGGGCGGCGAATTCGCCCGTTTCGCAGGTTTCGCGGTGCCGCTGTCTGGTTCCTGTACTGAAACGCAGGGCGTTGCGCTGGTGAACATGGTCCGCACGCTGGACCTCGAAGGACGCGGCGCAAAGAAGATCGAGCGCGCGCCGGTCGAAGTGGTAGACGACGCGCTGGCCCGTCTGCAAACGATTCTGGAATAACCGGAAAGCGAGCGCGATGAACACTAGCTCAAGGCCACGCTCGAAGCGAGTCGAACCGCTTCGCCTCATTCAGCAAAAGCTAGAACTTGTCTCGATCGACAAAATCGATGCAATCCCCAAAGGGTTAAGGGGCATCTACGTTCTCTATCGAACGGCGGCGTCAGAGAAAGTGCGCGCGCCGCACCGGCACGTCGTTTATGTGGGTATGTCCGCCAGCGGTATGAAAGGCCGACTGCGCTCGCACAGAACTCATAAGCGGCACCTGTGGGATACGTGCTCGATATTCGCTGTCTGGCCGAACGTACGTGAGGATGAGATTCGTGAACTCGAAGGGATTCTGCGACATATCTATCGCTTCGACTCCAACGCGCAGCAACTCAACGCGCAAGGTTCTTACAGCAAGCTAAAGCGCACTCCGAATATCGAAGTGCATGACTCGTATCGCGAAGAATCGGAATACGTGGACGCTGACGCGGCTGACGATGAATAGGAAAAGAGGGCGCGGTCCGGCGTGCCGGCGAGCTATCACAGTGACGGGACAATCAGTGTCCCAACGGAAAACGACGGCCGACTGTGTCGGCGCGGGATAACGGCATGAATGATCTTCCTGAGATACATGGCAGCGCCGCGGTGACGTTGGCTGCCGCCCGCTCGGTGCCGCCATCGGACGGCGCGAGCTTCCTGGTGACAGCGCGTCAACTGTTGCAAGGTGCAGGGGCATTGGCGGAAAGCAACGTGCCGACAGCCCTGCCCGGCGCGCTACTCGCTGCTCAGGCGTTGGAGGGCGCGCTGAAGGCGCTGCTCTGGACAGTTGGGCGGAACGCGTCAGAGTTGCGCAAGAAGCCGTTCGGACACGACCTCGAAGCGCTGTGGTCAGAAACGGCAAAGTCGGGGTTTCCAGTTTCTACCTTGCCTCCTCAATGGTGTGTCTGCTTGAACACACTGCATGCTCCGCCCTTCAACGGCCGCTATCCAAGTGGGCTTAATGGGTTCGTCACTCCGAACGCCAGAGAGTCGGTGCGGGACATTGAGAAAATGTTGTCGCTCGCGGATAGCGCTGTGAAGACTGCACCTTGGCGTAAGCCTGGCGAGTAGGAAAAAGCTTATATGACGCTCATCGAAGTGGCGCGCCGTTGGCGAGAGGAAAACGGGTACGTCGGGCGAGGTGGCGTGATCGTGCTGTTTGATGGCGAGGTCCAAAGCTGGGTCAATACGCTGCGCAACCCGAACCATTGGCAACCTGGCTGCATCGCTGTCGATGAGGACGGTCGGACGTGGACCACCATCGCGGGCAATCAGGACGACGGTGCGCTGATGTGGATGCCCAACGAGCCTATCTAGGAAAAGCCGATGAACTTGATTAACGAAGAACGTATAGCGAAGGTGTGAACGAGCAATAGAGTTCGACACAAGACAATAGACTTTGACACAAGCTCGCGTGGCTGCGACCGGCTTCGGCCGAGGGTGTGTCAAAACGCAAAAGCTCAAGGTTTTGACGGGTCACTTTCCCCTTCCCGGCAAGCCACCAAGCCGTTGTAGGCCATTCTCGAAAGCCGAATTATTGAACGAGAGGCGCGAACCTGCGTTTTGACACACCCTCGGCCAGGAGCGGCCCACCACGCCAATTGTCCCGGCCCACGTGACGCGACGCTACAAATGACCACCATTCCGCTGAATCGCCAGTTTTACGAATGGCAAGAAAAAAAAGAATCGCTCGCCTTTTCAAGGTATCGAACCGCTGCTGGCGTGTCGAATGGTTTGCTAGGCTGGCCCGAGCTGATTGCAAAGCGCCGCATCGTTATCCTTGCTGAGGCCGGTAGTGGCAAGACCGAGGAACTGTCCGAGCAAGCATGCCAGCAAACGGCAGCAGGCAGGTTTGCTGTCTACGCGACTGTTCAAGATGTTGGCCGCGACGGGCTCGATAAGGCATTGAGGCTTGCTGACCGGCAGCGCTTGAATGCCTGGCGCAACAGCAGTGAACCGGGATGGTTTTTCATCGACTCCATCGACGAGGCGAAACTCGACAATATCCGCCTGGAAAGAGCGCTGCGGCAAATTGCCGAAGGGATTGCCGGTGGAGAGAGCCGCGCCCACATCGTTCTGTCCGGCCGTCACACCGATTGGGAATTCGCGCGCGATGCTCGGCGGCTGAACGACGAACTGCCACTGCCACATGACAACCCCGCCGAACCTCTCCCCGCACTTGAAACGCTGGTCCGCCGCATCCTCCGTCACGAAAAGCGCCCAGAACCGACGCCAGCCGAAGCGCCCCTGATAGTGGTGATGGCCCAACTCGATACCGAGCAGGTGCGGACTTATGCCGCAGCAAAAGACGCCCCGAACCTTGACGGGCTGATGGCCGCCATTGAGGCGACGAGCCTATGGGGATACGCACGCCGGCCGCTAGACCTGGACTGGATCGTGCGCTACTGGCGCAGCCACGGCCGCCTTGGCAGCTTCACCGTCATGACCGAAGTGGGCCTGCGTGAGCGACTCCAGGAAACTGACCCGGAACGCGGTCGTCGGGATAGCCTCGACGCCGAGCGCGCTAAACATGGCCTGGAACGGATCGGCGCAGCCCTGGTGTTTGGACGGCAGACGACCGTCGCGATACCGGATGACGATGCCAGGCTCGAAACGGAAGGAACGGTCGCCAAGATCGACGACGTGCTGCCGGATTGGTCCAGCGCAGATCGGATAAAGCTGCTCACGCGGCCCGCATTCGACCCGGCAACCTTCGGCCGCGCCAGATTGCACAACGACAACGAAGGTGTGGTGCGCGCCTATCTGGCAGCACGTTGGCTGGAGCGGCTGCGGCATGCCAACCTGCCGCAACGCAAACTGCATGATCTGCTTTTTTCACGAACCTATGAAGTCGAGTTGGTTAAGCCTTCGATGTTGGAAACGGCGGCCTGGCTTGCTCTCTGGGACGAAAGCGTTGCCAGCGAGGTTGTGCGCCGCGCGCCCTTTCTGCTGTTCACCGCAGGAGACCCGGCAAGCCTTTCCCTTGAAACACGGCAAAGATTGTTAACGGCGCTGGTGGAGCGGATGCGCCGGGGGGAAGAAGTGCCACACTTGGATCTCAGTAGCCTTGCGCGATTTGCTCAGCCGGATATTGCGCCGGCGCTGCGTGCCATCTGGGCGACAGACAAGGAACACGAGGAAATTCGCCGTTTCGTGCTGCGCCTGATCTGGCTGGGCAAGATCAAAGATTGTGCTGATCTGGCCATCGCCGCGTCGTTCGGCCAATACCAAGACCTCTACACCGCCATCACCGCCGGTCGTGCGCTGCTTGCTGCCGGTGATGAAAGCGCACACAAGGACTATGCCGACTACATCAAGCTGCAGTGCGCATCAATTTCGCCAACGCTTGTCTGGGAAGCCGTCGAGGACTTGTTCCCGCAACTGATCGGCGTCGATGACCTGCTGGCAATCCTGGCGGTCATTCACCTGGGTGACACCGAGGGCGGTGGCTTCAGGTTCGACTGGGACGGGGCAAAGCTCGTCGAGCGGCTGATGAGCGCGGCCGATCTGACTCGATTGATCGAAGGACTCTTGGAACAGCTAGAAGCGGAACCACAAGTGGGTATTGGCGAAAGGTCGCCAAGGGACGAGCAGTACGCTACGGCGCTCGGGGTGGCAGCACAGCGTCTGCTGGACTTGTCGCCAGACAATGTATCGCCAGTCGCAGCGATCGACGCAGCGCTGCGTATCGGCGATAGGCGTCTGGACATGACGCAGCGGCAAATCAACAAGGCGGCCGATGCGGTCGAACTGTTGCATCGAACGCCGGAGCGCCGTCGCGCTGCCTTCTGGCAGGCTGCCGACCGACTGGGCAACCACAGAAATCTGATGGGACGCCCGTTGCTCCACTCGTTCCAGATGAAGTTTCTTGGCTGGCCGCCTGGGCTGGTGCTCGACGACATTGACTGGCTTCTGACCGACGGTGCATCTCGGGCGCGCGCTACTGAGCGGCAACTGGCCATCAATGCTGCTCTCAATCTCTGGTTCACGGCTGGCGAGCCCGATGCGTTGAAGGCACGCATTGCCGGCGTCGCCGCGACGGACGCCGATATGCAAGCGGCCTATGTTGAATCGATGACACCACGCATCAAGTCGGCGGAAGAAATCAAGAGCGAAGAAGAATTGGCAGAGACCATGCGGGCAGGCGAAAACGCACGGTCCGAGCGGGAGCAGTCCTGGATCGCCTTCATCGCCGACATGCGGGAAAATCCGGCGCAACTGCGTCAGTTGCACCCCACCACAGCAACGGGCATTGATAAGCGGATTTACGACCTTTGGCAGTTGCTGCGTGAGGCCACCAGTAGCAGTTCGCGTTACGCGATCGACAGTGTTGCGCCCATTGCGGAACTGGCCGGCGAGGAAGTCGCGGCAGCGTTTGCCGCCGGGCTTGCCGAAATCTGGCGGGCCTGGAAACCAACGCTGCACAGCGCCCGACCGCCTGGCGAACGCAACCAGATCGGCATGATTGATTGCCTGGGCATCGCTGGGGTTTCGATTGAAGCGGCAGGGCGGACAGACTGGGCGCTGCACCTGACCGAAGAGCAGGCAATTCGTGCCGCTGAGTATGCAACGCTGGAGATCAACGGCTTTCCCGATTGGATTGCAGCATTGGCAGCAGCATGGCCCACCGCGGTAGAAAAGGTGTTGGCCCAAGAGGCGGCAAGCGATCTAGACGATCCCACGCCGGGGGTTCACTACCAAACCCTGGAGGCCATCAGCCGAAGTGACGAAAGCCTTGCCCGCCTGATGTCGCCCACCCTGTTGCGCGAACTGCAGGCGCGATCTGACTTGAACCGCGTTGCACTGCTGCCGATGCTGTTCATCCTCAAGCACGGCTTACCTGTAGACGCAAAGCAGGCGTTCTGCACACTGGTGCTTGACAGATTTCAGTCTTCGATGGACCCACAAGTCAGCGCGCAATACCTGGGTGCCGCATATGCGATCAACGCACAAGGTGCGACGGACACCCTCATGGCAAAGCTCGATCTGTTGGGCGAGGCTGAGAAGACAGCGCTCGTCGAACGCGTGCTGCCCCAGATATTCGGTTCGCACTGGTCGCGCTCTGCACCGCCGAACATGCATCTCGATGTAGCAACACTGGAGCATCTGGTCATCCTGGCGTATCGCATGGTGCGGGTAGAAGAGGACAATGATCGCGATGACAAGGGTGTGTATTCGCCAGACGAACGGGACGAGGCGCAAGGAGCACGTTCAGCCGCATTTAACGCTTTGGTCAGCACACCGGGGCATGCCACCTATGCCGCCATCCTGCGCTTGATGGATATACCCAATTTCCCGGTGGCTCGATCGCGCCTGGTCGCGCTGGCACAAGAACGAGCGGCCAATGACGCGGAGCACGCAGCTTGGCGTGCAGATGCGCCGCTCCGCGTTGAGCAGCAGTTTGAAAGGCCGCCGGTGACCGGTCGAGAACTGCAACTTGTGGCGCTGCAGCGCTTGGAAGACTTGCAGCACGATCTTGTCCACGGCGATTTCCAGCAAGGTACAACCCTGAGCGCACAGCCTGACGAACCCGCTGTACAGAACTGGATGGCGGATAGGCTGAGACAGGTGCAGGGAACAGCCTATTCGATCGAGCGCGAAGTGCGCGTTGCAGATGAGAAGGAACCCGACCTGCGTTTCAGAGCGAAGGCCAGCGACGCCAATGTGGCCACTGAAATCAAGGTCGCGGAAAGTTGGACGATGAAGCAGCTTGAGGACGCTCTGGTCAACCAGCTATGCGGCCAATATCTGCGCGCCCAAGATGGCCGCGAAGGCATCCTTCTCCTGGTGCATCAGAAACCGCGACCAAAGGGCTGGGAACTGCCCGACGGCACCTACCTGAAGTTTGAGGCGGTGGTGCAGCGACTATGTGCGTTGGCAATGCGCATCCGGAGCGATTCGTCAACGGGCCCGCAGCCTGAAATCTGCGTCGTCGATGTCTCTAGCTGCGCTCGTGTCGTCAAACGCCGCCGATCGGCCCCAAGGCGGTCTGCAAAGGCTAACCGGGAAACTTCCGCATAGGGGTCGAAAGCGCTCCTCCAATGAGGGGTCGCTTCAGAAAACGGAAAATAAAGGTAAGCGATCCATTATCGACGTCTACCCAACAGCACTCTGAGCGAGGAGCATAGGTGTCCACCTATTTTGGAGGTGGACACCTATGGCTGACAAAAACTCAGAGCTGAGAGTAGTTCGGCAGAGCAGTGACGGCCGTCGCCGTTACGATGAAAATGGCAAACGAGCATTGGTCGAGGCGACGTTACGCCCGGGCGTGTCGGTGGCCCGCATGGCGCAAGAGCACGGGATCAACGCCAACCTGCTGCGCAAGTGGATCACGAAATACCTGATGGAGCGCGAGAAAGGCGTCTCGCCGACGCCGCAGGATAACGGCGACGACCTGCCGCCTTCGGGTGATGCGACTGACAGCCTGGCGATCGATCCTCCGAGTTCTCACCAGCTCGTCGTTGCCGCGGCACCACCACCCGCGTTCGTGCCTGTCGTTCCGGTACCGCCTGCGTCCACACCGCCATCCCCGTCAATGACGCTCACGCTGCATGTGCATCTGTCGAACGGTGTCGAACTCGAACTGGGCAAGGCCATCGCGACCATTGATGAACTGACAACCCTGGTTCAGATCCTTGGGAGGATGCCGTGTTCCGGTTCGACGACAATCTGAAGGTGTATTTGCATCGCGATCCTGTCGACTTCCGGTACGGCATGAACAGCCTGTCGATTCTCGTTGAACAGTCGATGCGTCTGAATCCGATGGACTCGTCGCTTTACAGTAAGCGACATTTGAAGGCCGTCTTGACGATCAGAATTTGATCTCGAAGAGGCGTTCGTTGAAGCCCTGGAGGTCAAAGGCAGCAGGATCGAAACTACCGC
>NZ_CAJQZB010000050.1:0-40403 GCF_907164545.1 Paraburkholderia gardini | reverse complement strand
CGCCTGGCAAAAACCACCCCGGCCCCAAAGGGGGGGGGGCGGCCGGGCCCGGAAGGGGCGCGGGCTGCGCGAACCGCAGCCCGGTTCAAGGCGGTATTACAGTTCGATGCGCGTGCCGAGCAGCACGAGGAACTGGCGGATCCACTCAGGGTGAGCGGGCCACGCTGGCGCGGTCACGAATGGTGCATCGGTGACGGCGGCGTCGATCGGGATGTCCGCGTAGTCGGCGCCGGCCATCCTGACTTCGGCGGCGCAGGCCGGGTACGCGGAGATCCGCTTGCCGCGGATCACGTCGGCGGCGGCCAGCAACTGCGCCGCGTGGCAGACCGCCGCAACCGGTTTTTTCGCTTCGGCGAACTGGCGCACGATGTCGATGACTTTCTGGTTCATCCGCAGATACTCGGGCGCGCGGCCGCCGGCGATCGCGAGCGCGTCGTACCGGGTTGCATCGACGTCGTCGAAGGTGGCGTTGAGTGTGAACTGATGACCCGGCTTTTCGGTGTACGTCTGATCGCCTTCGAAATCGTGAATCGCGGTCTTGATCCGGTCGCCGGCTTTCTTGCCGGGACACACCGCATCGACCGTATGGCCAACTGCCTGCAGTGCCTGGAACGGCACCATCGTCTCGTAATCCTCGGCGAAATCTCCGGTCAGAAACAGGATCTTCTTCGCTGCCATCGCATGCCTCCAGTGGTGGGTGGAATACATCGAACGCTCCCGCAGTCTACTCCAGCGTGCATGACGGATGCGCGACCTGGCAGTTTCGCAGCCAGGTGGAATGTGCGCTGGATGAGTGCATGAAGCCAGACAAAGCGCGTGTGTTACGGACGGAACGGGCAACGGCGTATGATGGGCAGCGTTTCCGCATATCGAAGCCGCTCAGCCCGGCTCACTTCCGTAATGATCTCTTTCCGTTCCTCTCCTCTGATTCGCCGTACGGCGCTGGCGCTGGCCTTGCTCGGTGTGCTGGCCGCGTGCCAGAAGAACGACGCATCCGCTGGTCAGGTCGCCGGCAAGCTCGATGACGCCGCGCAGGTCGCGGGCCAGAAACTCGATCAGGCCGCAAGCTACGTGGGCCAGCAGGTCGACGCGACGCGCGCCACGGCCGAGCAGAACCTCAATTCCGCCGCCTCGGCGCCTTCGGTCAGGATCGATCCTGCCGATCTCGCATCGTCGGCGCAGGCGAACCTGCAGAACGCCGCCAGCGCCACCAGCGCGGCGATCGATCACGCGGCCTCGCTGACGGACGAAGGCCTGCAGACCACCGGGCGCAAGCTTCAGCAGTGGTCGAGCCAGAGCACGGCCGCCTCGTCGTCCGCTTCGACATCGACGTCCAGCTCGACGGATTCGACCGACGCCCAGAAGCAGATGGACAAATGACCGGCGATTTGACGTCAGTGTTAAATGTAATTACCATGGTTACACATCGTCGCCGGAAACAGTCGCTGTGAATACGAGTAGCCGGTTCGCTTTTGCCGTGCATGTGCTGGCGCTGCTGTCGCTGCAGGAGGGCGTGCCGCTGTCGTCGGACATGATTGCGGGCAGCGTGAACACCAATCCGGTACTGGTGCGCCGGCTGCTTTCGATGCTGTCCGCAGCCGGGCTCACCACGTCGCAACTGGGCGCGGGCGGCGGCGCATTGCTCGCGCGCGCGCCGCGGGACATCACGCTGCTGGAAATCTATCGCGCGGTCGACGATGCGCAACTCTTCGGGCTTCATCGCGAAGAGCCGAACCCGGCGTGCATGGTCGGGCGCAACATTCAAGTGGTGCTGCGCGGCATCATCGACGACGCGCAGCGGGCCATGGAAAGCTCGCTTGGAGCACGCACACTCGCGGATGCGACGGCGGATGTCGAGCGGGCAGAGCGACAGCGCGGGGGCAAGAAACGCGCGCGCGGTTAAAGGATTCGAAAGCAGGGATTTCCGCGCACAAGGCGCGGCAATGCAGGGTGCAGGATTCACACGGGGCGAAGCCCCTCTTTTTTCCTTGATATATGTAATCGATGTGGTTACATATAAATACTTAACGGGAGCATCAGGATGAGCAAGGCACTGAAAATCGCGCTGTTCGGCGCGACGGGCATGATCGGTTCACGCGCCGCGGCGGAAGCGGCGCGTCGCGGGCACACGGTGGTTGCGCTGTCGCGCAATCCGGAGCGCGTTTCGACGGGTGTCGCCAACCTGACGGCGGCGTCCGCGAATGTGCTCGATGCCGCGAGCGTGGCGGATGCGGTGCGCGGCAGCGACGTCGTCGCGAGTGCCTATGCGCCGCCGCAGGGGGACCTGGGCGCGATCGTGGCGGCATCGAAAGCGCTGGTCGACGGTGCGCGCACGGCCGGTGTGAAGCGTGTGGTGGTCGTGGGCGGCGCGGGCTCGCTCGAAGTCGCGCCGGGCACGCAACTGGTGGATACAGCCGGTTTCCCGGACGCCTACAAGGCGATTGCACTCGCGCACCGCGACGCGTTGGCGTATTACCGCACGGTCGGCGACCTCGACTGGACGTTTTTCGCACCTGCCGCGCTGATCGCGCCGGGCGAGCGTACGGGCACGTTCCGCACCGCTGCCAACGTGCTCGTCGCCGACAGGGACGGCAACAGCACGATCTCCGCCGAAGACTACGCCATCGCGTTCGTCGATGAAATCGAGCAGGGCCGCTTCATTCGTCAGATCGCGACGGCCGCGTACTGACGCTGACTGGCCCACTCGCGGGCAAACCGGCGCGGTTTCCCGCTGTTTCCAGCCCGCGCCGGTATCTGCAAGCGTTCTAACATCCGGTTACGCATGTAAGTATCGACGCACCGCAACTGCGACTACACTGGCATGTCCCGTTTTGTCACCGGATCTCATGAAGTCATGCCCGTCGCGGGGGGGGGCGCGGGCCCCGCCGCCGGGCCCGCCGCGCCCCGCCCCGCGCCCCGCCGCCCCCCCCGCGACCGGCCGCTCACGCCGTTTTGTCGCCATTTCCACATTCCCGCCGCCAGTCTGCTTCCGCGCGCGCGCCGTCGTGGTGCGCTGCGTGGTCTTCGGCTGTATGGCTGGCCTTCGTGCTGTGCGCTGTCTTGCTGACGGGCGCGCCGCAACTCGCGCGGGCGGCCGGCACGCCGGTGATTCCGGCGTTGCAGAGCCTGATCAACAGCGCGACCGCGTCATCCGCCGCGGCGGGCTCGGCGCCCGAGGCGGCGTCCGCGCCGACGCCTGCGAGCCAGGCCGAACTGTCGCGCTCGCTCGACAACGTCATCTCGACGCTCGATAACGACCGGCAGCGCACGGCGCTCGTCACGCAGCTGAAAAAGCTGCGCGACGTGTCGAAGACCGTGAGTCCCGTCGCGCCCGCGCAACCGGGGTCGGGTCTGCTCGGTGCGATCGCTTCGGGCATCGCATCGGTCGAAACCGACGTGAGCAACGGCCGCACGCCGCTGCGCTACTGGGCGGGGCGTTTCAACGCGGCGGGCAACGAGGTCTACACGATCGTCGCGAGTCAGGGCCGCGAGTCGTTCGGCCGCGTGCTGCTCGACCTCTTCACCATGCTGGCCGGCTGGGGCGCCTGCGCAGGCGGCCTGATCTATCTGCAAAAGCGGATGTACGCCCGTTTTGGCGTGGTCAATGAGCTGAAGCCGAATCCCACTACGCGCGAGTTGCTGATTTTCGCGCTCAGGCGAGTGGGGCCGTGGATCGTCGCGTTCGTCGCCGCGCTGCTCTTCGCGCGCGCGATGCCGGTCGCGCTCGGCCGCACGCTCGGCATGGTGATCACCTATGCGATCGTTGCCGGCGCGGTGTTCTCGGCGATCTGCCTGATCATGTTCTCGCTGTTCGGCTCCGGGCACCGGCGTGTCGCGGTGAGGCTGCTGCTCGCGCACGGTCGCCGTCTGCTGTTCGTGATCGGCATCTGCAGCGCGCTGGGCGACGCGGCCGTGAATTACGACGTCGCGCATCAACTCGGCCCGAACCTCGCGGCGCTGGTATCGACGGTGGCGAACATGACAGCCGCGCTACTCACCGGCTATTTCGCGCTTGCGTTCCGCCGTCCCGTCGCGCATTTGATCCGCAATCGCTCGTATGAGCAGCGGCACGGCCACAAGGCCGCCACCGATGCATTCGACGTGCTCGCATCGCTCTGGCATTTGCCGATGCTGTTGCTCGCGGCCGTCTCGGTGATCGCGACGATCGCTGGCATCGGCACGAGCGAAAACGTGTTGCAGATTTCCGTGTTGACGGCGCTGCTGCTGGTGCTGGCGTTCTTCATGAGCGCGATCGTGCTGCGCATCACGCGCCCCGGTGACGTCCGCCGCCGGCGTCGCTCGCCTTACGTGTCGCGTCTGTTGCGCTTCATCGGCACGTTGATGGTGCTGTTCATCTGGCTTGCATTCCTCGAATTCGCCGCGCGCCTGTGGGACATTTCCATCGCGGAATTCGTCGAGGAAAGCGTCACCGCGCGCGGCATCGCGCACGCGGTCACGGCGATCATCACCACGGTGTTCGTCGCGTGGCTGATCTGGATTCTGGTCGACACGGCGATTCTCGAAGCACTCAACCCGAGCAGCCCGCGCACGAAAGGGCGCAATACGAGCACGCGCGCGCGCACGATGTTGCCGCTCGTGCGCAACGCGCTGCTCGTGACGATCCTGATGATCGCCGGAATCGTGACGGCCGCGAATCTCGGTATCAACGTGACGCCGCTGCTGGCCGGCGCGGGCGTGATCGGACTCGCGATCGGTTTTGGCGCGCAGTCGCTCGTGACCGACCTGATCACCGGGCTCTTCATCATCATCGAAGATACGATTTCAGTGGGTGACTGGATCGATGTGGACGGCGGTCACGCCGGTACGGTCGAGCACCTGACGATCCGCACGGTGCGTCTGCGCGACGGGCAGGGCGCGATTCACGCCATTCCGTTCTCGCAGATCAAGATCGTGAAGAACCTGTCGCGCGATTTCGCGTACGCGGTGTTCGAGGTGCGCGTGCCGTTCTCCGCGGATGTCGATCAGGTGACGCACCTGATTCGGGAAGTCGGCGCCGATCTGATGGCCGATTTCCGCTATCGACGCGAAATGCTGGGCTCCGTCGAAGTATGGGGACTCGACCGTTTCGATCCGAACTGGATGGTCGTCAAAGGGCAGATCAAGACGCGGCCGCTGCAGCAATGGAGCGTCGCGCGCGCGTTCAATCTGCGCCTGAAGCGCAAGATGGACGATGCCGGCATCGAGATTCCGGTACCGCAGATGCGCGTCTATACGTCGACGAAGGATGAAGCCGGGGTCGATATCGAGCGGGAAGAAACGCACGCGGCGATGCACGCCACGGGCGCGGGCCATGCGCAGGCTTCGGCTGCTCCGGTCGTGGCGCCACGCGATGTGTCGCACGCGCCGCGTCCGGCGCCGCCATCCACGGGTGAAACGGCGCCCGTCGCGCCGCAGATCCCGACTGCCGGTGAGACCGGCAGAAACTAGCGACGCGACATAACCGTCATGCGAAGGTGCGCTCGGCCGCGCCTTCGGTCGCTGCGGCGACGCGGAGCAGATCGTTCACGTGCGTGGCGATCTGTTCGCCCTGCACGCCATACACGTGCAGCGACACCGCGCGTGCGTCACTGAGATTGCCGAGCTGATGAATGCCGGTTCGCCCGGCACGCGTGAACGACACGGCGCTGCGCTCGCGCGGATGAGTGCGCACTTCGGACGCGCACTGACCGGCCTCGTTCCATTCGAAAGCCGTCTCCGTGAGCGCGCCTTCAATGACGGCGTAGCCGCACCACGTGTGATGGGCGTGCACCGGGCTCATCTGGCCCGGCATCCAGACGAGGGCGGCGACAGCGTAACGGCCAAGCGGATCGGCGGCGAGCAGATGACGGCGATAGCCGTCAGGCGAGCCTTCGCGCTGCGTGGAGCCCAGCAGGGTGTCGTCAGCGATGGCTTCGGCCAGCGCGGCGCGCACGGCGCGTGCGAAATCCGCCTCGTGCGACGACTCGACGTGGCTGACGCAGCGGGCGGGGCCGCCAAAAGCATTGTCGAGCGAGCGACACAGCCGGTCGATGGCCGCGAGCGGCCGCATGGCCTGCTGCTCGCGCGCCTGAAGACGTCGGGTGTCCGCGCCAGCGAGCGTAAGGGTGGCACGGTCGGAGGGCATCAGGTTGGCGTCGTGACTCATGGCGGTATTGGATGTGTTGTTGTGTGGTGTTCGGACAACGACATTTATACCGGTTTGCACAGAGAAAGAGTTTCCATATAATTTCCCTTGATACCGTAAAAATAGAATAATTTTCTACCTGAGTGCCCTCATGGGAATGGACCTTATCGACCGGAAGCTGCTCGAACTGCTTCAGTCGGACGCTACGATGCCGGTCGCGGAACTCGCGCAGAAGGTGAACCTGTCGCAGACGCCTTGCTGGAAGCGCGTGCAACGGCTGAAGGAAGCCGGCGTGATTCGCGCGCAGGTGGCACTGTGCGACCCGCGCAAGCTGGGCGTCGGGACAACCGTGTTCGTGGCCGTGCGCACGAACCAGCACACCGAGGAATGGGCGCAGATGTTTACGCGCGCCGTACAGGCTATTCCCGAAGTGGTGGAGGTCTACCGCATGAGCGGGGAGACGGACTACCTGCTGCGCGTCGTGGTGTCCGACATCGACGATTACGACCGCGTCTACAAACTGCTGATTCATGCGGTGCCGCTCTACGACGTCAGCTCCAGTTTTGCGATGGAGCAGATCAAGTATTCGACGGCGTTGCCCGTGCGCGAGACGGCGATCACGTAGATAGCGCGGAGCACGTCGGCCATGCGAGTGCTGGCTGATTGCCCGGTGGCGGTCGACATGCAAAGCCAGCCGCGCGACCAGCGGCGTACTGCAAGCAGAGTGCAAGGACTGCGGGCGTAGAATGCCGCTTCCTTCGACACAACCCACCCTCTGGTGTTTTCATGAACGAACCGCGCAGGAAGAATCCGACTTTTGGCGTCGCCGTATTTATCGTGGTCGTCGTGCTGATCGTGATCGGGACGCTGGCCTATAACTCGATCAAGGACAAGCGCGAGTTCGACCAGCAAAATGCATCGGTGCCTCAGGCCGCCTCGCTCACAACAACGACGACCGGCACGACCGGCGCGACCGGCGCCTCGCAGTAACGCGGCATGCCGCGTTGGGTCAGGTCTGTCAGTCTTCCGGCAACCTGATCACGCTCGCGTCGCGGCGAATCTGCGAGGCCGCCGCGATCATCTGCTTGCACTGATGCGCGAGCTGTTTCAGGTCATGAACCGCGTCCGCCGAATAGCCCGCTGACTGTTCCGCTTCCACCACCGTGGTGTCGAGTTCGCGCGTCATCTGTTTCGCGATGTCGGCCTGATCGGCCGGCGGCGCGCTTCCCAGTTCGGCTTCGCTCAGGTTGTCCCGCACGAGGGTGAGCGCACGCTGCAGCGAGTTCAGCGACACGTCGTCTTTTTGCTGCGCCGCCGTGCGCAACAACGGCGCGGCGGCCGTGATGTGCGACGCGAGCACGTGACTGCGAACCAGCAGGTCATTCAGTTCGGGCACGAACTTCTGTACCGACTTCGGTTCGAGCATCATGCGCTGGAACGCCTGGCCGAGATTCGCAAACGCGACGTGCACGTTCTTGCGCGCGAGGCGATAACGGAAGTCGCGATCGAGCGCGTTAGTGGCGGCTGCGGCGGCGGGCGTCTTTGCGGAGGGCGTGGCGGTTGTTTTCGGCGACACGCCGGGCACAGCGGTTGCGGCGCCGGCGGCCGGATTGAGCGCCACGTTGCCCACGACTGACGGCGCGAGCACAGCCGTATCGCCGCCTGCCGACACTTCCGCCAGCGCCGCGACCGGTGCCCGTGCACCCGCTTCGGTTACCGCCGTCGCGGAAATGCCGGCGCTCGCCGCGGCAGGCTTGCCGCTCCACCACCAGCTCGCTTCCAGATACTGCCGGGTCGCCGAGATCATGTCGTTGACGAGCTTGCCCATCAGCCGGTATTCCCAGTACGGAAACAGATGACTCGCGGCGATCGCGATCGCGCAACCCACGACGGTATCGATCGCGCGCTCGCCGATGATGTGCAGGCTGCCCGGCGCGAGCAGATGAAACATCAACAGAACATACGACGACGTGAACACGACACTTGCCGTGTAATTGAACAGCAACAGGCTGTAGCTCATCACCATCGAGGCGAACATCACGATCAGCAGGATGTGCGGTTCCTTCACGAAGATCATCAGCGCGATACTGGCCGTGCAGCCGATCATCGTGCCGATGATCCGCTGCCCGTTGCGCTGCTTTGTCAGCGAATAGCCAGGCTTCAGGATGATGACGGTGGTCATCACGATCCAGTACGCGTTCGTGAGCGGCAGCAGACGGCCAAGCCAGAAGCCGACCGCGACCGCGATCGTCACGCGCAGCGCGTGCCTGAAACTCGGCGACGCCATGGTCAGGTTCGAGAAGATCTGCCGGAACGGTACGCGGCGGCTGGAGATGAAGCGTGACAGTGCCTGGTCGACACGGACTTCGGTTTCCGTCACGCTGGCGTCGTCAGCCAGGCTCTTCCGCATCCGGTCGATCAGACGCGTTGCGCTCCAGATGCGCCGGAAGGTCGCCGACACCGCGGCGTAGGCCTCCGGGTTTTTCGCCTGCACGTCCTGCTTGCGCAGCTGTTCGAGTTCGTATTCGATGGCCCGCAGTTCGGCTTTCGTGCTGATACGCAGGCGTGGCGGCCGGTTACGCAGTGCCGCGAGCCCGATGTCCTCGAGATCGGCTGCGACCTTGCGCATGAGATCCCGATAAAAGATCAGCAGGTCGGAGCCGCCAAACGTATTGCGCACCAGCGGATAGTCGGTGTGCGCCCCGACTATTAGTTCATGCAGATCGACCGTATTGATAAAGAGATTGAACAGGGCGGCACGGCGGCCGTCCATCCGGCCGCTTTTCAGTTTCGGCAGGTTGCGCAGTACGATGTCGCGAGCCGCATCCTGACGCTCGACCGCTGCGATCTGCCTCGCGACCAGATTGCGATAGCACTCGTCGAGATCGCGATCGAGGTCATAGAAATCGGAGCGGGCCAGCAGGTAATCGGCGCAGGCGAATACGCCTTCGGCGAGCGCCTGCTGTTCGATGCGGTGCATCTGCCAGCGGCTCACCAGCGTGGCCCAGTACGTGTACCACAGCCCGCCGAGCAGGATCCACGAGGCGTTGACGAGCGCCTGCACCGGCGTGAAGTGGTCCTCCAGCGTCATGATCATCATGAAGAGCGTCGCGAAGCTGATCTGCGGCCAGCGGTTGCCGTAGACGACGATCAGCGAGAGCACGAACGTAAGCGGGACGACGGTGCACCAGAGCGCCACGGAGTTGACCGTGGCGAGCCCGGTGGCGAGCGCGGAAAGAAACCCGATCACCGTGCAGGCAAGCATCTCGTTGTGCTTGTACTTGAGCGGGCCGGGCATGTCCACGACGCAGGCGCCGAGTGCGCCGGTGGCGATCGTGAACCCCAGGTCGCGGTTATGGAACACGACGAGGCAAAGCACCGCCGGCAACGATACGCCCACCGCAATGCGCAGTCCGCCATAGAAGTACTGGCTGTACAAAAATTTCTTGATTTCGACCGAATAGCGCATCGACTGCCTGAGCTTTACTGAGTGGAGGGGAAACGTAAAAACGCTTGAGGGGCCAGACTCAAGCTGCGTCGAGTCTAACTGATTTTGCACGTGCTCTGACCTCATCCATCCGGCCAGGTTCTACGCGATCCACGCCTTTGTTATGCTGTCGCCTCAATGTCTGTCGCCGTGTCCTGTCAGGGTCGCGGTGCCGCTTTCCCGGGTCCCATGCTCCAGCTCTTCTATTCGAACCGTTACGAGACGCTCGCAGCCGCGTTGCTCGATGACCTGTTGGCCGCGCCGTCCGATCCATGGGCGGCGCAGTCCGTCATCGTGCCGAGCGCCGCGGTGCGCCGCCAGCTCGAAATCGATATCGCGGAGCGGCATGGCGTCTGCGCGAACATCAACTTTGGCTATCTCGCGCAATGGCTATGGGCGCGTATCGACGGCGTGATTCCCGTGCCGGTTCATTCGCCTTTCGCGCCCGACCGGCTCGTGTGGCGTTGCTACCGTCTGCTGGGCGAACCGGCGGGCGAAGGCGATGGCGCGCCGTGGAACGCGTCGCCGCGTCTGCGCAGCTATCTCGACGCCGCGGATGCACCGATGCGCTACGAACTCGCACGGCGCATCGCAACGGTGCTGGATCATTACCTGACGTACCGGCCCGAGTGGCTGACGCAATGGCAGGCGGGCGGCTCGATCTTCGCGGGTGCGCCGGGGTCCGCACAGGATCGCGGCCCGCGGCTCACGGGTGGCACCGGGGCCCTCCGCGAGGACGAACGCTGGCAGGCCGCGCTCTGGCGCGCGCTTTCGATGGAAGTCGCGGGCAACGTGCCGTCGCCAGCCGATGCGGCGCCACCGGCCTACCGCTTTCTCGATCAGGTGCGCGCGCTCGATCTCGATGCCGTCGCGCGGGCGCGATGGCCGGAGTCGGTGAGTGTGTTCGCGCTGCCGACCATGCCGCCGCTGCACGTCGCGCTGCTGCGTGAACTGTCGCGCTGGGTCGACGTGCGTTTGTACGTGATGAATCCGTGCCGCGAGTACTGGTTCGATATCGTCAGCGAAGGCCGTATCGAATCGCTCGACGCGAAGGATCAGCTCGACTTCCAGGAGGTGGGTCATCCGCTGCTCGCGGAGTGGGGCAGACAGACCCAGGCGCAACTGCACATGCTGCACGAGCTGACGGAGAGCGCTGCGTCGAGCGAAGTGTCGCACTTCGTCGAAAATTCCGGTTCGAGCTGGCTTGCCAGCGTGCAGAACGCGATTCTCGATCTGCGCGACGAAGCCAACGGCGAGCGGCCCGCCGTGAATGGCATCGAGGTCCACGTGTGTCACAGCCTGTCGCGCCAGCTCGAAGTGCTGCACGACCGTCTGCTTGGCTGGTTCGACGAGTTCGACGACCTGCAACCGTCGGACGTGCTCGTCGCGTTTCCCGATCTCGGGGCCGCCGGTCCGCTGATCGACGCGGTGTTCGGCACGGCGCCGCCTGGGGACACACGGCGTATTCCGTATCGCATCACGGGCTTGCCGCCTTCGCAGGCCAATCCTGTCGCACGTGTACTGCTCGACTGGCTGGCGTTGCCGGAGCGCAGCGTGGGCGCACCGGAACTGGTCGAATGGTTGCGCGTCGATGCGATCGGCGCGCGCTACGGCATCGACGCAGTCGCGCTCGAAGCCGCGCAGGAATGGCTGGCGGCTGCTGGTGCGCGTCGCGGGCTCGCCCCGGTCGAGCCGGACGACGCAACGGTGCCCGTTGCCCGCCATACGTTTTCGGACGCGCTGACGCGCCTCTTTCTCGGCTACGCGATGCCCGATGGCGGCGACCCTGTCGATGCCTGGCTTCCCGTCGAAGGCGCTGACGGTTCCGATGCCGAACTGCTGGGGCGGCTCGCGCGCTTCGTCGACGATATCGACGCGTTCGCGCGCATTTGCGAGACGGAGCACACGCCGGCCGGATGGACCGGGTTGCTGCTCGAAACGCTCGGTCAGTGCTTCGACGGCGGCGTGCTGTTTGCCGATGCGCTCTCGGACGTGCGCGACGCGCTCGATGCAATGGGCGCCGCGATGCATGCCGGTGCTGAACATCTGACGTTGCCGGCAGCGGTGGTGCGCACCGCGTTTGCCGAAGCGCTCGACGATCCCGCACGCGGCGGTGTGCCGTGGGGCAGCGTGACGTTTTCGTCGCTAACAAGCCTGCGCGGATTGCCGTATCGCATCGTGTGTCTGCTCGGCATGGACGACGGTGTGCTGCCAAGCCTCGCCCGCGCCGATGAGTTCGATCTGATGGCGGCGTTCGGCAAGGCCGGGGACCGCCAGCGGCGCGATGACGAACGCAACCTGTTCCTCGATCTCGTACTGGCCGCGCGCGACCGTCTGCTGATCGGCTATACAGGGCGCAGCATTCGCGACAATGCGCCGTTACCGCCGGCCGCGCTGGTCGATGAATTGCTCGATCACCTTGCGCGTGCCTCGTCGGAGCCGGATGCAACGCCGGCCGAAATGGATCTTGCGCGGCGCGCATTCATCGTCGAGCATCCGCTGCAGCCCTTCGCATCGGATTACTTCGAGTCGAACAACGGTCTTTTTACCTACGACGCGGACCGCGCGGAGCTTGCTGGTTTGCTGACCGCACCGTCGCAGGTAGCCGTCGCGCCGTTCTTCGCACAACCGTTGCCAGTCGAGGCGGCAGCGCCCGTTGCGTTCGACGGTTTTCTGCACTTCTGGCGTCATCCCGCGCGCGCGATCCTGCGCGACCGGCTTGGCATTGTGCTGTCGGATGCGCAGGGAGAACTGCTCGATGTCGAGCCGTTCGAACTCGACTATGCGGGCCGCGACACGCTGGCTGACCGGTTGCTCCCCGGGCTGCTCGAACGCGATGAAGGCGGCGATGCGTTTGCGCGGGCGCGTCGCGTGGCGGAAGCGAGCCCGGAGTTGCCCGGTGGTGCGACGGGCGCCGTGTGGCGCGCGCGCGAGCTTGGCGCGCTGTGCCATCTGGCGGAGCGCGTGCGAAGTGAGCTCGCCACGGGTGTCGAGCGTTTGCCTTTTGCGCTCAATATCGTCCCGGTCTGGCCCGACACCGGCGACGTCACATTGTTCGGCGAGCACGACACGATGCTTCGGCAGGCAGCGCTTGAATCGCCATTCCAGCTGCATGGCACGCTCAACCTGCTCACGGAGGCCGGTCAGGTCCTGTTTCGATATGCACGCCCTTCGGCGCGCGATTATCTGTCGGCGTGGCTTGCGCATCTTGTCTACTGCGCGGCATACCCGTCCGGCCCACGGCGCACCGTGTGGCATGGCAGCGGCGAGACTTTCGAACTCGCGCCCGTCGATTCACCGCTCGACGAACTCGCGCCGCTCGCCGCGCTGTATCGGGCCGGGCGCATGTTGCCGTTGCGCTTCTTTCCGAAAAGCGCGTGGGCCAGGATCAGCAACGGCGAGTCGGCTGCCCAGGGCGCGTGGATCAACGACCGCGTGCGTGGCGAATCCGAAGATGCGGCGTTGCGGGTCGCGTTGCGCGGCATACCGCTGACGCTCGACGAGCCGTTCGGCACGCTCGCCGCGATTGTTTTCAAACCGCTTGTCCAGCACCTGCGGAGCGGATCATGAGCGGCGCGTCATGGGTGCATGAAACCGCGACGCAGGAGCTCGATGTTTTCGCGTGCGCGCTCGACGGCGTGAACCAGATCGAGGCTTCGGCGGGAACTGGCAAGACCTGGAATATCTGCGCGCTGTACGTGCGGTTGCTGCTCGAAAAGAAGCTGAACGCCGACCAGATTCTCGTGGTCACCTTCACGAAGGCGGCGACAGCTGAATTGCACGAACGCATTCGCGGACGGCTCGCCGAGCTGGACCGCGCAATCGAAACCGGTGATGACAGCGGCGACCCGTTTATCGCGCGGCTGTTCGAGACCACGCTCGCACCGGAAAATGGTATCGACCTTGCCGACGCGGCGAAGATCGTGCGTCGCGCGTTGCGCACGTTCGATCAGGCAGCCATTCATACGATTCACGCGTTCTGTCAGCGTGCGCTGCAGGAAGCACCGTTCGCCGCGGCCATGCCGTTTGCCTTCGATATGGAAGCCGATGACGCCGCATTGCGCTTCGAACTCGCCGCCGGTTTCTGGCGTCAGCGTGTCGAGCCGCTCGCGGCTTTGCATCCCGCGTTCGCGTCCTGGCTCGTGGCAAGGCATGCGGGGCCCGCGTCACTCGACGAGCAACTCGCGCGGCGTCTCAAGAAGCCGCTTGCCCAGTTGCGCTGGAGCGGTCTCGACCTCGCTGATGCGTCGGATGCATCCGGGGCGTCCGGCGCGCATGCCATGCAGGCGCGCTTCGACAACGCGCACGAACTCTGGCGCGCGCAGCGTGATGCAGTCGCCGGATTGCTGGCCACGGCGCAGGAGCGTCTGAGCCGGACAACGCACAAGCCCGAGCAGGTGAGCGTCGCGATCTCCGCGTGGACTGAATACTTCGCCGGCGGCGATCCTCACGAGGCGCCGCCCAAAGCCGCGCTGAAGCTGACCGCATCCGCACTGAAGAAGGCGACGAAGGTCAAATTCGAGCCGCCGGAGCATCCGTTCTTCGCGCTGGCTGAAGAGCTTGCGGCTGCGGTCGTCGCATCGGAGGCGATGCAGCGGGTGCGCTGGCTCACGCTCGTCCAGACGTGGCTCGACACCGCGCCGGTTGAGTTGAGCGCGCGCAAGCGCACGCGCCGGGTGGTGTCGTTCGACGATCTCCTGTCGAACCTGTATTGCGCGCTCGCATCGCATCCGTGGCTGGCCGACGCGTTGCGTGCCCGCTATCCGGCCGCGTTGATCGACGAGTTTCAGGACACGGACCCGCTGCAGTTCGCGATCTTCGATCGCATTTTCGCGCCGGCGGGGCCGCTTTTTCTCGTCGGCGATCCGAAGCAGGCGATCTACAGCTTCCGCGCGGCCGATCTGCACACGTATCTGGCGGCGCGCGATGCCGCGTCCGCCCGCTATACGCTCGCCGTCAACCAGCGTTCGACGCCGCCCATCGTCGAGGCCTGCAACCGGATTTTCGCGGCGAATCCACGAGGGTTCGTGCTGGAAGGGCTCGACTACCATCCGGTGCGCGCGGGCGAGCGGCAACGTCCGCCGTTCGTCGACCGTCACGGCGCGGGAGCGGACTTCCGTGTGTGGATGCTGCCGCAAGGCGAAGCTGCGTTGAACAAGCGCCAGGCACAGTATCAGGCGAGCGAGGCGTGCGCGGCGGAGATCGTGCGTCTGCTGCGCGGCGCGCGCGAAGGCTTCGTATCGATCGGTGGCGTGCCGCTTGCGCCGGCCAGCATTGCCGTGCTCGTGCAGACGCACCGGCAGGGGAGTCTCGTCAAACGGTCGCTGGCGGCGTGGGGTGTCGGCAGCGTCGAACTGGCCCAGGCGTCGGTATTCTCGACGCTGGATGCCGGGCAGATCGGGCGCGTGCTGGCGGCAGTCGACACGCCAGGGGATCTGCGCCGGCTGCGGGCCGCGCTCGCCACCGACTGGTTCGGGCTCGACGCCGCGGCGTTGTGGCGTCTCGAACAGATCGCGGAAGCGCCTCAGGCGTTGGACGACCCCGCGCATGCGGCCGATGCGATGAGCTGGGTCGAGCGTTTTTCGCGCTACCGGACGCTCTGGCACGAACGCGGCTTCGCGGTGATGTGGCGCACGCTGATGCGCGAGCTTCACGTCGCGCAGCGGCTGGTGACAGGCGTGGATGGCGAGCGCCGTCTGACCGATATCAACCATCTCGCCGAACTCGTGCAGGCGCGCGCGGCGACGCAGCCGGGCATCGCGCCGACGCTGCGCTGGCTTGCCGCTCAACGCACGCAGGGCGGCGGCGAAGAGGCGCAGCTGCGTCTCGAATCCGACCGCAATCTCGTGCAGATCGTCACGGTGCACAAGTCGAAGGGTCTCGAATACGCGGTCGTATTCTGCCCGTTTCTCAATGATGGCAAGTTGCGCGAGCCGCCTTCCTCGGGTCTGCCGGACGCGCGTGAGTATCACGATGACGAAGGCGCCGCCGTGCTGCATTACGGTTGCGACGACGATGAAGCGGAGCGCGCGCAGCGTTCTGCCACGCGTGAACAGGCGGCCGAGCGGGCGCGGCTCGTGTACGTGGCACTCACGCGCGCGGTGTATCGCTGCTATCTCGTCGGTGGCGTCTATCTGGCGTCGCGTGCGACCAGGGAGTCGCGCCGTAGCGTGCTGAACTGGCTGGTGGCGGGCGAGGGCTACACGTTCGACGGCTGGCTCGCTGACCCGCCCGATGAAGGCGTGCTGCAGGCGCGCTGGCAGGCACTCTCCGGCGGACCGGTTTCGGTCGAACCGTTGCCGGCGCTGATGCGTCGCGTGCCACTCGAAAGCCAGCAGGGCGACAGCGCGAACATGCGGTCGCGCACGAACCGCCGGCTGTTGCGCGATCAATGGCGCATTGCCAGCTTCAGTGGGCTCGTCGCGGCGGGCGCGCGTACTGAAGAGGCCTTTACACCGACTGGGGAAGCGCGTCCCGATCACGATGAGGTCGTCGATGTGGCGGCGGGCGTGAGCGCCGCGCCGGTTATCGCCCAGCGTCCGGTGCACGGGCCGGACGACATCCTCGGCTTTCCTCGTGGAGCCGCCGCCGGCGAGTGTTTACACCTGATGTTCGAACTGGCCGATTTCTCCGATCCCGCAACCTGGCCCACCGCGATCGAACGCGCGTTGCGCGAGCGGCCTGCGCCCGCGCTGCCAGAACTGGCGCGCCAGATGCCTTCGATGATGCACGCGCTGCTGACGGACATCGTCGCGACCGAACTCGTGCCCGGCATGACGCTCGCTGCGTTGGACCCGCAGCGTCGGCTGAACGAGCTCGAGTTCCTGTTTCCCGCGCACGCGCTGGATTTTTCCGCGCTGCGTGCACTGCTGGTGTCGCACGGCTATCCGGACGTCGCGCTGGAAATGGGCGCATTGCGCGGTTTCGTCAAAGGATTTATCGACATGATCGTCGAGCACGATGGCCGCTACTGGATCGTCGACTGGAAATCGAATCACCTGGGCGATACGCCGGATGATTACGATGCGGCTTCGCTGAATGTGGCGATGGCGGACCACGCGTATCACCTTCAGGCGCTGCTCTATACGGTTGCGTTGCATCGCTATCTGCGGACACGCGTGCGCGACTATGCATACGACACGCATATCGGGGGCTACCTGTATCTCTTCGTGCGGGGCGTGCGGCCTCAGTGGCGTAATGGCGGTGGTGCCGCCGGTGTACACGTGCGCACGCCATCGGCGCAACTTGTCTTTGCGCTCGATGCCCTGATGGACGGAGGCGCGCCATGAGCGCATTCGAACCGCCGCCGCTCGATATCGAGGTCACGCTGCCGACGCCGGCAGATTTCAGCACGGCGCTCGCCGAAGGTTTCGCGCGGCGGCTCGGCGTGCTGGCGCGCCGGCTCGGCGGCAACGCGGCCAGTGTGCGCTGGGCGCAGCGGGCGGCGTTTGCCGTCAGTCGCGCAACGTCTGAGGGACACGTCTGCGTGCCGCTCGATGTACTTGCCGCGCGCTATGAAACGCCGGAAGCGGATGTGCGCGCGGCGCTGGCGGCAAGCGGAATCGCCTGTGACGGCTCGGCGGAAGCGGCGGCGCTGCGGCCGCTCGTCGTCGACGCGCAGGGCCGTGTATTTCTCGCCCGTTACTACGAGCACGAGCGGCAGCTTGCACGCGCGCTTGTCGCGCATGCGGGGCGCGACGACGGGCCATCCGCGTCGGCGATGCACGACGTGGCGCAAGACGCGGACGCGCTCCGCGCGCGGCTGCTGCGCTACTTTGGTCCGCCGCGCGATGACGAACTCGACTGGCAGCGCGTCGCCGCGGTCATGGCGTTGTCGGGTCGTCTCACGATCGTGAGCGGTGGCCCCGGTACGGGCAAGACGACGACCGTCGTGGGCGTCCTTGCGTGTCTTCTCGACGCGGCGCCCGATTTGCGCATCGCGCTCGCCGCGCCTACCGGCAAAGCCGCGCAGCGCATGCAGGAAGCGCTGCTCGCCCGCGCTGGCGACCTGCCGCCAGAGATCGCCGTGCGGCTGCCGCAGACGTCCAGTACGCTGCATCGGCTGCTCGGCGGCGGGCCGGGCGGCCGCTTCAGACATCATCGCGACAATCCGCTGCCGTTCGACGTGATCGTGATCGATGAAGCATCGATGATCGACGTCGCGATGGCCGCGCATCTGCTCGACGCGATTGCGCCACGGACGCGTCTCGTGATGCTGGGCGACAAGGATCAACTCGCGGCGGTCGAGGCAGGCGCCGTGTTCGCCGAACTCAGCGCGCGTCCGGTGTTCAGCGCCGACGGAATCGCTCGCGTCGCGGCGGCGCTGGATATCGGCATCGCGCAACTCACCGCGGCTCTACCGGGGACGGCGTCCGGCACGGCTTTCTCGTTGGTGCCGTCGGCGGTGCTGAAGGCGTCGAACGCAGAAGGATCGACATCAGCACTATTCGAAGACGACCGGTCCGGCATGACTGCATACGAGGACGGTCGCGCCACCCACCCTGCGCCCGCGCCGACCGGAGGGCCGCTCGCCGACGCCGTCGTCTGGCTCGAGCGCAACTACCGGTTTCGTCTGGATTCGGCGATCGGCCGCCTGTCGCTCGCGATTCGAGGCGGCGATCCACAGGCCGTGCTCGACACGCTCACACCGAACCCTGACGCGCCGTGCGCGGCCGCGCTCCACGAAGACGCGTCGCCTGCCTTGAGCGAGCGCACCGTCGCGCGACTCGCGGCCGGTTTCGCGCCGTACGCCGAAGCGCTCGCGAATGCGCTTGCTTCCGGCGCTCCAGATCCCGCGCCGCTCTTCGAGGCGCTGAATCGTTTTCGCATTTTGTGCGCAACGCGCTCTGGGCTTCGCGGCGTCGAGCAGGTCAACACGCTGATGGCGGCTCAGGTGCGCCGTATGGCGCGTGTTCCGTTGACCGTCGGCGCCGGCTGGTTCGCGGGCAGGCCGGTGATGGTCACGCGCAACGATTACGCGCTTGGCCTTTTCAACGGCGACATCGGTATTGCGCTGCCAGGCGCGGATGGTGCGCTGCGCGTGTACTTCTGGACGGGCGACGGCAGTTCGCGCGCCGTGTCACCGGCGGCGTTACCGCCTCACGATACGGCCTTCGCGCTCACGGTCCACAAGTCACAGGGGTCGGAGTTCGAGCACGCCGCGCTCGTGCTGCCGACGGCGTTTAGCCGCGTGCTGTCGAGGGAGCTCGTTTATACGGCGATCACGCGCGCGCGTGAGCGGGTGGAAGTGATCGGCTCACGCGCGATACTGGCGCAGGCGATCGCCGCGCCAACGCAGCGCGACTCCGGTCTCGCTGCACGTATCGAGGAGGCAATGGCGCGCGAGTCGTGACGCGTGACTGGCCGCGCCGCGGCGCATCTCGATCCGTGCCAGCGGGCGCCACTGCATGCGGCATGCTTCGCCGGATCGCCTCGGCACAGGCTATGTCGTGAGCGGGGCCGTTCCACACGTACACTCGCTGACCGGGGCGATACCTGAGAACACCCTATTCAGCAAAACCGCCCGTGGCGTTGCCCGTCTCCGAAGCGCGCTGGCGAAGACTTTTCCGGTACCACAACGTCCACAGCAGCAACGTGCCGTAGATGCCGTAACTCACAAACGGCGACACGACCAGAAAGCGCTCGACGGGCCACGTCATCGCCATGAAGGCGCGCAGCGCGGTTTCGACCGTCAGTCCCGCGCCCCACACGAGCGTCATCAGCCGAAGCGCGGATGCGAAAGCAGGGCGCGCGTGCCACAGTGCGTCGATCTGCGCGGCGCCGTCCGCCTTTTCGCGCGCGACGGTCGCCCGGGCGAGATAGAACACGAGCGGTCGTCGCATCACGAGCGAAACCAGGAACGCGACGCCGACCGCGCCCGACACCAGCGATTCCCGCAGCAACAGCATGCGCGGACTGCCGCCTGCCGCCATCGCCGCGATCGACAGCACGATGCCGAGCAGCACCAGCACGCTGAGCGCATCGACGCGGCGAAAGCGCGCGAGTTCGACGACGCTCCAGATCACCGGCGGCACCGCCGATGCGATGAGGCCGCCCGTTTCTCCCCAATGTGGCGCGGCGAGGCGATATGCAAGCCACGGCAGCGCCAGGTTCACGACCAGTTCCAGCAAAAAGCTCGCGCGTATTTTCATGCTGATCCGTCAGCTCTCAAGGTGTCGCAAGTATCGTGAGCGCACCGGTTGCCGGCAAATGTTTTTTATTCGATGCGCCCGGTCCGCGACGCGGGTAAAGTGCCGCGCATACGACAGGACGCCGTGCCATCGCTTTGGCGGTGCGGTCCTCACGTGCACGATTCTCCGGGGCTTCGTGCGAAACGCACGGCGACGGCTGCCCAGGCTATCCTCGCATTTGATCGAAATCCATCCGAGCCATGACTTCCCGTTACCCGGTCCCACTGAATGAAATCGAACTGACGGCCGTTCGCGCGCAAGGAGCGGGCGGGCAGAACGTCAACAAGGTGTCGAGCGCGATTCATCTGCGCTTCGACGTGCGGGCGTCGTCGTTGCCGGACGTGCTCAAGATGCGCCTGCTCGCGCTGTCGGATCATCGTTTGACGCGCGACGGCGTCGTGATCATCAAGGCGCAGGAACACCGGACGCAGGAGATGAATCGCGCAGCCGCGCTGGCACGGCTCGACCAGCTGATCGAAAGTGTCAGCGTCAGTCGCAAGGCGCGCGTCGCGACACGTCCGACGCGAGCATCGAACCGGCGCAGGCTCGATGGAAAAACAAAACGCGGTGAAATCAAGGCAGGCCGCGCACGCATCGACGACTGAGGTGTCCGCGCGCCGGCGAACTCAGCGCGTCGTGTCGCGCGATTTCCCGGATCGGTCAGGCAGAAAATCCGCGCAGAATACATCCGGGCCTTCGCTGCCATCGGCGCTATCGATGGTGATGGCGGCGGTATAGCAATCGTCGCCCTCGGTGAGCGAATAGTGCGGCCCCATCAGAGCGACGCGCCCAGGTGTTGCCAGCGCGTGACGGAAATACGCGCGCCGTGACCAGTTGCTATGCGTATCGGGAAAGAGCGGCGCAAGACGATCTGGCGGCGGCGCGAGATCCTTCGCGGTGACGGACGGCTGTTCCTGCAGCCCATGCGAGTTGAGGACGAAGATGCGTCGTGCGTCGCTCACGGTGAAAACGTGCTCCGCCGCCTGCGCGAGATTCCGCGTCGCCGAATACACGCTCGCGCCCGCGCGCACCGCTTCGGCATAGGTCTCGAAACCCAGTTGCTGGTGGCGCCTGTTCGCGCGGTCATACGCCTCGTATTTGCTCCACATCGAATCGATCAGCTCCGGTGCGCCGTTACCGGCCGCCCGCACGGACGCCTGTGGCTTGCCGAACCAGTATCCCTGCACGAAATCCACGTCGGCCTGCATGAGAATCATCAGCTCGTCATCGGTCTCGACACCTTCGGCGAGCACGAGCGTGCCGGCCTGATGCAGCATCGCGATCAGATGCATCATCAGTGATTCATCGCCGTCACGCTTGCCGGCGCGCGCGATCAGCGAGCGGTCCAGCTTGACGATATCCGGACGCAGCCGCCACACGCGGTCGAAGTTCGAAAAGCCGGTGCCGAAGTCGTCGATCGCGATCAGAAAGTCGCGCGGCCTGGCAGCGGCGAGCGTGCGCGCCACGGCCTCTTCATCGCCGGCGGGCTGCTCCAGCAGTTCGATCACGATGCGCTCGAGAGGCAGGCCGAAATGAGTGGACAGTTCGTCGATAAACGCGCGATGCGGCCACTTCGTTTCGAAAACCTGCGGCAGTGCGTTCAGAAACAGCCAGCACGCATCGATTTTCTGTTCGACGAAATTCGCGACGTGCAGACAGCGCGAGAGCCGGTCGAGGATCGGTGCGTTGGCGTGAACCTGCGCCTGTGAGAAGAGTGCTTCGGGTGTGACCGGGTTGCCCGCCGAATCGGTCGCGCGCAACAGCGCCTCATAGCCGACGATGCGTTGATGCGTGATCGACAGCACCGGCTGGAACACGCTGTGCAGCGTGATGGAACGCCAGTTGGCCGACCAGCCGTCCCCCGCCCGGACGATGCGGGGCAAGAGGCGGCCAAGCGTCAGTTCGTCGATGGTGGACATCCGGGTTTGTGATGGGCAAGGTGCTTCGGCATGCTGCCGGCCGCGCATTTTCGCGCGTTTTCTCGATACCGGCCGGCGAAAGCCCCGCCTGCGCGCGGCTGCGTAACCTGTGCCTGAAGGCATGCTCCAGCGATCTCGCGTGGAACGCCATGCAGACCTGGGGTCGAAAAGAGTCTATCAGTTCATTTGCCAGATGAGTGTTCGGCGGGCCACAGAATCCAGTGTTCAGCGCGTTGGCGACGCCGCGGGTATGCTGCTGCTTTTCTGGAATGGAGAGCGATATGTCGGAAGTGGCGGTGGTGGCAATCTCGGTAGCGAAGCCGGGCTGCGAGGAACAGTTGCGCGAGGCAATGGTGGGGATAGTCGGGCCGACGCGCAGGGAGCCAGGTGCGCTGCAATACGATCTGCATCGCGATGTGAAGGAACCGCGCCGCTTCGTGTTTGTCGAGCGCTGGGAGAGCGAGGCCGCACTCGCCGCGCACGCAAAGTCCGCGCATATCGCTGCCTACAAGGCAGCGACCGTGGACTGGGTCGAACTCTTCGAAATTCGCGTCGTCTCGAAGATCGCGTGATGACGTGGCCGGAGGCATCTGGCTGCATGCCGGTGACGGATCAGGCGACCCCGGATGGACCGACGGCGGGCATATGCCCGCCGTCGTTGTTCTGGCCTGTCGTCGATGCCAGGCACGTGTTCGCTGAAAGCGGCGCCTTAGTGCGTGGCCTGCGGAACGTCGAGGATCAGGATGATCGTCCAGTCCGCGTCGCCTTCGTGATGGTACTGCCGCTCCGCGACGATAAACGGCTGCTGCTTGCCAGCCGGGCCGAGGAAGAGCACATCGCCTTCCATGGGCAGGCATTCGACCGGCGGTAACGCGAGAAACGCTTCCTGGCTGCCACGCGGCATCAGTTTTTCAATCTTGCGGGACGCTGCTTCGGTCCATTCGATGTCCAGCTCGATGTTGCTCATACTGTCCTCCGCACCAGGGTGCGCACGGGTTGGGATGGGTGGGTGCGCGACTTTAGCATACCGTCATCCACACGCCGGCAATAAAAAAGCCGAAGCCGATGACGCCGGCTTCGGCCTTCTCTCCTTGATGCGGCACGATCTTGCCGCGACGCCGGAGCAGACGTTATTCGGCCTTCGGGGCCTTCTTGTGCTTCATCGACTTGCCATGGTGGTGAGCCGGCATCGGCGCGCTTTCCATGGCTTGCTGCTTTGCCTGCAAATCTTGCGCACGTTGTTCGACGTCGGCTGCCTTTGCCGGATCGGTGCTCATCGTGACGCCGTTACCGGACTGCGCATAAGCCGCCGTCGTCAGCGCCGAAAGGGCAACCAGGACTGCCAGGGACGCTTTTTTCATTGCTACCTCCGTAGAGTGATTGATGGACCCGAGTAAAGCCTGTCCAGTCGGAAAGACACTGCATTCTAGCGAGCAATATCTGTTATCGCGGACCGCTCGTAACAGAATTGACAGTTCGTTACATTCAGTTACATACGACTCCGATCCTTGTCCTGGGTGGCCAGGGCAGTATCGATGCGATTCGCATGCGTCGGTCCGCAGGGCGTGCTCATATGGGTCCGCCCATTCGAGCAGCATTCTGCGTGCCCTGGTCTGATCAGAACCAGCCGATCGCACGATAGACGTGAAATTGTACAATTCCGATTAGTTCGTGCAGCGCGATGTCCGCGTTGACAAGGTTGATGTAGCGCGGCAGGACGCCGGGGTGTGCGCGACGCGTATTGGAAATAACTGGCTGCGGGAAACTGCCGAAACGGTGGAAGTCGAGCAACGCGCGTGGCATCTGATGCGCGGATGTCACGAGTATCGTCGAATCGTAATGTTCGCGTTGCAGAATGGGTACGACGAGCTTTGCATTTTCGTAAGTCGTGAGGCTGCGGTTTTCGAGCACGATATCGCTGCGCGCGACGCCGCGTTCCACGAGCCAGGGCAGATAGATATCGGCTTCGGCGGCTTCGTGCCGCTGTGGATTGCCTCCGCTTACGATGACATCGCAGTGCGTCGCGACGTGCGTGCAGTCGGCGTAGAGCGCGGCGGTTTTTTCGATGCGTGCGATGGCGTCGTGCTTCGGCATCAGGCGGCCGTTGCTGTCGTATTCGGTGCCGCTGCCAAGCAGCACGATCGCGGCGCGCCCGGAGAAAGTTGCGTGTGCAACCGGACTTGCTCCGCGCTCGGCCCATGCGAGAAGCGGCGCCGTCAGCCATCCGGACGAGAGCAGCCAGAAGAGCGCAAGCGCGATAATGAAAATGATCGAACGCTGCCGGCGCAAGAGCAGGAAAGCTGCAAAAAAAAGCGCCAATAAAGTGAATAGAATCAATTTAAATGGGGTAACGTATGACTTTCGGGACAATCTTCGCGCCTGCCATCGCACCGGTACGGATCGCATCGTCGGCACGGGGATAGAACGTCGGCAACGCGTTCGTACGGGGGTTCTGAATATAACAGGCAGCACCCGGTGGCAAACGGAACATCGGGAGAATCCGGTGCTTCGCCTCTCACCAGTGGCGCGGTGACAAGCGTTGCGCAAGTCGTGTCATGGCTGCACTTTAAGAAAGAAGTGAGATGACCACGTATTCCAACGAAGCGGTACTCGAAGCGCTAAGGCGGGCGCAATATCGCCAGGTACCCTGGGCCAGACGACCCGGTGTTTTCGAATATCTTCGCGCGCAAGGTCTCATGGAGACCGTTCGACAGCGCACGGTGGCGCCGGCGCCGGGCTTTCATGCCCCGGTCGATATCGCGGTGCTGACCGAGCGGGGCAGGGCAGAGTTCGCGCGACTCGAACGCGACGAGCGCTCACTGCAGTGGCATGCCCACCGGATGAACGACTACATCGTCATCACACCTGAAGCGAGCCCGGTCGTCGATCTCGAAGCGCGTTCGTAACCGCTACTGATTCGGCCCTGCGCGAACCCGCGCCGTGCGTCGGCGAGACCACCTTTCGCAAAAAAAAGCCCATATCGCGAGATACGGGCTTACCGGATTTGCTTCTGCCACGCTGTGCTTATGGCGTGGGTGAGACAGCGCTCATTTCGAAGTGGTTCCCGGCATTGTTCGCATGGTTCGCTCAGGATCGTAGCGGCGCCTGACGGTTATGAACCTGCTTCCTTCCAACGCGCGCCCATATCTTCATCCGGTTGTGTAAAACAGCCGCAATTTCCTGCGTGCCTGCTGGATGGAGAAGCGCTAACGCCTGCGCTGATCGTTGTCGCGCGATACGTCTGGCCGCTCGCGCGCGTTGCTCGCGATATCGCCGCGTAGATTGCCACGTGGGGCGGGCGGTGTGAAGCTGCGATCCGGCGTGTCGTTCTGCCCGGTTTTGAGGCTGGCAGAACGTTCCGGATGCCAGTTCCACATCTGCGGTCGTTCCTGGGCCAGCGTGCGTACGGCAAGTAATGAAACCACCATGCCGTACAGAAGCAGGGACACTGGTTTCATGATGGGCTCCCGTCAAGCCACCTGGTTCAGGCTTGTTTGCATACTCATACGGTATGCCTGGGAGCGAAAGCGCACTGTAAATAATGGTAAAGAGATGTTTCGCCAGCCGCTGAATACCGCGTAGGGATTGCGATGCGGAACCTGCGTTGGGAAACGCTATTCCCGGTGTCGGCAGGACAGAAGCGAAGCAGGAGAAAACGCCTTCACCCCCGCAGCGAACGAAGCGGAACCCATGCGCGAGACCTCGCAGATGCGCATCGGGCGCCCAAAGGCGCCCGATGGCATGGGGGTGGCGTCAGGCCATCTTGACCGGTGCGCGCCAGGATTCCGGATTGGTCCAGAAAGCGCCGCGCAGGCGGTCGCGGCTCGGCGGTGCGGGCGGCTTGGCTGCCGTCGCGCCGATGCGTCCGCGCAACGAAATTTCGCGGCCGCTCGTGCCCAGTCGCTTGACTATTTCGGCGAGCGTACCATCGGCTTGCCACTCGTCGAAACGACGGCGGCACGTGGGCGGTGACGGGTAGCGGCCCGGCAGTTTCGACCAGCCTTCACCGGTCGACAGCACCCACAGCACGGCATTGACAACCGCGCGGGCTTCCACGCGAGGACGGCCGCGTCGTTCGCTTCGTGCTGGCTCCGCACAAAACAACGCCTCGACCAGCGCCCACTCGTTGTCTCTCAAATCGTCGAACAGCATCATATTTTCACCTCAGCGAAGCTAACTCCGGTGCGCTGCCCCGCGCCGCGCACTCTTCATGCACCCAGATTCGGGTGCCAGGCGGGGTCGGGCTTGCCACGGCGTGTTGAGCGTCAATCCAGCGGCGAGGAGCGCCGACCCAGTGATCACCCTAATGCATGAAGCGTGCCATTGCCTCGACAAACGCTCCGGAACCCTGTGGCATCGGGCCAGCGCGGGCGCTAGCCAGGGGCGTATAAGAATCCAAAAAACCCATTCCGCAAATCGGGACAATCACCAATCTTGTGCAATCAAGCCCGCCCAGCGTGCGTCTGCGCTTTATTGCTGCATTGCAGCGAATAGTGATTTGTGCCTTTGCGCGTTCAGAAACAATACAATACGCATGAAAGACGTCAATTGATGAGGTGAATGGATGAATGTGACGCTGCGTCAGTTACGCGTGTTTATCGAGGTGGCGCGACTGCAGAGCTTCAGTCGGGCGGGCGACGAGATCGGGCTGACACAGTCGGCGGTGAGCCGGTGTGTGCGCGAACTGGAGGGGGAAATCGGTCTCAAGCTGATCGACCGGACGACGCGTGAAGTCCAGCTCACGGACGTCGGCGGCAATCTGGTGGCGAGCGTATCGCGGCTGCTCACGGATCTGGACGACGCGCTGCGCGAGATTCGCGAGATCGGCCAGCAGCGGCGCGGGCGGGTCGTGGTGGCGGCGAGCCCGACGGTGGCGTGCCGGCTGATGCCGCAGATCATCGCGAGCTGCGGGCGGGGTTTTCCGTACGTCACGCTGGGGCTGCGCGACGACGTACAGAGCGACGTGGTGCGCAAGGTGAAGTCGGGCGAGGTGGATTTCGGCGTCGTGATCGGGCCATTGTCCACGGACGATCTTATGTGCGAGCCGATGATGACCGATTCGTTCTGCCTCGTGTCGCGCAGCGATCACCGGCTGGCTGCGCGGCGCCAGGTCGCGTGGACGGATCTGGAGGGCGAACGGCTCGTGATGCTCGACTACGCGTCGGGCAGCCGGCCGATCATCGATGCCGTCATGGCCGAACACAACGTCACCGCTACCGTCGCGCAGGAGCTTGGTCATTCGGCGACCGTGTTCGGGCTGGTCGAGGCTGGTATCGGCGTGACCGTGCTGCCGTGGCTGTCATTGCCGCTGCCGGCGAATTCGTCGCTCGTGGCGCGACCCCTGGTGCCGCGCGCGGAGCGGACGGTGGAACTGGTGCGCCGCCGGGACCGGTCGCTGTCGCCCGCGGCCGAGGCGGTCTGGGGATTGATCCGCCAGTTGCCCGCACGGGCGGAGGATTTGCGGTAACGTTACCGCCGTCGCGAACCGCTTCACCGATAACCAGACAGCACAATGACCGAACTGCATTTGCACCAACCTTCAGCCCCTGATGCCCGGGATGCCGTCCGGGCGCTGCGGCCCTCGCAGATCCGTGAAGTGGCGAATGCCGGATTTGGCATCGAGAACGTACTGCCGTTCTGGTTCGGCGAATCCGACCGGGTGACGCCGCAGTTCATCCGCGATGCGGCCAGCGCCGCGCTTAACGATGGCGCAACCTTCTACACGCACAATCTCGGCATCGCACCGCTTCGGGAGGCGCTTGCAGGGTACGTGAGCACGTTGCATGGCGCGACCCCGGCGGGACACGTCGCCGTGACGAGCGCCGGCGTGAACGCGCTGATGCTGGCCGCGCAGCTGGTGGTCGGCGCGGGAGACCGCGTGGTCGCCGTCACGCCGCTCTGGCCGAATCTCGTCGAAATTCCCAAAATCCTCGGTGCGCACGTCGACACCGTCGCGCTCGATTATGGCGCGGATGGCTGGACGCTCGATCTGGAACGGCTGCTGGCGTCCCTCACGCCGGACACGAAGCTGTTGATGATCAATTCGCCGAATAATCCGACCGGCTGGGTGATGACGCGTGAGCAGCAGCGCGCGGTGCTCGGGCATTGCCGTCGTCACGGCATCTGGATCGTCGCCGACGAAGTCTACGAGCGCCTTTATTACGCCGATGACGCCAGCGGTGCCCGCGCGGCACCGTCGTTCCTCGATCTCGCGACACGCGACGAGCGAGTGATCTGCGTCAATTCGTTTTCGAAAGCGTGGCTCATGACGGGCTGGCGGCTCGGCTGGATCGTCGCGCCGGCCGCGCTGATGGATGATCTCGGCAAGCTCGTCGAGTACAACACGTCCTGCGCGCCGTCGTTCGTGCAGCAGGCCGGCGTGGCCGCGATCGGGCAGGGCGAGGCGTTCACGCGGCAACTCGTCGCCGATCTGCACGCTTCACGCGATCATCTGGTGCGCGCGCTTTCATCGATAGCCGGTGTCGACGTCAAGGCTCCGGCGGGGGCGATGTATCTGTTCTTCTCGCTGCCGGGTGCAAAACAGAGTCTCGAACTGTGCAAGGCGCTGGTCCGGGAAGCCGGGCTTGGACTGGCGCCAGGCAGCGCATTCGGTCCTGAAGGTGAGGGCTTCGTGCGCTGGTGCTATGCCTGCGACACGGCGCGCCTCGACGCGGGGGTGGAGCGCCTGCGACGCTATCTGACAGCGCGCGGCGGCCGTTGACAGCCGCCGGACATCGGCGGGACGGACCTTCTGGCGGCCGCATGGCCGGCATTTCGCCTTTACGCTTCGATTTTTTTTGCGTAAGATGGCGCTCAGTCACGCGATTCCTTACGGGAATTTCGCTGCTCCGTCCGGCTGGGTTTGGCTCGATTAGCCTGTTTCGCCTCCCCCCGGTGCGTGCTCCCATCAATATGACCGATCAGAATCGGGCGAGCGCGTCTTCAGTTCCAAATCGTCTGTCTGATCCGGTTCTTTGACCCTAACTCATAAGGTCGACCTGGCTGCATGAATACCCAAGAGGCGAAAATCGTCCTCGAGACTGCCTTGATCTGCGCGCAGGAGCCGTTAAAGCTCGGCGAGCTGCGCAAGCTCTTTGCCGACGGCGTGTCGGCAGACACGGTTCGCACGTTGCTCGAAGACCTGAAGCTGGACTGGTCGGGTCGCGGGGTGGAACTGGTCGGGCTGGCGTCCGGCTGGCGCTTTCAGAGCAAGCCTGCAATGCGCTCGTACCTGGACCGTCTGCATCCCGAGAAACCGCCGAAATATTCGCGTGCGGTACTCGAGACGCTCGCGATCATCGCCTATCGTCAGCCCGTTACGCGCGGCGATATCGAAGAAATCCGTGGTGTGACGGTGAACACGCAGGTCGTCAAGCAGCTCGAAGATCGTGGCTGGATCGAAGTGATTGGTCATCGTGATGTGCCGGGGCGCCCGGCGCTCTATGCAACGACGCGTTCGTTCCTCGATGACCTGGGGCTGAAGGCGCTCGACGAATTGCCGCCGCTCGACGATCCGTCGGCGCAGCTGAACGCGAATCTGCTGGGGCAGCGCGCAATCGAATTCGCCGATGGCGAAGCCGCCGCGGGTGAGGCGACCGATGCGGATGCGGTCAACACGAAGCCTGTTGAAGATGCGATGGAAACGTCCGGTGCGTCCGATGCGGATGTCGATACACCGCATGTCGAAGCAGCGCATGCTGAATCGGGTGACGCGACCAGGGCGCACGCAAACGTAGAAACCGGCCCGGCGGACATCGGAACCGAGGCAGCCGGCGATGCGTCGCACGTGTCTGCGATGAACGGAGAAGGTCCGCTCGCGAGTGCCGATGCCAGTGTCAGTGCCGAAGGGCAACCGCTCGCGGCGCAAGCCGATGAACACACGCATTCTGCCGAAGCGCCCGACGAAGTACATGCCGATGCGCACGCGCAACCGGCTGAGCCGCTCGCCGACGCAGATGTGGAACCGAAAGCCGGCGATGCCTCGGGTATCGCCAGTCATGCAGAAAATCAGGATATGGCCTCCCAGGCCGATCCCGCAATACCCGCGCACGGCTCGGGCGAACTCCGCGAAACGGAGCACGCCAGTGAGTCGAACCCGACACGTGCGGCACACGACGATCAGGAAGATCGTGACGATGCCGCGCGGGACGCAGGCCTCCTGACCGACGACGAAACCGAATCGCGCAGCGCCTGACGTAACCGAACTTTTGCCGCGCCCGCAATGGGCGCGCGCGACCTGACATTTTGAGGTTGTTTTGACACATACCCACGACACCGATTCGTCCGAATCCGAGCGCGCCGTGAAATCCGCGCGTCCCGACGAGACGCGCGAATCACAGGCAACGGCCGGCGAAAGCGATCGCACGGGCGACACCGCGGGCGCCGACGGCGAAGACCGTCCGCGCCGCGGTCTGCGCCGCGGTCCGCGCAGCCTGATTGCACGCCGCCGCTCAGGCGCCAGGGCGAAGGGCGCGGAAGGCGCGCCGGCACAAGGCGAGCCGGTCGCAACCGAAACGCCGCCGGACGGCGAGGTGGTCGCGCAGCCGCGCCCGCCTCGCAAGGAAGGTGGTCCGCGGCAAGGTCAGGGTCAAGGCCAGGGTCAGCGCCGCAATGCAGGCGGCAAGCGGCCTCAGGCGCCTCGCGACGGTGCGCCGCGCGAAGGCGGTCAGCGCCAGCAGAATCGCCGCGGCGAAGCGTCCGTCGCAGCAGTCGCAACCGATGCTTCCACGGACGATCTTTTCTCCTACGTGACCTCGCCGGCGTTCGACGCCGACAACAGCACGACTGGCGGCGTACGCGCGCCGATGGTCCGTGGCCGGGCCGCCGCGCCGAAACGCGTGCTCTCCCCGGACGATGACGCGCCGAAGCTGCACAAGGTGCTCGCCGAAGCCGGCATGGGTTCGCGCCGCGACATGGAAGAGCTGATCGTCGCTGGACGGGTGTCCGTCAACGGCGAGCCGGCGCACATTGGCCAGCGCATCATGCCGACCGACCAGGTCCGCATCAACGGCAAGCCGGTCAAGCGCAGGCTGGCGAACAAGCCGCCGCGCGTGCTTCTCTATCACAAACCGACCGGCGAAATCGTCAGCCACGCAGATCCCGAAGGCCGCCCGTCGGTGTTCGACAAGCTGCCGCCGATGAAGACCGCCAAGTGGCTCGCGGTCGGCCGTCTCGACTTCAACACCGAAGGTCTGCTGATGCTGACCACGTCGGGCGATCTGGCGAACCGCTTCATGCATCCGCGCTACAGCGTCGAGCGCGAATACGCGGTGCGCGTGGTCGGCGAGCTCGCCGAAGGCATGCGTCAGAAGCTGCTGCACGGCGTCGAACTCGAAGACGGCCCGGCGAATTTCCTGCGCATCCGCGATGGCGGCGGCGAAGGCACGAATCACTGGTATCACGTTGCGCTCGCCGAAGGCCGGAATCGCGAAGTGCGTCGTATGTTCGAGGCGGCTGGGCTGATGGTGAGCCGCCTGATCCGTACGCGTCACGGCCCGATCTCGCTGCCGAAGGGTCTGAAGCGCGGCCGCTGGGAAGAGCTCGAGGACAATCAGGTGCGCAGCCTGATGGCGTCGGTTGGACTCAAGGCGCCGGCTGAGGAAAAGGGCGGTCGCAACGGGGCGCCGGAGCGCCGTCAGCCGGATCCGATGCAAACGTCGATGGGTTTCATCAACCGCGAGCCGGTACTGATGTCGCATGCGCGTCTGACTGATCCGGCGCCGCGCGGCCAGGGCCGTCGCGGTGGCGCTGGCGGCGGCTTCGGTGGTGGCTTCGGCGGCGGTGCGTCGTCGGGCTTTGGTGGAGCGGGAGCCGGTGGATACGGCGGCCGCGGCACGGGCGGAGGTCGAGGCACAGGCGGCGCAGGCGGTGCCGGTGGTGGTCGAGGCGGCAATCCGGGTGCGCGCGGTGGACGCGATATCGATGGTAACCGTGCGCCCTCGGGTAACGGCGGCAATCGTGCTGCGGGCGGCGGCGGTGCGAATCGTGCCGGCAGCGGCGGCGGGAATCGCACGCCGGGCGGCAGTCGCGGCGGCAATGCCGGTGGCGGCAACGCGGGCAATCGCACGGGCGGTAGCCCGAATGCGGCCGGTAATCGGGGCGGCCCGCGCGGTACACCGCGCAACCGCACACGCGGTCGCTGAAGCGCCGGATGAATCGTGCGTCGCGCGGGCGGCTGACCGCCGTCGACGCACGCAACCCGATGCGCTGGTCGTGCGGTCGCGGCGGGCTTCGCTAAAACGCGGGGGAAACCGTGAAATTCCTGTTAAAACAGGCTTCAGCAGGCGTTCTGCGGGTATCGCGGGTTTGCATTTGTCCCGAAAAATGCTAGAATCGCGAAGTCGCTGGGTGTGCGGTTTTTCGTGTGCGACTCAGGTGCGAGCACCTGGCAACAAGATGATGGGCGTTTCGCCCATTTTTTTTTGCCAGTGCGTTTTTGCATCCCGGGTAACACGAACGCGCGCCGGCTTTGCGCGCGGCCCGCAGGTGTGATCGTTGGGGCAACCTGGTTGGCAACCCGCTGGCCCGCCGCGCGAACATCCTGGAGGGCACTGTGCAACTGACGGAACTGATTGAAACCACGGTCGTGGGCCTCGGCTACGAGCTCGTCGATCTCGAGCGCACCGGGCGCGGCATGATGTGCGTGTATATCGACCAGCCGGCCGGCATCGCAATCGAAGACTGCGAGAAGGTCACGCGTCAGCTCCAGCACGTTCTGACGGTCGAAAACATCGATTACGAGCGGCTTGAAGTGTCGTCGCCCGGTCTCGACCGTCCGCTGAAAAAACTGGCGGACTTCGAACGCTTCGCTGGCAGCGAAGTGGTCATCACGTTGAAAAAGCCATTGGACGGACGGAAATCGTACCGGGGCATCCTGCATGCACCCGAGGGCGAGACGATCGGTCTGGAATTCGAAGGGAAGGAAGGTGCCGCGATGCTCGATTTTACAGTCGCGGATATCGACAAGGCACGCCTCGTCCCCCAAGTTGATTTTAGGAGCCGCAAACAATGAGTCGCGAAGTGTTGATGCTGGTGGATGCGCTGGCACGCGAGAAGAACGTCGACAAGGACGTGGTTTTTGCCGCCCTTGAGGCGGCGCTCGCTTCGGCCTCCAAGAAACTCTTCGAAGAAGATGCGGACATCCGCGTCCATATCGACCGTGAAAGCGGTGAGCACGAAACGTACCGCCGCTGGCGCGTGGTGCCCGACGAAGCGGGTTTGCAGGAACCGGATCAGGAAATCCTGCTGTTCGAAGCACGCGAACAGAAGGCCGATATCCAGCTCGACGAGTTCATCGAAGAACCGGTGCCGTCGATCGAATTCGGTCGTATCGGCGCGCAGGCCGCCAAGCAGGTGATCCTGCAGAAGGTGCGCGACGCTGAACGCGAGCAGATCCTGAATGACTTCCTGGAACGCGGCGAACACATCATGACCGGCTCGGTCAAGCGCCTCGACAAGGGTAACTTCATCGTCGAAACCGGCCGTGTCGAAGCGCTGCTGCGCCGCGACCAGCTGATTCCGAAGGAAAACCTGCGCGTCGGCGACCGGGTTCGCGCGTATATCGCAAAGGTCGATCGCACCGCGCGCGGTCCGCAGATCGAACTGTCGCGCACCGCGCCCGAATTCCTGATGAAGCTGTTCGAAATGGAAGTGCCGGAAATCGAGCAGGGCCTGCTGGAAATCAAGGCGGCTGCACGTGATCCGGGTGTTCGGGCGAAGATCGGCGTGGTTGCCTACGACAAGCGCATCGATCCGATCGGCACCTGCGTGGGCATTCGTGGTTCACGCGTGCAAGCCGTCCGTAATGAGCTCGGTGGCGAAAACGTCGACATCGTGCTATGGTCGGAGGATCCCGCCCAGTTCGTGATCGGCGCGCTCGCGCCGGCAGCCGTCCAGTCGATCGTCGTCGATGAAGAAAAACATTCGATGGACGTCGTCGTGGACGAAAACGAACTCGCGGTCGCAATCGGCCGCAGTGGCCAGAACGTGCGTCTTGCCAGCGAACTCACCGGCTGGCAGATCAACATCATGACGCCGGACGAATCTGCACAAAAGCAGAATCAGGAACGCAGCGTACTGCGTGACCTGTTCATGGCGCGTCTCGATGTCGATGAGGAAGTAGCCGACATCCTGATCGACGAGGGCTTTACGAGCCTCGAAGAGATTGCCTATGTGCCGCTCAACGAGATGCTCGAAATCGAAGCCTTCGACGAAGACACCGTGCATGAATTGCGCAATCGCGCCCGCGACGCCTTGCTGACGCAGGCGATTGCGAACGAAGAGAAGGTCGAAAACGTAGCGCTCGACCTGAAGAGCCTTGATGGCATGGACGCCGACCTGCTCACGAAGCTGGCCGAACACCAGATCCAGACCCGCGACGAACTCGCGGAACTGGCGGTGGACGAGCTGACCGAGATGACAGGTATGGAAGAAGAGGCTGCCAAGGCGTTGATCATGAAGGCCCGTGAACACTGGTTCCAGTGAAAATGACCATGACCCACTGACCTGAAAGCGGCCGTCAGGCCGCATGACCCGATGCTAACCGCAAGGAATCGGTCCTTGCATTAAGAGGAATGAATGGCGAGTAACAACGTAGCCCAATTTGCCGCGGAACTGAAAATGCCTGCCGGCGTGCTGCTCGAGCAGCTGCAGGCGGCGGGCGTCACCAAAGCGAGCGAAGACGATACCCTGTCCGAAACGGACAAGGCGCGTCTGCTCGACCACTTGCGCAAGTCGCACGGTTCGACTGATGCCGACAAGCGCAAGATCACGCTGACGAAACGGCACACGTCGGAGATCAAGCAATCCGACGCGACGGGCAAAGCTCGCACCATTCAGGTCGAAGTGCGCAAGAAGCGCACGTTCGTCCGCCGTGACGAAGCGGCTGGCGAAGGCGGCGATGCATCGAACCATGTGGCTGAGGATGTCGCCGAGGTCGATGACCTCGAACTTCAGCGTCGCGAGGAAGAAGCGCGGCACGAAGCCGAGCTGCTTGAAAAGCAGGCGCAGGAACTGAAGGCCCGTCAGGAACAGCTCGAGCGCGAAGAAGCAGAGCGCCAGGCACGCGAACAGGCGGCCGAGGCGGAGCGTCGTCGCGCGGAAGAGGATGCTGCGAAGAAGCGCGCGGCGGTTGCTGAAGCGACTGCGCGTGTCGAAGCGGAGCAGGCGGAGGCCGTTCAGGCCGAACGCCCGTCCGAGCAGGACGACGAACGTGCCGCCGCGGAGCGGGCGGCGCAACGCGAAGCCGCGAAGAAGGCGGAAGACGCAGCGCGTCAGGCTGCTGAAAAGACGCGCGCCGAGCAGGAAGAAGTCAGCAAGCGCCGCGCGGCGGCCGAAGCCGAAGCGCGTGCGATCCGCGAAATGATGAACACGCCTCGCAAGGCGCAGCAGGCCAAGGCGCCGGAACCGGCGCCAAAGGCCGCTGAGCCGGCGAAGGCCGCCGAAGCCAAGGGTACGCTGCACAAGCCGGCGCGTCCGGAGGGCGCCGCAACGGCCCGTCCGGCCGCGAAGAAGCCTGCGGCTGCACCGGCCGCGACGGCGGCGCCGTCCTCGGTGGGCGACAAGAAGAAGCCGGGTGGCGGCAAGGGCGGCTGGCAGGACGATGCAGCGAAGCGCCGTGGCATCAAGACGCGCGGCGATTCCAGCGGCGGCGTCGATCGCGGCTGGCGCGGCGGTCCGAAGGGCCGTGGCAAGCATCAGGACCAGAACACCACGTTCCAGGCACCGACCGAACCGATCGTACGCGAAGTGCACGTGCCGGAAACGATTACGGTGGCCGATCTGGCGCACAAGATGGCCGTGAAGGCTTCGGAAGTCATCAAGTCGATGATGAAGCTTGGCCAGATGGTCACGATCAACCAGATGCTGGACCAGGAAACGGCGATGATCATCGTCGAGGAACTGGGCCATCACGCCGTCGCGGCGAAGCTGGACGATCCGGAAGCGATGCTCGTCGAGGGCGAAATTTCCGATGCTGAAGCGTTGCCGCGTCCGCCGGTCGTCACCGTCATGGGTCACGTCGACCACGGCAAGACCTCGCTGCTCGATTACATCCGTCGCGCGAAGGTTGCGGCGGGCGAAGCCGGCGGTATTACGCAGCACATCGGCGCGTACCACGTCGAAACGCCGCGCGGCGTCATCACGTTCCTCGACACGCCGGGCCACGAGGCCTTCACGGCCATGCGTGCCCGCGGTGCGAAGGCAACGGACATCGTGATTCTGGTGGTGGCTGCCGACGACGGCGTGATGCCGCAGACGAAGGAAGCGATCGCCCACGCGAAGGCCGGCGGCGTGCCGCTCGTCGTCGCGATCAACAAGATCGACAAGCCGGATGCGAATCTGGACCGCGTGAAGCAGGAACTCGTCGCGGAAGGCGTCGTGCCGGAAGAATACGGTGGCGATTCGCCGTTCGTGGCAGTGTCGGCGAAAACCGGTGCGGGTATCGACGACCTGCTCGAAAACGTGCTGCTGCAGGCCGAAGTGCTGGAACTGAAGGCACCGATCGATGCGCCGGCCAAGGGTCTCGTGATCGAAGCGAAGCTCGACAAGGGTAAGGGTCCGGTTGCAACGATCCTCGTCCAGTCCGGCACGCTGAACCGCGGCGACGTCGTGCTGGCTGGCAGCGCCTACGGTCGCGTGCGTGCCATGCTCGACGAAACCGGCAAGCCGACGAAGTCAGCGGGTCCGTCGATTCCGGTTGAAATCCAGGGTCTGTCGGAAGTGCCGCAGGCTGGCGAAGAAGTCATCGTCATGCCGGACGACCGCAAGGCGCGTGAAGTCGCACTGTTCCGTCAAGGCAAGTTCCGCGACGTCAAGCTGGCCAAACAGCAGGCCGCGAAGCTCGAGAACATGCTCGAACAGATGGGCGAAGGCGAAGTGCAGCACCTGCCGCTTATCGTCAAGGCGGACGTGCAGGGCTCGCAGGAAGCACTGGTCCAGTCGCTGCTCAAGCTCTCGACCGACGAAGTTCGCGTGCAGGTCGTGCACAGCGCGGTGGGTGGTATCAGCGAATCCGACGTCAACCTGGCAACGGCTTCGAAGGCAGTCATCATTGGCTTCAACACGCGTGCGGATGCGCAGGCGCGCAAGCTCGCGGAATCCAATGGCATCGACATTCGCTACTACAACATCATCTATGACGCAGTGGATGAGGTGAAGGCCGCGATGTCGGGCATGCTGGCGCCGGAGAAGCGCGAGGTGATCACCGGTATGGTCGAAGTCCGTCAGGTCTTCAAGGTACCGAAGATCGGCGCGGTGGCCGGCTGTATGGTCACGGACGGTGTGGTCAAGCGTTCGTCGTCGGTGCGCGTGCTGCGCAACAACGTCGTGATCCACACCGGCGAACTCGACTCGCTGAAGCGCTTCAAGGACGACGTCAAGGAAGTCCGTCAGGGCTTCGAATGCGGTATGTCGGTGAAGAACTTCAACGATATCGTCGAAGGCGATCAGTTCGAAGTCTTCGAAGTCACGGAAGTCGCGCGTACGCTGTAAGTCAGGCGTAGCGCTCGAAGGGCGGAGCGGGCGCTTGCCCGGCTCCGCCCTTTGTTTTTGCGTCGGTGTCTGCGTGCGTATTCAGGTCGCGGCGGGTCATTTCATTACCCCTGCCGTTCCGGCCTGAACGCAACGCAGCCGACAAACCGGATCACGGATTCACCATGCCTAAAAAACGTTCTTCTCCCAATCGCAACGTGCAGATCGCCGATCAGATCCAGCGCGATCTGTCCGAGCTGCTGCGCGAAGTGAAAGACCCGCGCATCGGGCTCGTCACGTTCCAGAGCGTCGAATTGACGCCGGACTACGCTCACGCAAAAGTGTTCTTCACGACGCTGACGGGCGATCCGCAGCAGACGCAGGACGCGCTCAATCACGCGGCCGGCCATCTGCACAACCAGCTGTTCAAGCGCTTGCATATTCACACCGTGCCGACGCTGCATTTCCACTACGACAAGACGATCGAAAAGGCCGTCGAAATGTCGCGTCTGATCGACGAAGCGAACGCTTCGCGCGCCAAAGACGAGTGAGCCCGCGTTCTTCACTCAAGCCAGCGTTCGATTGATATGACTGCACCACAACGCCCGCGCATTGCGCGCCGTGCGCTCGACGGCGTGCTGCTGCTCGACAAGCCCATCGGCCTGTCGAGCAACGACGCGCTGATTCGCGCCAAGCGTCTCTATCTTGCGAAGAAGGCGGGCCATACGGGCACGCTCGATCCGCTCGCATCCGGCCTGCTGCCGCTGTGTTTCGGCGAAGCGACCAAGTTCTCGCAGGATCTGCTCGAAGCCGACAAGACGTATGAAGCGACGATGCGTCTCGGCGTTCGCACGACTACTGGCGACACCGAAGGCGAAGCCGCGGAAACGCGCGAAGTTTTGTGCGACGAGGCCGCGGTGCTCGACGCAATGGTGCGTTTTCGCGGCGACATCGTCCAGATTCCGCCGATGTATTCCGCCTTGAAGCGCGACGGCAAGCCGCTGTACGAATACGCGCGCGCCGGGCAGGTGGTCGAACGGGAAGGGCGCCAGGTCACGATCCACGTACTCGAACTGATTGCGTGCGCGTTGCCCGACGTCACATTCCGCGTCACGTGCAGCAAGGGCACCTACGTTCGTACGCTGGCCGAGGACATCGGCGAAGCGCTCGGTTGCGGCGCGCACCTGGTGGCATTGCGCCGGACGGGTGTCGGCGTGTTGACGCTCGAACATGCGGTCACGCTCGATGCGCTTTCGGACGCAGCAGAATCGGAGCGCGACGCCTGGCTGCAACCCGTCGACGCGTTGCTTTCGACGTTCCCCGAAGTGCAACTCGACGCTGAAGCCACGCGACGCTTTTTGCACGGCCAGCGTCTGCGGCTCGACGAACTGGCTATCAGCGAGGACGTGCTGAAGCAGTCGCCGCGCATGCGCGTGTATGGCGAAGGCCGGCTGCTTGGTGTCGCGAAGGCGGCCGACGGCGTGCTCGCGCCGGAGCGGCTCGTCGTGACCGCCGCGAACTGAAGCGCGAGCCGCGCCTCACAACGAAAAAAGCGGTGCCGCGTGATTGATCGCGGCACCGCTTTTTTCATTCCGCGACGCATCGATTACCGCGTCGCGGATAGACGAACCTCAGTGCGCGGCTGCCGCCGCGGCACCCGCGTCGCCGCCGGCGCGCTCCGGCTTCGTGATCCAGATCAGCGCGATCAGCGCGACAAAGATGCCGGCCGAGACGTAGAACAGGTCGTTCACGCCAAGCTGGGCGGCCTGCTGCGTCGCCATCGCGTTGAAGAGGCCGTACGCCTGCGGCTGGTTGAACCCGGCTGCGCTGAACTGCTGCATCGAATGATCGAACACCGGGTTGTAGACGTTTGCCTGTTCCGAGAGTTGCGCGTGATGCATGATTGTCCGGTGATCCCAGGCCGTCTGGAAAATCGACGTGCCGATCCCGCCGCACATGATCCGCACGAAATTCGACAGGCCCGACGCGGCCGGAATCCGGTTGCCCGGCAGGCCCGACAACGTGATCGACACCAGCGGAATAAAGAAGCCGGCCATGCCGATGCCCTGGATCAGCGTTGGCGCGAGCAGCGAAAACGTGTCGACGCCCGTCGTGTAGCGCGAGCGCATCCAGAAGCACAACGCGAACACGAGGAACGACGCGGTCGCGATATAGCGCGGATCGGTGCGCGGCAGGAACTTGCCGGTGAGCGGCGAGAGCAGCACCGCGAAGAGCCCGACGGGCGCCATCACGAGCCCCGCCTCGGTCGCGGTATAGCCGATGTCGGTCTGCAGCCACAGCGGCAACAGCACGAGATTGCCGAAGTACAGGCCGTAGCCGATCGACAGCGCGACGGTGCCGCCCGTGAAGTTGCGCTTCGAGAAGAGCGACAGGTCGACCACCGGATGCTCCGCCGTCAATTCCCAGACGATGAAGAACGCGAGCGCGATCACGGCGGTGAGGGCGAGCACGACGACCGTCGTCGACGAAAACCAGTCGAGATCCTTGCCCTTGTCGAGCATGACCTGCAGCGAGCCGACCCACGTGATCAGCAGCGCGAGACCGACGCCGTCGATCGGCGCCTTGCGGATGACCGAGTCGCGGTTGCGAAAGATCGCCCACGTCGCCGCCGCGGCCACGAACCCGACCGGAATGTTCACGTAGAAGATCCACGGCCATGAGATGTTGTCGGAGATCCAGCCGCCGAGAATCGGCCCGGCCACCGGCGCGATCAGTGTGGTCATCGCCCACATCGAGAGCGCCATCGGCGCCTTGGCGCGTGGATAGCTCGCGAGCAGCAACGTTTGCGACAGCGGAATCATCGGGCCTGCAACCGCGCCCTGCAGCACGCGCGACGCGAGCAGGAACGGCAGCGTCGGCGCGAGCCCGCACATCCACGACGAGATCACGAACAGGATGATCGACGCCATGAAGAGACGCACCTGGCCGATGCGATCGGTGAGCCAGCCGGTGAGCGGCACCGAGATCGCGTTCGCCACCGCGAACGACGTGATCACCCACGTGCCCTGATCCGACGAGACGCCGAGGTCGCCCGAAATCGACGGGATCGACACGTTGGCAATCGACGTATCGAGCACGTTCATGAAAACCGCGAGCGAAACGGCGATCGTGCCGATCACCAGTTGCGCCCCCCCCCCCCGCGGGGGGGGGGCAGGGGCCCGAGCCCTGAAACCATTTTAAATAATTCTTGTGTT
>NZ_CAJQZB010000049.1:0-41033 GCF_907164545.1 Paraburkholderia gardini | reverse complement strand
CCCTTGCCGAAAGCGCGAAAGATCGAGATTCTAGCCACCTCCTCCATGCCTGGCAAGCGTTATTTTTGAGAACATCAAGGCGACGCCTGAACACGGCGATTGAGGTGAACAGAGGGGTGGTTTCCGCTAACCAGAGATGTCGTCGATCAGACGATGGCCGGCTTTTCCATCAGCCGTCCGACGATCCGCAGAAAGTGATCGACGGAAGGTGTGTCGCGATTCGCTTCTTTCGCGCGATCGTCCCATTTGCGCAGGCGCAGTGCATCTTCCGCCCAGGGTCTGGCCAGGAAGATCTGAGCTTCTTCGCTGCTATAGATACCCCCCTGCAATTCGAGGCTTCGCACAGAATCGGCCGAGAGCTGCCCGAAGTACGTCTCATCGATCGCGCAAAGGCAGCGCTTGGCGTCCACATGCAGACGGATCGGTTCGAGTACCGCCTCAGGCAGCACTGGCCGCAGGAACGGTAACGCGAAATATTGATGCAGGTCGTCGATGCCGCGCACCGTCGGCGTCTCGCCCTGCTGGTTCAGCAGGTGTCCGAGATCGTGCAGGAAAGCCGCGGCGATCAGTGCATCGCTCGCACCTGCTTCTTCCGCGAGCGCGCCACTCTGCAATGCGTGTTCGAGCTGCGTGACCGGCTCGCCGCTATAGGCGAGTTCGCCGTACTGCTCGAACAACGTACGGATGTCGTCCAGACTTAATGCCACGCTCTTACTCCCACGGTAACGAAAACGTCTTGAGGTTCGTGAAGCTCTTCATCGCTTCCTGTACGCCTTCCTTGTAGCCAAGGCCTGAATCCTTGATACCGCCAAACGGCGTCAGTTCCGACCGGTAGCCCGGCACTTCCCATACGTTCACCGTGCCAACACGCAGTTCGTTGACGAAACGGATAATCGCGTCCTGACGGTTCGTGCAGACGCCCGATGACAATCCGAACGCCGTGCCGTTGCTGATCCGGATCGCGTCGTCGAGCGTATCGAAGGTGATGACCGGCGACACCGGACCGAACGTTTCCTCGCGCACGAGCGCCATCGAAGGGTCGACCTGATCGAGAACCGTCGGCGAATACAGCGCACCGCGACGCTGGTTGCCCACGAGCAGCCGCGCGCCCTGCGCGACCGCTTCGTTCACGCGCGATTCGAAGAACATCGCAGCAGCTTCGTCGATGACGGTACCCATCTGGCTTGCCGTGTCGAACGGATCGCCGTAGGCCCAGGCGCGTGTCTTCTCCACCACGAGCTCGGTGAAACGCGCCGCGACGCTCTTCTGCACGAGCATGCGTTTGACCGCCGTGCAACGTTGCCCGGAGTTCTTGTACGAGCCCTGCACCGCCAGCGTGGCCGCGCGTTCGAGGTCGGCGTCCTCGAGCACAATCAGCGGATCGTTGCCGCCCAGTTCCAGCACGACGCGCCGGTAGCCCGCTCTCGCCGCGATGTGTTTGCCGATTGCCACGCCGCCCGTGAACGACACGAGTTCCGCGCGCGGATTCGTCACAAGCTCGTCGGCGATTTCGCGCGGATCGCCCGTCACGACCTGCAGCATCGGCGCGGGCAAACCGGCTTCGTACAGGATGTCCGCGAAATAGTACGCAGACAGCGGCACTTTCTCCGACGGCTTCAGCAACACGCAGTTGTTGGTCGCGATCGCCGGCGCCACCTTGTGCGCAACCTGATTCATCGGATGGTTGAATGGCGTGATCGCGACGATCACCCCCGCGAGCGGCTCGCGCTGCGTAAACACGCGACGCTTCTTGCCATGCGGCGTGAGATCGCACGAAAAACTCTGGCCGTCGTCGCGCAACGCTTCGATCGACGCAAACTTCAGCACGTCCGCAACGCGTCCGATCTCGTAACGCGAATCCTGCTTCGACAAGCCGGATTCGCGCGAAATCAGATCCGACGCTTCTTCAGTGCGTTCCCGCAGCAGTGCGGCAGCGCGCTCAAGAATGTGCGAGCGTTCGTAGCGCGTGAGCGTCGACTGATACGCGGCTGCGTATTCGAATGCGCCGCGCACATCGTCGACACTTGCAAGCGGCACGGTACCCACACGCAGCCCCGTATAAGGATCGAATACATCGAGCGTGCGATCGCGCATCGCGCGCTCGCCCCTCAGACGCAGCGCTTCTGCACGAAACGCGGGGTGATCCTTATGTGTGAGCGCATTCATGATTTCACCACATGGTTGAGCGCAAGATCGAAGATGTCGAAATTACGCAGGCGCCGGCCTTGCGTCGCGGAACGCTCAATCGGGCGATTGAAAAGCAGCGGCACGGTCTGCTCGGACAAACCGCCGTGCGAGCGCAGCGGCACCGTCAGACCCGAAAGATCGTGCTGCTCGCGGCGCGTGCCCAGCACGACGTTGCGCGTGCTGACCACGACGATGTCGCCCACGCGGTCGTTCGGCAATTCGAAACGCTCGCATGCGGCCTTGTTGTCGAGCACGACCTCGACGCCCGGCAGACCGCCAATGCGTTCGATGACCTGTGCGGCGCTGACGTCACGCGGCAGATAAACCGTCGCGAACGAACCGAGCGCGCCGTGGTGAACCACGTAGGGATCGGTGATCGGCAGAATCACGCGCGCGGTCCGCGCGCCGAGCCAGTCGTCCAGCACATCCTGCAGATAAATCACATTGGGCTCGCCCGTCTCCGGATCGTGCTTTGCGTTCATGCCGTGGTCGGCGGTCAGCGCGACCACCCAGCCAAGTGCGTCAAGCTGGGCGAGGTAGCCGTCCATCATCGCGTAGAACGCATTTGCGCCTTCGGTGCCCGGCGCGGACTTGTGCTGCACGTAATCGGTGGTCGACAGATACATCAGGTCGAGCTTGCGGGTTTCAGCGAGCCGCACGCCCGCCGCGAACACGAATTCCGACAGTCCGGCGCTGTAGACGTCCGGCACCGGCAGGCCGACCAGATCGAGTACGTTGTCGATGCCGTTTTCCTCGCGCGTCACGCTGTCGGCCTTTTCGGCGGAAAAGCAGATGCCTTTCATCTGCCAGCCAAGCAGACGGCGCAGCTTGTCTTTCGCCGTCACGACCGCCACTTTCGCGTCCACTTCCGACGCCGCGGCGAGCAGCGTGCCGGCACGCAGATACGCGGGGTCGTTCATCATGACTTCGGCGCCCTTGCCGCCGTTCGCGTCCGGATCCCAGAAGTAGTTGCCGCAAATACCATGCACCGAAGGCGGCACGCCACACACGATCGACAGGTTATTCGGGTTGGTAAAGGATGGAATCACGCAGTCGCCCTTGAAGGCCGCACCGCCCTTCAACATCTTGCCGAGGAACGGCGCGACGCCGGCCGCGACCGCGGCTTCCAGATAGTCGTATTCGCAACCATCGACGCACACGACAACAACCGGCGTGGACGGAAAGGCGTACTGGCGGCCATTGGCTTCGAAACTGCGTTGAGTCTGGTTTGACATCGTCTTCATCCATTCGCGTCGATCACGCGCGTTCTTCATCAGTCGAGACTGGAACGGCCGCTACCGCAGACCGCATCGACCGCGCTCCAGCCGGTTCACAAGCTTCATGCGCACGCTGCCGGCCACCGTTCACGTGCGCGCGCATCAGCGCCGCCGCGTGTTCCGCATCGCGCGCGGCAAGCGCCGCGAGGATCGCGCGGTGCTCGTCCAGCGAGCGCTCCATCGCATCGTCATGCGCGACAAGCGCCGCACGACGGAAAAGATTCAGTTCGCCAACCAGCCGCCGGTAGGTCTCGTACAGCTTGCCGTTGCCCGTCGCGACCACGATCGTGTCGTGAAACGCGACGTTGGCGCGCGTGTACGCGTCCTTATCCTGCACGGCGAGCGCGTCCTGCATGCTCTCCACCCAGCCGCGCAGCTTCGCGAGCTGTATTCCGTCGAGACGCGCCGCCAGCATCCGGCACGCCGCTTCTTCCAGCACCGCGCGCACGGCGTAAATCTCGTCGGCCTCAGCGAGCGTCACGGTACGCACGAACACGCCACGGTTTTTCTCGGTACGCACGAGCCCGGCCTGCTCCAGCGCGCGAAACGCTTCCCGCACCGGCCCGCGCGATACCTGCAACCGCGCGGCCCAACCGGCTTCGTTGAGCTTGTCGCCAGGCGCGAGGTTGCCGTCGGCGATCTGGCGCTCGATCGCATCGCGCACCAGGGTTGTCAGCGAATGCCTGCGCACCACGTCAATTGCATCGACGGCAACAGTTTGCATATTTTCGGTCATTTCGACATATTTTGCCACATCGATATGCGCGATGCGCCAACGAGGGCACATCGCGGGAAAATTTTTGAACGGCGGCCGGTCAGTCCACGCGACGGCGTGGTACGCGAGCGGCAATCAGCAGCAGCGCAGCGAGCGAGACGAGCAGAAGAATCAGCGAAAGTGCGGAAGCCGGCAGGTAATAACCACGCTCGACCTGTCCAACGACGACGATCGGCACGGTTGCAAAACCCGGCGGATAAACAGTCAGCGTCGCGCCCAGTTCACCGAGCGATAACGCAAAGCCGAGCGCGAGACTCGCGCGGATCGCCGGTACGAGCTGCGGCAGCACCACGCGACGCAACACCATCGCAGGCGGCGCACCGAGACTGGCCGCCGCTTCGCGCAGGATGGTCAATTCGGGGCGCAACGCGGCGCTTGCGCAGCGATAGCAGAACGGCAAGACGAGCGCGAGCTGCACGAACACGACGATCGCAGCCGAACTCGACAGGTCGACGGGCGCCTTGTGATACGCGATCAGCACGGCCAGACCGAGCACGACGCTGGGCACGCCGTTGGGCATCATCGCGATCGTATCGACGAGCACGCCAAGCCCGCGGCGATCGCGTCCTTCGAGCGCCAGCGCAAGCCACAAGCCAAGCGCGGTGCCGAGCACGGCAACGCCGAAGCCGATTTCGAGGCTCGTGGTGAGCGCATCGAAATCGCTGGAACCAAGGCGTTCGAACCAGCGCATGCTGAAACCATCGGGCAGGATCGTGCCCGACCAGTGCGCCGCGACGCTCGAGAGCGCGACCACGACCACAGGCAACACGAACAGCCAGAAACACAGCAGCGCAGCGAGACCGAGCAGCACGGAGCCCGCGAAACGCACCAGTATGTTGCGCTTCACCGGCCGTGCGCGATGATGGATTGCCGGCAGCGGAACCGGGTCGAGTTCAGCGTCCATGGCCTGCGCCTCCTGCCTTGCGTCGGTTGACCTGGCGATACAGCGCGTAAAGCGACAGCGACATCGCCAGCATGACGACGGCGCCCGCCGCCGCGGTGGGCAGATCGAGGTCGACCGTCGCCGAACTGTAGATCGCCACCGGCAGCGTGATCAGATGCGCGCTGCCAAGCACGAGCAGAATGCCGAACTCGTTGAGCGTCAGCAGGAAACAGAGAATCGTGCCGGCCGCGATGCCCGGCCACGCGAGCGGCAGGATCACGCGAAACGCGACCATCCAGCCGTGCGCGCCGAGGCTGCGCGCCGCTTCGATCAGACGCATGTCGAGCGTGGCGAACGAAGCGAGTGTCGGACGCACGACGAACGGCGCGTAAAACACCACTTCAGCGAGAATCACGCCGCCAATGCCGAACAGAAAGTCGAGCGGCGGGTTCTCCAGATGAAAAAGCCGTTGCAGCCCGATACTGACCGAGCCCTGCGAGCCGTACAGAAAGATCAGCGTGAACGCGACGAGAAACGATGGAAACGCCACGAACAGTTCGAGGAACCGCGTCACCATCCGCGCGCCGGGAAACGGCTTGAAGAACAGCAGCGACGCCAGCGCGACGCCCAGCAGCGACGCGAGCCCGGCGCTCGCGAACAGGATCCACAACGTCGTGCCGACGACGCCGCTCGTCTCCGGATTCTGGAAGAACTGCGCGTACGCGTGAACACCGAACCCGTGCGGGCCGGAGAGGCTCAGCAACACGAGCCGCACGAGCGGATAAATCACCAGCGGTCCAAGTACGACGACGAGGAGAAACAGCAGATGCCATTGCGCCGCGCGCTCGCGGCGGCGCACCGCCGCCCGGTGCGCCGCGCCGCTGGCCGCGCGATGTGCGTCGGCGAGCGCTTCAGGGCTGGATAAGGACGACATCGTCAGCCTCATAGTGCAGGGAAATGCGCTCGCCCTTCTCCGGCATCATGCCGTGGCTGCGTTGCATCTGGACGAGAACGGGATCGTTCGGCATGGCGTCGAGCGTGACCGATACCGACAGCACCGCGCCGTACCACTCCACGGAAGCGATCGTGCCGTGCAACTGCCCTTCGCCCAGCGGCACGATGCGCATGCTCTCCGGGCGCAGGCACGCCACGCGTTCACGTTCGTTGTAGCGGGCATCGCCCATCGCGAACGCGACCTGCGGCGGCATCAGGTTCGCCGCGCCCAGATAACGCGCGACAAACGCGTCGTTCGGCGCGTCATACAGCTGTTGCGGCGTGCCGAGCTGCGCGATACGGCCGTCGCGCATCAGGAGCGTCCGGTCGGACAGCACGAGCGCGTCGTCCTGATCGTGTGTCACGCAGACGATCGTCAGGTTCGGCAGGCGCTCATGCAGCGCCTTGAGTTCAGAGCGCACCGACGCGCGCAGATTGGCGTCGAGCGCGGATAGCGGTTCGTCGAGCAGAAGTACGTCGGGCTCGATCACGAGCGCGCGCGCCAGTGCGACGCGCTGCTGCATGCCGCCCGACAGCTGCGCGGGCATCACGTGCCCGGCGTCGCCCAGCTGCACGAGCTTCAGCACATCCGCGACGCGTCGCGCGATATCCTTCGCGGGCGTGCGGCGCGCCTTCAGCCCGAACGCGACGTTCTCGTACACGGAAAGATGCGGAAACAGCGCGTAGCTCTGGAACAGCAGGCCCAGATTGCGACGATGCGGCGAGACATGCGTCAGGTCGCGACCCGCGACCGTCAGCGTGCCCGCCAGTCCGTCGGCTTCGATGAAACCGGCGATAAAGCGCAGCAGCGTCGTCTTGCCGCAACCGCTGCGGCCCAGCACGGTCAGTAATTCACCGCGCTGGATCGTCAGCGACAGATCATCGAGTACCGTGCGCGAACCGAAGCGCACCGTCAGATGATCGATCTGCACGCCGCCCGGCGTGCCCGAACGCGCATCGCCGAGCGCGTCCGGTTCGGCGCCAAGCGCGCCTGGATGAGCAAGACTGGCCGTATTCACCGGTTTCATCCTCCAACATGGATAGTGCTAGTACAGGGAACGATCGCGCGTTACTTCGGTTTGACGACTTCGAGCTGCTTGCCCGACGAACCGATCACGTCATTCTTCCAGCGTGCCGTCCAGTCAGCCTTCTTCGCCATCACCTGATTCCAGTCCACCGGGATCACCTTCACGCCTGCCGTCGCCTTCTTCACGATTTCGCCGTTCTTGCCGGTCAGCGCAACGTCCGTACGACCCGGGATACCGAAAATATCCGGCACCTTCGACTGCACTTCCTTCGACATCAGGTAGTCGATCAGCTTCTTGCCTTCCGCCTGGTTCGGGCCGTTCTTGATCAAACCAATGGCATACGGCAGCTGGAACGTCGTCGGCTGGCCGCCTTCGTGCGCGAGGAAAATCGGCTTGAGCGACAGGCCGCCGTTGGCCGCGTCGTCGAGGTCCATCTGCAGGTCGCCGTTCGCGAGCGCGATTTCGTTACGCGAGAGCAGCACGTCGAGGTAACCCGTGCCCTTCGTGTGGAACTTCGCGCTCTGCTCGAGCTTCTTCAGGTAGTCGAACGCCTTGTCTTCGCCCATCAGCGCGGTCGTGAGAATGATCACGGCCATGCCGTCGCCCGCCGTTGCCGGGTTCGAATACGCCACCTTGCCGGCGTAATCCGGATGCAGCAGGTCGGCGAACGTCTTCGGCTGGGTCTTCGTGACTTCCGGGTTGATCGCGAACGTGAAATAGTTGTTCACGAACGTCGCCCACGCGCCATCCGACGCCTTCGCGATCGCCGGCACGTTCTTGTAGTTCACGCTTTCGTAATTCTGCAGGAGGCCCGCCTGGCCCGCCTGCTGGATGAACGGCGGCAGCGTGACGAGCACGTCGGCCTTCGGCGCATCCTTTTCGATCGTCGCGCGGTTCACCACTTCGCCGCTACCCGCGGTGACGATGTTGACCTTCACGCCTTCTTTCTTCTCAAACGCGGGCAGCACGTCCTTGTAGAGGTTCTCAAGGCCGTCGGCGGTGTACAGCACCACCGCGTCAGCCGCGTGTGCCGGCAAGGCCGCGCCGCCGAATGCCGCCGCGGCCACGAGTGCCGGAAGCAGTTTGCGGACGATGCCGGCCGTCGTGTGAAGGTGATTCTTCTCTGTCATGTCGCTCTCCGAAAGGCAAAAACCAGACGGTCGGGAAAACCCCATACCTGTTGTGATTGAAACGGCGCGTACGCCGTGCCCGTTTTTTTTTGCATTGCCACAGCCAGATTGCAGATTGCTGACAACCTTACTGATTCATTTCCAGCGAGACGTCCGGCCGGCGGATTGTTCCGTAACCCCATGCCTTGCCTGACCGGGCACGGCAAGAATCACAGGTTTCCGTGACAGCGGCATGACTATTTTCACGAATTCCAAAAAATGACACAATTCGCCAATAATATGCATATTGCTCGCGCACGCAAAGTGCGCATTTCATCTGACTACGGAGGTTGTGTGATTCTCGGAAACGATCCAATCCTGCTGACGCCGGGGCCGCTTTCGACCTCGCCCGAAACCCGCCAGGCGATGTTGCGTGACTGGGGATCGTGGGACGTCGCCTTTAACCAGATGACGCAAACCGTCTGCGCCGACCTGCTCGAAATCGTACATGGCGAAAATGACTACGTGTGCGTGCCGATGCAGGGCAGCGGCACATTCTCCGTGGAAGCCGCCATCGGCACGCTGGTGCCGCGTAACGGTTGCGTGCTCGTGCCGAACAACGGCGCGTACTGCACGCGGATCATCAAGATCCTGCAGCGCATGGGTATCGCGTACGTGGAGCTTGCGCTGCGCGACGACGAGCCGGCGAGCGCCGCCGCGATCGAGGATGCGTTCAACAGCGACGCGCGCATCACGCACGTCGCCCAGGTGCATCTGGAAACGAGCGCGGGCCTCCTGAATCCTCTCGATGACATCGCCACGCTGTGTCAGCGTCATGGCAAAAGCCTGATCGTCGACGCAATGAGTTCGTTTGGCGCGCTGCCGATCGATCTGCGCAAAGGCGGCATCGACGCGCTGGTATCGGCGAGCGGAAAGTGCCTCGAAGGCGTGCCGGGCATGGGCTTCGTGATCGTGAAGCGCAGCGTGCTGCTGGCGAGCGAAGGCCAGTCGCCGTCGCTCGCACTCGATCTGCACGACCAGTACGCGTACATGCAGAAGACCACGCAGTGGCGTTTCACGCCGCCGACGCACGTCATCGCCGCGTTGCGCAATGCGCTCGACCGCTTTATCGCCGAAGGTGGCCAGCCGGCGCGCGGAGCGCGTTACCAGCAGAACTGCCGAACGTTGATCGACGCGATGAAAGCGCTCGGCTTCGAGCCGTTCCTCGCGGCCGACGTGCAGGCGCCGGTGATCGTCACGTTCCACGCGCCGAAAGACCCGGCGTGGCGTTTTGTGGACTTTTACGCGGCCGTGCGAGATGCCGGTTATATCCTGTATCCGGGCAAGCTCACGCAGGTGGAAACGTTCCGCGTGGGCTGCATCGGTGCTATCGATGCGAACGAACTGCACAGCGCGGTGGCTGCGATCGACCGCTCGCTCAAAAAACTGGGCGTGCGCATGCGCTGACGGCAGACGCGGCGGCGGAATGCAGGGGAAGGCCGTGGAAATGCGGGTGCCTCAGGCGATCAGGATTTCCGGGCCGCGCGTCGCGATCGCTTTCGCCAGCGCGCGGTCCGGCGCCAGCTCGGTCACGAGATAGCGGGCCGACTCGAAACCATTGATCCGCACGGGCGTGACACGGCCGAACTTCGAGTTGTCCGCGACGACGATCACCATTCCGGCTGCCGCGATCATCCGGCTGCGCACTTCGGCGGCCATGCGCGAGTAATCGGTGAGCCACGCATCGGCTGAAATACCGCCCGCGCCGATCAGCGCGAAATCCGCGTGGTATTGGGCCAGCTGATGGATCGTATCGAGGCCGAACGTGGCGTCTTCCAGATCCGACAGCTCGCCGCCGAGCAGCGTCACGCGATTGTCGTTGCGTCTGCCGAGCAGCAGCGCGATGCGCCAGTCGTTGGTGTAGACGGTGAGCCGGTGCCGGTCGGTCAGCGCGCGCGCGACGGCCTGCGTCGTGCTGCCCGAATCGATGATGACCGATGCGCCGTCGGGAATGAACTGCGCGGCGCGTTCGCCGATCGCGCGCTTGGCGCTGGCGTTCGCTGCTTCACGCGTATCGAGATCGGGCTCGCGACGGTCGCTCGACAGCGCGCCGCCGTGAGTTGTCACGATCAGGCCGCGGCCGGCCAGCGTATTCAGATCGCGCCGGATCGTCTCGCGCGAAACGTTCAGCTCGCGAACGAGTTCAGCGACCGACAACGCGCCGTTTCTGGCGACCTGCGACAGGATGTATTGATGACGTTGTTCTGCGAGCATCTCTGGGGGCGCCGGGCTGACGGCACACGTGAGTTCGGAAGGCCGGCGTATTGTATTACGCGATCCGCGGGAACGCTCCGCCCCATGTGCTTCCCTGCTACCCTGTGCGCTCCCGTCACGCATCGTCGATGCGCGCTCCGTCACACGAACTACCGATGCGCCCACTGTTTCGCCGACTCCTGCTGCTGTTTCACGCTTTGCGCTACGGCGCGCGGCTTATCTGGCTCGCGGCGCCGGAACACCACAAGCTGCGCTGGGCCGCGACACTTGTAAGCCGTCTGCATGGATCGGACAAGGCGCGCGCAAGCCTTCATGGCGCGCTGCCGCAACTCGGCCCGCTCGCCAGCGCGTTCGCCGCCGCGCTCGTCGAACATCCGGAGCTCGCGGGTGGCACGCTGCACGACGTGATCGACGCCGTCGACCACATGCAGGCGCCGCTACCGCCGCAAGCGGTCGAACGCGCACTGGAGGCGGCCTTCGAACGCCCGCTCACCACGCTGTTCGCATCCGTCGATCTCGTGCCTGCACGCAACGGCTTTGCCGAACAGACGCATATCGCACGTCTGATCGCGCCCGTCGACGGTCACTGCAACGTGTCGATCAAGCTGCTGCGCGAGGCGGAAGTCGAGCAGATCAGCGACGAGGCCGCGCTCCTGCGCTGGGTCGCGCGCTGGCTCGAGAAGTTTTCGGGCACCGCGCGCCGGCTGCAACTGCGCTCGCTCTCCGGATCGTTCACGCAGGAGTTGCTGCGTCGCTTCGACCTGCGCGCCGAAGCGGCCAATCTCAGCCAGACCGGTCATCACTTCGATCGCGACACGCGGATCGCCGTACCAGCCGTGATCTGGGACCTGTGTACGCCCACCACGCTCGTCGCGCAGCGGATCGACACCCTGTCGGTCGCGAACGTCATTGGACTGCACGCACATCACATCAAGCTCGCGACGCTCGCCGCGCATATCATCGAAGTAGTCAGCGAGCAGACGTTCGAGCATGGCTTCTTTCACGCGGCGCTCGACGCCGAACGCGTGCGGGTGAGTATCGAACCCGATACATGCGGACGCCTCGTGCTGGCGGATTTCGCGATCATGTCGAGCCTCTCCTCGCAGGAGCGCCACTTTTTCGTTCATGGCGCAAGCGCGCTTTTCGGGCAGCAATACGGTCACCTCGCCGACCTGCACCGTAATGCCGGTCACGTGCCGTCCAGCACACGCACCGAGGTGCTCGAAGCGGAACTGCGCACCCGCGCGGAAGCCCATTTCGCGGATGAACCCGAAGCGCGTTCAGCCGGCGCACTGTTCCATCATCTCCTGCATGCGGTGCAGCCATTCGGGGGCGCCGTGTCCACGCGCCTCGCGAATGCGCAGCGCTCGTTCGAGCAGGCCGAGGCATTGGCGCGCGCGCTGCACCCCGGCGTCGATACATGGAACATCGCGCGACGCACGCTCGCGGGCATCGCGCGACGCGATCTCGGCCATCACGGCTGGATCAGGCGCATTTCGCAGGAATTGCCGCACCTCGCGCATATCGTGCCGCGCATGCCGCAGCTGGCCGTGCTCTACCTCCAGCATCAGCACGACCAGACACGCTCACAGCGCGATGCCGAACTGACGCGCGAACTGGGCCGCGAAATCAGGCGCACCCGCGCGCTGCTCTGGGCGTGCGCCGTGAGCGGCGCCGTGCTGGGCGCAGGCGCGATTCTGCTCGCGCAGTAACGCCGGCCGGACTTCGCGCGCCCGTCGCCCAGCTTACGCGCCGCAGTGCAGGTTCGAACAAGACGCACCGTCCACGGTGGATCACACTGCCGTTTTCGTTCGTCGCGAGCCGTTCGCCGTTCCATGTTCGTAGCCATCAATGCTGTGCTGTTCGTCGTGCTGTGGTCGACGGGCTTTGTGGTCGCCCGCGCGATCACGCCGTTTGCCGATCCGAATCTCTTTTTGCTGGCGCGCTTTGGCGGAACCGCCGTGCTGTTCACGCTCGTGGCGCTCGCGACGCGCGCCGCGTGGCCACGCGGCCGCGATCTGGGCAAGCATCTGCTCGCCGGTGCGTTGTTGCAGGGCGTGTATCTCGGTGCGGGTTACTGGGCCGTCGCACAGGGGATGAGCGCGGGTGTGATGGCGCTACTCGGCGCGCTCCAGCCGCTGCTGACCGCCGCCGTCGCCGCGCCGCTCCTTGGCGAACGCCTGTCCCCGCGCGGCTGGAGCGGCATGGTACTTGGCCTGACCGGCGTCGCGCTCGTACTGGAGCCGAAGCTCGCTGCCGCCGCGCCCGTGCCGCACGGGAGTGCACCGCCGTGGCTTGTCATCGTCATTTCGATTCTTGCTGTCGTTTCGATCACGGCGGGCACGCTGTTTCAGAAGACGTCGCTCGCGAAGGCCGATCTACGCAGCGCGAGCGCCGTGCAGAATCTGGGCGCGGCCGCCGTCGCCGCAGTGCTGGCGCTCGCGCTCGGCGAGCACCGCTGGATTTCCTCGACATCGCTGTGGGCATCGCTTGCGTGGGGCATCGTGATGCTTTCGGGCGTCAGCGTGACGCTGCTTGTCTGGATGGTCCGTCGCGGCGACGCGTCACGCGCGACGGCGCTCCTGTTTCTCGCGCCGCCACTTGCCGCCCTCGAAGGCTATATCGACTTCGGGGAAATGCTGCTGCCCGTGCAGATCGCCGGTTTCGTGCTTGCGCTCGCGGGCGTCTGGCTCGTGCGGGCCTGACCATCACGCGTTGCTTCACGTGATGTTGCGTTGGGTTGGGTTGGGTTGCGCGATCACGATGCGTCGGAACGGCGTCGCGACGATAAACCCAGTTGTCGACGCACACCTGATCTGCCCGTCGCCACCCGGGTACGCGGATTGCATTGACCGTTTCCGGACCCAGTTGCGTGGTGCCTCATGGTGCCCTAGTCCGCGTTGTCGCCGCCGGCCGGCATTTTCGCGTGAGCCTTGCTGCCGGGCGCCGGAGACCACGCGGGCCGCGTCTTGCGCCCTGAATCGACCACGACGATGTAACGTCCGGCCCACGGCGTTGCCTGCCGGTCCGGGTGCAGCACCCAGAGCGACTGGCCGGACGCGACGAGCGCTTCGTATTCGGCGTCGAGAATGCCGTGATGATCGAGAAACACATTCAGCGACGCGGGAATGCGCACGCATCCCTTCGAGTGACGGATACCGAGCAACGGTTCGAGCCGGTCAGGATCGGTTGCATGCATCTGGAAGCGCATCTGCGACACGCCGCCTTTCCCCCAGCCGCGCTCGCCTTCGGCCCAGCCCAGATCGAAGATGCGCATATCACGCTTGCCGTAGCCGCGAATGCCGTTCTGGTTCATCGTGCCTTCGGCACGAAAATCCATGTTGTCGGGCGTATGCTCGAAAACACCGAGCGGCGTGATGAAATGGTCGAATTCGCCCGGCCGGCCCGTCGCGACCGGCGATGCGCCGATCATCTGCCAGTTGTCGGCCGGCGTCGCGCGGAAATAAATGAAGAGCGCCTGCACCTTAGCGTTGCGATCCACCAGCACCACATATTCACCCGCCAATCCGCCGAGATCTTTTGCCGCCAGCGCCGCCTGCAGACGCACGCCGTACGCCGCCTGATCCACCGCCGGTACCTTCAGGCGACGTGTGACTTCGCGTGCGAACGTATTGCGCATCAGCAGTGCCCGGCGCGGATCGGCCACGCGGCCCGCATCGGGCGCAGCAACCGGCGCCGACGCGGGCTGCGATGCGCTTGCCGGCGCGGCAGGGGTTGCCGGAAGCAACGGCGGCATCGGCGGGACCATCGATGCCGCGCCGCTCGCCGGCGCCGCCGTCACGGTCGATGCGGGACTGGCGGCAAACGCGAGCGCGCACGACAATGCACACACCGAAGCCACGGCCGCGCGGCCCATCCAGCGATGACACCGGTTGAATTGCCGAACGCCAGAAAACCCGGCGACCGTGCCTGTTATTCCATTTTTTTCGTCGGCCTGATCACGACATGTGTCGATGTTCATCTCGTCTCTTCGAGCAAGCCCGTTATTGAATTGTTCAACTTCATCAACCCGCACGCGACAGGCCCGAAACATATTACCAGGATTGCTCATCGTGACGATCGGACATCGAATGCCGGCCGGCGAATGGGATTTTAGCGATCGCATCGTGACAGGCCCAATCAATGCGCGATACTCGCAAGACGAAAACCGTCAAATACGCCGAAGGAAAACCGATGACTCAGACAGATTCTGCCCTGCTTCAACGGCGCATCATCGAAGAAATGCATGTCGCCCAGCGATTCGATGCGGTGCAGGAAATTGAAAGAAGGGTCGCGTTTCTCGCGCGCTATCTACACGACAGCGCATTGAAGACCTACGTGCTCGGCATTAGCGGCGGCGTCGATTCGACGACTGCGGGACGGCTCGCGCAACTCGCCGTCGAACGTCTGCGTGCTGGCGGACACGATGCGCGCTTCGTTGCGATGCGCCTGCCTTACGGCACACAACACGACGAAAAGGACGCCCAGCAATCGCTCGCGTTCATCCGCGCCGACGAAAATCTGACCGTCGACATCAAGCCGGCCGCCGATGCCATGCTCGCCGCCGTTGTCGCAAGCGGCACGCCGTTCAGCGACGACGCGCATCGGGACTTCATTCTCGGCAACATCAAGGCGCGTCAGCGGATGATCGCGCAGTACGCGGTGGCCGGCGCGCGGGCCGGCGTTGTGATCGGCACCGATCATGCGGCTGAATCCGTGATGGGGTTCTTTACGAAATTCGGCGATGGGGGTGCTGACGTATTGCCGCTGGCGGGACTGAACAAACGCCGGGTACGCGAACTGGTGCGTGCGCTGGGCGCCACGGAAGCCATGGCGTCGAAGACACCTACGGCCGATCTGGAGACGCTGCGTCCACTACGCCCCGACGAAGATGCGTATGGCATCACCTACGAGCATATCGACGATTTTCTGGAGGGCAAGCCGGTCAGCGACGCAGTGTACGAGACCGTTTTTCGTTTCTATCACGCGACGCGACACAAGCGGGCGCTGCCCTATACGCCATTCGACTGGCCGGTGAACGAATAGCTGGAGAGCACGACGGACCCGCTCGCTGCTTCACTGTTACCGCTGGGGCGGTTCGTCGCTAAATAGCGAGGAGCTGGCCTCGAGTGCCACGCCGTTCAGATGGAGCGCATTAACCTGCCGCGCGATGACCTCACCGACGTACGGCACGCTCGCGTCCAGCTCGATGACGGCGTATGCAGTGGGCGTACCCACCTCGTGCACCTCGATCCCGGACGCGTAGTGCCCTAACTCTTTCTTGAGAAAGTCACGCACTTCCTGCTCAGTACACGACTTCGGAATATTCCTGACGGTGAGATTCATGGCGAACCATGATCACCGGTTGGGCCGCGCACTACTGCGCACACGAACCGGCTGCAGGCGCTCGCGCCTGTTCTTCGCAGCCGCATGACGGATAATCGCCGCGCCGAGCAACGCCACCGAGACATAAAGAATAATCATTTCAAATCTCCCCTTTGCATTTCGTCCTGATGTCAGGATAGTCAGAACCTGCTGCAAATGCGACACGACAGTTTGCCATGACATGACCTGCTCACATGACATGACCGCAAGACGTTATTAGTGAACTGTACCTGATTGAACGGCAAAAAAATGGCAATACCATTTTTTTCATGGTCCTTTTCATTGTCCGTCACACAGGGCAGAAACGGGGGTAGTAGCGACCGGTTGCCATAAAACAGGCATTCCGGCGGGTTATCGAGGTTGTACAGGTTGTTTTACGGGGCGGCTGGCGTGCGCATCGAATGCGACACGTCGGCATCGTCCGCCGTCATGCGGTGGGCGAACGCGAGGAAAAGGGCTGCACGCGGCTATGCGGTGGCGAGCCCTTGCCAGACTGTCGCGTGCATCGCGGTTTGACGCATGTGTGCAGTAACAAGTGGGGCGGCGGGCCGGCTTGCGTCAGCCCGCCGTTTCTATTTGTGCCCCATCCTCAGCTCTTGTTGCGCGCCTGTAGAGACCGGATGCGCATCATCGCACCCGCATTGGCGACCGCCGATTCATACATTTTCGCGAGATCGGCCTTGAGCGCCGTACGCGATCCGGCGTCGAGGTAAATCATGTGCCCTGACGGATAAAAGCGCGCCGACAGGTTCTGGCGAACCTGATTGCTCACGAGCGGCATTTCCTGCAGATCGAGGATGGTCTGATAGAACGGCGTGACAAAGTCGTAAAAACCGTTCGCCGACAGCACTTTCAGATCGACATTAAGCGCCATCACCGCAGCCAGATCGCCTGCCGTGTACAGGATGACATTGCGCTTCGAATCAATGCCTTTCTGCGCCCCGGTCGGGTCGATGTGACTGAAGTCCCAGTTGGCGAATGCCTGATCGTTGAGATCGGTGAACGAGGAATTCGACGTGAACTTCAACTGTTCGTTCAGGTAGACATTCCACATCGCCGTGTACACGCCGGTGACGGCTGTCATCGTGGGATCGTTACCGCCCGAGTTCGGGTCGATCTTGCCGGCGATGCCCGTCTCGATCCCGGTGACGCGACCGTCATATTCCCCAAGTGCAAGTCCTTTCGATTTCAGCAACGTGGTCAGGAAAAGAGAATTACCCCGACTGTCGTAAGCTGCGATATCAAGACTCCACGCGAGCAGGGTTGTCTTGTCGATGCCCGTGTATTCGCTCAGCTTTTCGACCGTCGCGCTGTCGGTGGTCGGGAACTTGCGCAGCGCGGCCAGGTAATCCGTGCGCGCGAACTGGGCGACTTCTTCAGCGAATGCGCCGAGATCGGTCGGCGTTGGCGCGACGCCGAGCTTGCGGTGATACCACGCGTCCGCGGCCGCGGTGGGCAGCGCCCCAACCGGATTACCCGCCTGCGTGTAATCGAGAATCGACGACTGCAGCGTGATGCCGTTCAGATCGACACCGTCTTCGTGCAGACGGTACGCGAGGACACAACTGCGCGCGGTGCCGTACGATTCGCCGAACAGGAACTTCGGCGAATTCCAGCGGCTGTTCTTCGTCAGAAAACGCTTGATGAACTGCTTGATCGAATCGGCGTCCTGATCCACGCCCCAGAAATCGCGGTTCTTATGCGGTGCGATGGCCGCCGAATAGCCCGTGCCGACCGGGTTAATGAAAACGAGGTCGCTCTTGTCGAGCATGCTGTCAGGATTGTCTTCCATCGCATACGGCGCCGGCGGTGTGAAACCCGGCATCGATGTCTTGATGCGGCGTGGCGCGAACGACCCCAGCAGCACGAACACGGAAGACGACCCCGGGCCGCCATTATAGAAAAACGTGACCGGGCGCGTTTCTTCCTTCTGGTTGTCCTGCGTGAACGCCACGTAGAACATCTTCGCACTCGGTAGTGAACTGCTCGAATCGACCGTCACGAGATGACCTGCCGTCGCCGTGTAGTTGATCTTGCGCCCGCCGATCGTGGTGGTGTGCTTTGTGATCGCAGCGTTCTCGGTGCTGTCGGTCACGGCGTCGTCGGGACCGTTGCCGTAGGCGACTGGATCGAAGAACGGCTTGTCTCCTGCCCGATGCGGCACGGCCGCCGCCATCGGCGATTGGGACGCCTGGGAATTGTGCGGCGACTGCGGACTACCTGAAGCTGACTCGGAATTCGTCATGATCGCTCCATTGGATTCGTTGACGTCTTGTGAAGCCCTGCACGATGCTGCCCATCATCGACGCAAACGGACTACCAGCGCCACACCTTCGTGACAGACTGGCAACCCGCTCGCAAAACTATAGTGCTGCCGCCACCTTCTTTCCATCGGGACTGCCGAGACCCGTGCACGCATCCCATCCCGGACCAGCAGAAAAGCTGCCGTTGTTCCCCTGCGTGATGTCGTTGCAGACACCGTGAGCCTGATAGAGCTTTGGATTCACGAATCCGGCAGGCTGCCCTTTTGCCGAGTTGATGCGGGCGATCAGTGCAGCCCAGAGCGGCGCCACCGCACTCGTGCCACCGACCACCGTGCTCGCGCCATCGATCAACACGTCGTAGCCCGTGGTGGGCGACGCATCCCCCGCCACATCGGGTACGCCGCGCCCGCTGAGTGCAGTCTTGCCGCCATTCGCAGACGTCGCAGACAAGCCTTTCTGCCACGCAGGCACCGGGAACGCAGTACTGACGCCGCCACCGCCCGCGCCGCCGTCTGTCCCGTCGTTCCAGACGACCTCCTGCGTTATCGACGTGCCAGACGCCTGCAGGTGCGTGCCGCCGCACGCGAGCACGTACGGGCTCGACGCTGGAAAATCGACGTGCTCGCCGCCATCGCCGACGCCGTCGGACGATCCGCTGTCGCCCGATGCCGCACAGACCGTCACGCCCATGGTCGCGGCAGCCTGCAATACGTTGTTGAACGCGTTCAGCGACTGCGCGGTCCAGATCGATTCCGGTCCACCCCAGCTGATCGAAATGACCGAGGGTTTGTGTGTCGCATCGTGCACAGCACGGCTCACCGCATCGAGGAAACCGGCATCGCTGTTGGCGGTGAAGTAGACGGCGATCGTCGCGCCCGGCGCGATGGCCCCCGCGATCTCGATGTCGAGTGTGACTTCGCCGTCGGGTCCGCTCGGGTCCCCGCCCGGCTGGTTGCTGCCCTGATCGACGCCGACGGATACCACCTTCGGCACGGCAACCCCGAGCCCCGAAAAATAGGACTTGAGATCGGCTGTCTGATAGCCCCCGCCGAGTTCGATGATGCCGATGCACTCGCCATGGCCGTCGCCAGCCGGAAAGTCGTATAGCTGCGCGAGTTGCAACGGCGTGAAGGTGGCCTGATGTGCTCGTGCCGCTGCGAAAGGCGGCCGGATGCGAAAGTGCGGCCGCGCCTGCGGGCGATTGTCGAGCCCCAGCACGGCCGTAACGATCCCGTGAAGATCGTCGGGCACACTGATCGCGCCGGTTCGGCCGCGGTACAGGCCCATCGAGTGATGCTCGAAATGCTGCAGATGCACGTCGAACGCGCTCTGGAAGTTTGCGATCGTGCCGCTCAGCACGACGGTGGCAGCAGCAGCGTCCTCGCGGACGATGCTCAACCCATGTGTCTGCGCGAACGCTCTCAGCTTTGCAATATCGTCGGGCGCGGCGGCGAACCGCCTGGCGAATTCCTCACGCGAGACGGGCTTCGCTTTCGGGTCGCCCGATTCGATCTGTTTCATCAGCGCCTGGAACTGCGGTTCGCCCTGGCGACGCAGCATGACGACAACCTCGATGGTTTCCGCAGGATTGCAGCTGCCGACGACCTTCGAACCTGCCTGCACCGCCCGATTGCTTCCAGCCAGTGGATGTTTTGCCATGGTATGGATACTCCTCCGTGCACGGACCTGACGCCACGCGGCTTAAACCGCGAACTTCGCGCGAACTTCGGGAAGACCGGCCCTCTGCGCCCCGAAACCCGCGCTGTGCCTGCGTTTCAACGACATCGCTGAACGGTCCGACAGATCCATTCAAACACAGTTCCTGGTGTCGTCACACCTGGCCGTCCGGCCAGTTTGCAGCGTCAGCCGCCCCCGGTACGATATTCCTGACCGCGCTATGATTGCGCGGCGCTGCGAATGCAGCACGACCAGAGAATTAAAGGAACCTCCCATGTCCATTTCAATGTATCAAGCATCCGTGCCTGTACTCGTGCGCGGCCTCACGAACCTGCAGGCGGTTCTCGGCAAGGCCGAAGCGCATGCGGCGGAAAAGCAGATCGATCCGCTCGTGCTCACTGGCGCCCGCCTTTTCCCCGACATGCTGCCGTTGCAGCGTCAGGTCTATATCGCGACCGATACGGCAAAGGGCTGCGCCGCGCGTCTCGCCGGTGTCGAAGCGCCGAAGTACGAAGATTTCGAACAGACCTTCGACGAACTCGACGCCCGTATCCAGAAGACGATTGATTATTTGAAGGAATTCAAGCCCGAGCAGATCGACGGTTCGGAAGCACGCCCGATCACGCTCAAGATGCGCTCGGGGGCGGTCGAGTTCGTCGGCCTTAACTATCTGCTGCATTTTGCATTGCCCAACTTCTTCTTTCACACGACAACCGCTTACGACATCCTGCGTCATAGCGGCGTCGAACTGGGCAAGCTCGATTTTCTCGGGCGCGACCCGGCCGGCTGATGTAAAGCTGCCCATGCAGGCAGCGGCGACGCGTTTCGATGCGTTGCCGCGCGTGACGCGCGGCGCGCGCTTCGATACGCGTGCGTGGGTCATGTGCCGGCTTGAAGCAAGACCTGACGCAGGATTTGAAGCACGACTTGACACGCGACACACGTCGCGTGTCATGCGCCGCCGGTCACACTCGCGGCTGGAACGCGATGATGCTCATGCCGAGGAGCGTCACCGCGACGCCTGCGATATCCCACAGCGTCGGCCGAATCTGATCGACGACCCACAACCACAGGATCGCGACCGCGACATACACGCCGCCATATGCGGCGTACACGCGCCCCGCCGCTGTGCCGTGCAGTGTCAAAAGCCAGGCAAACAGCGCCAGACTCAGCGCGCCCGGTATGAGCAGCCATGCCGAGCCGCCTTCCTTCAGCCAGCGCCACGGCAGATAGCAACCAGCGATCTCCGCGACGGCGGTCACGGCATAGAGCAGGAACGTCTTCATCGATGAGCGTGCGGTGATGAGTGTGATGCGTCGGCAGGCAGACGCGGCGCTGCATCGGAGCAACGCTGGCCGGCCTGTCGCCTTTATTAACACAATCACCTTGCGGGCGGTGCGATACGCATGCGAAAGTCAGCGTATCCCCAATCTGCCCGGTGTTTCATGACCGTTCAATCTCCCTGCGTCGATATCTGCAAGTTCGACGACAAGACCGGCCTGTGCATTGGCTGCCTTCGCACGCGCGCTGAATGCAAGAACTGGAAGAAGATGAAGGACAAACACTGTCGCAAGATCATCGACGACAGGCCACGCCGTAAGTTGAAGCTGAAACAGCAGGTCGGCTGGACGGGCTCTCACGTCGCACCGCTCTCGCCACTCAGTCAAGCGACAGTCGCAGTGCGAAGCCGACCAGCGCGGCAGAAAACGTCCAGCGCTGAACGGTCTGTGCGAGCGGATGAGTCCGCATCCAGTTCGCAATCCGCGCGGCACCGACTGCACAGGCCGCATCGAAACATGCGCCCATGATCAACAGCACGACACCCAGTTCCACCACCTGCGCCGCGACCGGCCCCGCCTCGGGCCGGACAAACTGCGGCAGCAACACCGAGCAGAACAGCAATGCCTTTGGATTCAACAGGTTGGTCAGCAGCCCCTTGACGAACGCCGCGTGCAGCGGACGCTGCCCGGATACCGCCACACCTCCGGCCGGCAATGCGAAAACCGGCGACCTGAAAATCTGGATCGCAATCCACGCGAGATACACCGCGCCGCCATACCGGACGACCTCATAAAGCCACGGCGCACTGCGCAACAGCGCGGCGACGCCACATGCGGACAGCGTGACATGCGTGGCGCGCGCCATAGCCAGACCGCCGGCCGCCGCGAAACCGCTGCGAGTACCGCGCCCGATACTCGTCTGCATGACGAGCGCCATGTCCGGCCCGGGCACAGCGTAGACGACAGCCAGTGCGGCAACAAAAACGACCATCAGATGCGCTGAAACCATGATGAACCTCGCGTTTTCCAGCGCTCTATCTTGCTATCGCGGGGGGAGCGATTGCTGGCGATTTTCGTGACAACAACGCACTGCAATGGTGTATTACGCTATCATTTTTCATATTGATAGCGCTTTTCACCCATACATGAACAACGATCTCGACAAGATTGATCGCGCCATCCTGGCCGCGCTGCAAACGGACGGACGCATGTCCAACGCGCGTCTCGCCGAAACCGTCGGGTTAAGCGAAACGCCCTGCGCGCGCCGGTTGAAGCGCCTCGAAAACGACGGCTACATCGAACGCTATCGCGCGATGCTTTCGCGCGCGGCGCTCGGGCTCGGCGTGGTCGCGTTTGTCTACGTGCGGTTTGCCGTGCACGACAGGGCGGTCGCCACGCGTTTCGAGCGCGAAATCCTTGCGATCCCGCGCATCCTGTCGTGTCATAACGTGTCGGGCAGCGCAGACTACGTGCTGCAGGTCGTCGCGCGCGATCTCGACGATTACGGCACGTTCATGCGCGATCAGCTACGCAGTCTGCCAGGTGTGACGTCCGTGGAATCGTCGCTGTCGCTGCGGGAAATCAAGGCAAACGGCGGCCTGCCGCTGCCCTGAGCCTGTTGCCACGGACGGCTGCGCCCGCCATCGACCCATGGCATAGTGCGCACCGGCCAACTATTTTTACCAGATGAACCTCGGAGTTTTCATGAACCACGAACAGGCGCGAGCCGAAGAAAGCAGCGCGATGGAGCGCGTGCTCAACGCAACGAAGAAGGTACAGACAGCGTTCACATCGTTGCAATCGCAATTTCCGCCCGCGGGCGATGGCCGCCCCTCGCAGATGGCCTTGCAGACCTTCGATGCAGCGCTGCAGGAACTCGAGGACGCGCAGGCCGCATTCGATGGACTCCTCGGCGATCTGCTTGACGGCAACCGCTAGGGCACTGCCGGACAGATTACCGACCCGCGTGTACCCAGTCTTCAACCCGTAGACCGGGTACCCGGTCGAACTCGCGAAGGTTATTCGTTATCAGGATCAGGCCTTGAGATCGGGCGTGCCCGGCGATCATCTGGTCGTAGGGGCCAATCGGCCTGCCATTTTTTGCCAGCTCGGCCCTGAGCTGGCCGCTATGTGCGGCAGCCTCGTGGTTGTAATCCAGGACGTCCAGGCGGGCGGCAAAACCCTCGACGACAGCCAGATTTTTCTCCGGCGATGCCGACTTCTCTGCACCATAAATCAACTCCATCAAGGTCACCGTGCTAATGCAGAGTTGGCCGTGGTAGCGGTTGAACGCCTCGCGAACCTCATGAGGCTTGTTCTTGATGGTGAAGATGCAGATGTTCGTATCGAGCATGTACTTGAGCATCAAAACGCCTCGCGCTCCTGATCGGTGGGCTGGTTGCGCGTGGACATGAAGTCCGGGCTGACTCCTTCGCCATCAAACCAGCTATCCCAGGATTCTCCGGCAGGGGTGAGTATGCGGATGCGACCGATGGCCACCACGTCGACCCGTTTGACATCGTCAGGAAGCGCCACGGATTTTGGCAGGCGTACCGCCTGACTACGGTTGCTTTTGAAGATGGCACCTTGTTCCACGATGGGCTCCTTGGGATATGTCGAATGTATATCCAATTATAGGAGTGCGTGTGGATATGTCAATGCGATATACCGATCAGATGCACTTCACTCCCCCCGGCATCATGGTTGAACATGGTCGGGCGCTTCTTCCGCGATATCACGACCAAACGCCCGTACTACGGCGTATTCGCCAGCGTGCCGGAGTGAGTTGAGGCAATCGGAAACTAGCCAGACTACCCCCTTCCTGTCAGACCGCTTTTGCCTTGTGCCGCGGTTCACGTCCTTCATGCCTCGCACGTCGACCCAATCCGCAGAGGCCGGAAGGGCCTGACCGTTAGTTGCGTTAATTAAGCTAACGAACATATCGCAGCGCGTCGACGAGTACGCCCAGTGCGCGTGAAGACTGGCGGCGGCTCGGATAGTAAAGGTGATAGCCCGGAAAGACCGGACACCAGTTCTTGAGCACCGGCTTGAGCCGCCCTTCGTCGATATACGGCAGTGCCAGATCAGCTGGAATGTAGGCAAGCCCGCAACCGGACAGCGCGGCCTGCAACATCTGATTCGTTCCGTTGAACACCAGTTGACCATCGACGCGCACCCTCACCTCATGTCCCGCCTTTGTGAATTCCCATGCGAACAGGCCGCCATGCGTCGGTAGCCGCAAATTGATGCAGTTGTGGCCGGTCAGATCCTGAGGTGTTTTCGGCCGCGCCCGGTTCGCGAAATACGACGGCGCCCCAACCACCGCCATGCGCATATCCGGTGCGATGCGCACGGCGATCATGTCTTTCGCGACCTGATCGCCGAGCCGCACGCCCACGTCGTAGCGCTGCGCCACGATGTCGGTCAGACCAAAATCGACCACGATTTCGACCTTGATGTCCGGATAGTCCGGCAACAGTCGCGCCAGTTTCGGCTGAAGGATGGTGGACGCGGCGTGCTCGTCTGTCGTGATGCGGATCGTGCCCGCCGGTTTGTCGCGAAGTTCGGTCAGCGCCGCCAGTTCTTCATCGATTTCATCGAAGCGTGGCCCGACGGTCGCCAGCAACCGCTCGCCCGCCGGCGTCGGCGAAACGCTGCGTGTCGTGCGCGTCAGAAGCCGCAGCCCGAGCCTGGATTCAAGTCCGCGGATCGTATGGCTCAGCGCCGACTGCGACACGCCCAGCTTCGCGGCCGCCCGCGTAAAGCTCTGCGCGCGCGCCACGGCAACGAACGCCAGCAGGTCGTTAAGATTTTCGCGTGCCATTCATGAGCCCCATTCATAAGAGTTTGCCGATTCTACCGTCTAGTCACATGCTCCGGCAGCCAGTAAATTGCGTGCTGTAGACGATCGAACTGGCCCGCGCGCAAGGCTTTCGCGTGACGGACCGCAACCCCGACCTGCGTTGGAGATGACCTGAAATGACCCAGCAGTCCACTGTCGCGCGCGATGCGTTCGGCGACCTGGCACCCGCCCTCGCGGATTACACCGACCGGGTCCTGTTCGACGATGTCTGGCAGCGCCCCGGCCTTTCGCCGCGTGAGCGCAGCCTCGTCACCGTCGCGAGCCTCGTCGCGCTTTATCGCACCACCGAACTGCCCTATCACCTCGGCAAGGCGCTCGATAACGGCATCACCCGCGACGAGTTGATCGAGACAATCACGCATCTCGCGTTCTATTCGGGCTGGCCCACTGCCAGTACGGCGCTCGCCATCGCGAGACGCGTGTTCGAGGAACGCAGGGTCTGACACGTCAGCCTCAGCCCCAACCTTTTTCGCGGCATTTTCTGGCGCAGGTCTACCCTGCATGGAGCATCAAGAATGGATTACCGGTATCTCGGAAAGAGCGCCCTCAAGGTTTCGCCGCTGTGTCTCGGCGCGATGATGTTCGGCGGCGAGACCGACGAGGCAACATCGAAACGCATCATCGACAAGGCATACGATCAGGGCGTCAATTTCATCGATACGGCCGACGTCTATCACGCTGGCCGCTCCGAGCAGATTGTCGGGCGCGCGATTGCCGAGCGGCGCGACAACTGGGTGATCGCCACGAAATTCGGTTATCCCACGTCGCAGGGTCCCAATGAACAGGGACAATCGCGCAAGTGGATCATCCAGTCCGTCGAAGCGAGTCTGAAGCGTCTTGGCACGGATTACATCGACATCCTGTACTTTCACCGCGCGCTCGCCGATGCGCCGCTCGAAGAAGGCGTGCGCGCCATCGGCGACCTGATCCGTCAGGGCAAGGTCCGCTATTTCGGCGTGTCCAACTTCAAGGGCTGGCGTATCGCCGAGATGGCGCGTCTCGCCGATCAGTCCGGCATCGACCGGCCCGTCGCGAGCGAGCCGCTCTACAACATCGTCGACCGCACGGCGGAAGTCGAGCAACTGCCGGCGGCCTCGCACTACGGCCTCGGTGTCGTGTCGTACAGCCCGCTTGCGCGCGGCGTGCTGAGCGGCAAATATGCGGCCGACGCGCCACCGCCCGCCGATTCGCGCGCAGGTCGCGGCGACAAGCGCATCCAGCAGACCGAGTGGCGGCCGGAATCACTCGCGATCGCGCAAACCATCGCAGCTCACGCGGCGAAGCGCGGCACGACCTCGATTGCATTCGCGCTCGCGTGGGTGCTCAAGAACCGGCTCGTCAGTTCGACGATCGCGGGACCGCGCACCGAAGCACAATGGGACAGCTACGTCGAAGCGCTAAAGCTGCAACTCGGCCCCGACGACGAAAAACTCGTCGACAGTCTCGTGACGCCGGGTCACGCGTCGACGCCGGGTTACACCGATCCGGGTTATCCGGTCGAAGGACGGCGCGTCGTTTAAACGCGGCGCCCGGGCGTTCGCGCGCGATGCCGCGGCCTGGGCAAGATGCTGCTACCGGGTGCTGGCCCAGTCGCGCACGGCCTGCGCGAACAGTCTCAAGGCTGTCGGCGGGTGCCGGTTCGCGGGGTAATACAGGCATAGACCAGGAAAGGAAGGACTCCACTCGGGCAGCAGATGAACCAGTTCGCCCGACGCCAGATGCGCCACGACGTGATGTTCCGTCACCCATGCGATGCCGATGCCGGCGAGCGCCGCCTCGACCATCAGATTGAGATTGCCGAGCGTCATCGGTCCATCGACGTCGATGCTGGCGGTTTTGCCGCGATGTTCGAGATCCCAGCGATACAGCGCGCCGCTCTCGAAACGGAACCGGATGCAGCGGTGCTGCGCGAGGTCGTGCGGCGCTTTCGGCGCGGGGTGACGCGACAGATAGTCCGGCGAGGCCACGGCGGCAAAGCGCATGTCGGGACCGAAGCGCACGGCGATCATGTCGCGCGGCACGTCCTCGAGAACGCGTATGCCGGCGTCGAAACCGTCGGCGACGATATCCACGAGACGTGTATCGACGACGAACTCGACGTGGATATCGGGACAGGCGGCCAGAAAATCCGGAAGAACCTCGCGAATGATCGGCCGCGCCGCGGATTCCGACGCGCTGATGCGAATCGAGCCCGACGGACGGTTGCGCGCCGAAGCGACTTCGTTCACTGCGTCCTCGAGGTCGGCAATCGCGGGCCCCGCGCGCCGCAGCAACTGCGCGCCCGCTTCGGTCAGCGCGACAGAGCGCGTCGTACGATTGAAGAGCCGCACGCCGAGGCGCGCTTCGAGCCCACGCATCGAATGGCTGAGCGCCGAAGGCGAAACCCCGAGCACGCGGGCAGCCGCGCGAAAGCTCCGCTGTTCGGCGATCGCAACGAAAGCAGTCAGTTCAGACAGGCCGGCGCGCAGCATAGATGAATTTTCCTCAACACCTCGTGCAAGTCTAGCTGGATTGTTGAGAGAAACACAACGGCCTAAGCTTCAATCCTGCTCAACCGCCTGACAGGCACCGCCCCGGCAAACGCCAACCGTTCGTTCGCGGCGATTCGAAAGGAGAAACATCATGCAAAAGCGCAACCTTGGAAACAGCGGCCTCGAAGTATCGGCGATCGGCCTTGGCTGCATGGGCTTGAGCTTCGGCTACGGCCCGGCGACTGAAAAGTCCGAAGGCATCAAACTGATCCGCTCGGCGTTCGAACAGGGCGTCACGTTTTTCGATACTGCCGAATGCTACGGTCCGTTCGTCAACGAGGAACTCGTCGGCGAAGCGCTCGCGCCGATCCGGGATCAGGTTGTCATCGCGACGAAGTTCGGCTTCCAGGACGGCGACTCGAAAAAGCCGCTCGACAGCCGCCCCGAGCGTATCCGTGCGGTTGCCGAGGCTTCGCTGAAGCGTCTGAAAACCGATCGCATCGACCTGTTCTACCAGCATCGCGTCGATCCGGACGTACCGGTCGAGGACGTGGCCGGCACGGTCAGGGATCTGATCCGGGAAGGCAAGGTCAAGCACTTCGGCATGTCCGAGGCCAGCACGCAGTCAATCCGTCGGGCGCACGCCGTGCAGCCGGTAGCGGCGCTGCAGAGCGAGTATTCGCTGTGGTGGCGCGAGCCGGAGCAGAAAGTGCTGCCGACGCTCGAGGAACTGGGCATCGGCTTCGTGCCGTTCAGCCCGCTCGGCAAGGGCTTTCTGACGGGCGCGATCGATGCCGCGACGGCGTTCGACAAGACCGACTTCCGCAACGTCGTGCCGCGCTTCTCCGAGGAGAACCGCAAGGCGAACGCGGGCCTCGTCGACGTACTCGGCCAGATTGCCGCCGACCGCGGCGCGACGCGCGCGCAGATCGCGCTTGCGTGGCTGCTGGCGCAAAAGCCCTGGATCGTGCCGATTCCCGGCACGACGAAGTTGCATCGCCTGAGCGAGAACGTCGGTGCCGCCGCGGTCGATCTGTCGGCTAGCGATCTCGCCGCCATCGAAGCAGCGCTGCAACAGATCACCGTGGTGGGCGATCGCTACCCGGCTCACATCCAGCAGCGCGTCGATCGCTGATTTATCGTGGGTATTCACCGCGGCCGGTACGCTGCTGGCGTTCGACGCGAGGACCGGCTGGGGCGGCCTGATGGGTCTTGTCATTCCGCCCTTCCTGTTCGTATCCGCCGCGGGCTTTATCGTGACCAACCCGATTGCCGGCGCGCTGTCGAACTGGCCCGAACGTGCGGGCGCGGTGTCGGCGCTGATCGGCGCAATCCAGTACGGCACAGGCATTCTGGGCTCGGCGATGGTCGGCATCTTCGCGGACGGTTCGCCCTGGCCGATGGGTGGGTCATTGCGCTTTTTGGCGTGGGCAGCCTGCTTTGCGCACTGTGCCTCGTGCCCGCCTCCCCCGCTGCCGCCCGCGAAGCACCCGTTACGGGCTAAACGAATACGCCGCTCGTGCATTGCTGCAAATGCCCGCCGGGTAAGACGGTCATCGCGCGCACTGCGCTGTAACATCGAAGGATATGTCGCCACGCCAGGCCCGATCCGCGGCCTGCTGCGAGACGACTGCGAGCATCCCCATGCGCAGGGTGCGCACGGAGCGATCATTCCAGACATGCCACAGGAAGCAGTGTGAAAAACGCCGAAATGCAAAATGACCTGATGGAACTGCGCGAACTCGTTCGTGAGTTTGTCAGCGAGCGCGACTGGGACAAATTTCACACGCCAAAGAATCTCGCGACAGCACTCAGCGTCGAGGCAAGCGAATTGCTGGAGCCTTTTCAGTGGCTTGTATCCGGTGACAGGAGCGAGTTGAGCGATGCGAAGCTCACCGCCATCCGGCACGAAATGGCTGACGTTCTCGTGTATCTCGTTCGTCTCGCAGACAAGCTGGATGTCGATCTCTTCGCCGCCGTGCTCGAAAAGATGGCAATCAATCGTACAAAATATCCCGCCGACAAGGTACGTGGCGACGCGCGAAAATACTCCGAATACGACGACAGGGAATAAAGCCCGCGCGAAACCCGTTGCCATTGCTGAGCACGACGCACCCGTCGCCGGCAGGCTCAGCCCGGAAAATCGCGTGCTATGCTTGATCACGCAACGGAGCTTCGCGAGACAGGCTTCGAACCGCGCCGGCAGCGAGACAGCGAACCGGATATGACCTCGAACGCTGTACAGGTCGTCGTGGAAGAGAGGCCACGCAAAAGCGCAATCGCCAACCATGGACTATCGTCATCTGCAGGAACGCAAGAGTCTGCATGGCCGCATCGTGCAGGACCTCGGCATGGACATCGTGGGCGGCAAGGTGCAGCCCGGTCAGCGCCTGCCCGCTGAAGCGATGCTATGCGAGCGCTATGGCGTGAGCCGCCCCGTGTTGCGCGAAGCGACACGTGTGCTCGTCGCCAAAGGACTGGTTGTCTCGAAGCCGCGTGTCGGCAGTGTCGTGAAGCCGCGCGCGGAATGGCACATGCTCGATCCCGATGTGCTGTACTGGACGATCAAAAGCGTGCCGGAAGGCGAGTTCTTCAGCTCGCTGCTGACGGTGCGTCGCATTATCGAACCCGCTGCCGCCGCGCTCGCCGCAGCCTCGGCGACGAGCGAAGACCTCGAGCACATCGCGTCGGCCTATGAGCAGATGGAAAATGCGGAAACCGCCAGCGCGTTGCTGGACCCCGACCTCAAGTTTCATCGCGCCATCATGGCCGCTACGCACAACGATCTGCTGGGCTATATCGGCAACATGCTTTCGCTCGCGCTATCGGAATCCATCAAGCTGACAAGCCGGCATCCCGACACGCATACGTTGTCCCTGCCGCGTCACAAGGCGATCCTCACCGCGATCCAGAGTCGTGACGCGCTCGGCGCGCGCCATGCGAGCCTCGTCCAGCTCGACAACGCGCGCGCCGACGCCGAGAGCATTCTGGAAATCGCCAACCGCGACACTGCGTGAATATCAGGATATCCGGATTCAGCGGTTGACGTTCGCGATGCATGCTGCGTTGCGAGAATCGGGCGTCCTGGGCATCCGCGGGACATCGGGCGCATGTCAAACCCTCTTCAGGAGACACGAAAATGATCAGCAGGAACACGATCTGTCTGTGGTACGACGGAGGCGCCCTTGACGCCGCAAACTTCTATGCCGAAACATTCCCCGACAGCACTGTCGGGGCCGTCCACCTCGCACCGGGCGACTATCCCGCCGGTAAGCAGGGCAATGTCCTGACGGTCGAGTTCACTGTCGTCGGCATCCCCTGCCTCGGGCTGAACGGCGGCCCCCATTTCAGGCACAACGAGGCCTTCTCTTTTCAGATCGCGACCGACGACCAGGCCGAAACCGACCGCTTGTGGAATGCGATCGTCGGCAATGGCGGCCAGGAAAGCGCATGCGGATGGTGCAAGGACCGGTGGGGACTGTCATGGCAGATCACCCCGCGCGCCCTCACCGCGGCGATATGCGACCCCGATCGCGCGGCGGCCAGGCGCGCATTCGACGCGATGATGACCATGCAAAAGATCGACATCGCCGCGATAGAGGCGGCACGGCTGGGCCGAAACATATCCTGAAGTTGATGGCGCGCACGCGATGATATTTGAGTATCCGCATCTGCATGAGATTCAACAACACGGTATTCATTCGAACGCTTGAGGCAAGCCTGGAGACATCGCGATGCAAACGGCCGAATCGAAAATGATCAGCATATCGATCCAGCGGAGCCCGCAGGACGTATATGACTTCACGGCGCCGCCTGCCTCGTTCGCGCGCTGGGCATCGGGGCTCGGCAAGCCGCTCGGCAACGAAGGAACCGTGTGGCGATTCGAGGGCGAGAATGGCCCCGTAAAGATTCGCTTCACCGAACCCAACGCATACGGCGTGCTCGATCACTACGTCGAGTTGCCAGACGGCAGCGAGATTTACGTGCCAATACGCGTAATCGCAAATGGCACGGGTACCGAAATGCTGTTCACGCTGTTCCGCGTGCCAGGGATGAGCGACGAAAAATTCGCCGCCGACGCGGGATGGGTCATGCGCGACCTGAACACGTTGAAAGAACTGCTGGAAGCGGAGTAATCCTGGCGATGCGGAATCGCGCGAGTCAGGTTTATACCTGAATGATCATCGGGCCCAGCGCTTCAGGCAGGCCAGGGGAGCGCAAACGACATGGACTAGTCGAATCGACAATTCCTGGCACTTCTCAGTAGAGCATGATTCTTCCACAATGGCCTCACGCGATGGGACAGCGGCGAACACTTTCACGCAATACAACTCCTGCCAGGCGTGCCCGCGCGTTCCTTGTTTTTTCCTCTGGAGAAACTGCCATGAAGATAGTCGTAATGGGTGGTTCCGGCCTGATCGGGTCGCGCCTCGTCACGCTGCTCAGCGAGGCGGGCCATGAAGCGCTCGCTGCGTCGCCACGTAGCGGCGTGAATGCCGTCACCGGCGAGGGACTGGGCAACGCGCTCGCGGGAGCGGACGTCGTAGTGGATGTGACCAATGCGCCGTCATGGGAGCCGCAGGCGGTGCTCGACTTCTTCCGCACCTCGGCGCGCAATCTCGGCAAGGCTGAAGTGGCCGCGGGAGTACGCCATCATGTCGCGCTATCCATCGTCGGCTGCGACCGTACGCAGGAGAACGCGTATTTCACTGCCAAGGTCGCGCAGGAAGATGTGATCGAAGCAGCGGGTGTGCCATACACAATCGTGCGCGCGACCCAGTTCATGGAGTTCATCGGCGGTATCGCGGATTTCGGCACGGACGGCGGCACGGTGCGGATCGGCGACGGACTGTTTCAGCCGATCGCCGCGGACGATGTCGCGGCGATCCTCGCGCAGATCGCGCTCGCCGCGCCACTGAACGGCACGATCGAAATCGCCGGCCCAGACCGTGCGCCCTTCGCGGAGATTGTCGCGCGTTATCTGAAGTCGGCAGGCGACCCACGCCCGGTGGTGACGGATCGCGAGGCGCGGTACTACGGTGGCCGTGTCGAGGAACAGTCGCTCGTGCCGCTCGGCGACGCGCGGATCGGTCGCGTCAGTCTCGACCAGTGGCTGGCAAAGGCGAAAGAGGGTTGATCGCCGGTTAAGGCGAAACCTGAATCAACGCACCTTCATTTGCCTTGATCTGGGCTGCCAACCCGATCGGCGTTGCAGCCGAACAATAATTTCCTGGGTCAAGCATGAGCACGTCACAAAAGGTTGTCGTCGTTACCGGCGCATCGCAGGGCATAGGCGCCGAAGTCGTCAAGGCGTTTCGCTGGGATGAGGGTCCGCAGATGGCCGTTCGGCGTCCAGGAAGTAACGACCGCCCCACGCAGCGACTGTTGTGTCGCACACGCAGAAACCAGCCATGGAATCCGGATATCCAGATGGATCCCGCGCGGATTCGCCCACGCGGGTAACGCATGTCAATGCGAATGTCGGGGCACCTCGGCGCCCCGGCAACCCACCAGGAAATCGAAATCGCACCCCTGGTCCGCCTGCAGGACGTGCTCTACGTACAGATGCCGGTAGCCGCTTGCGTCGGCGGGATCGTCCCTGTGCGTCGCGCGCCACGCTGCAAGCCGCGTAGACAGTTCTGCGTCGCTTATGTCGAGATGCAACCGCCCCGCATCACAATCCAGTACGATCCAGTCGCCGTCCTGAACCACTGCAAGCGGGCCGCCCGCGCGCGCCTCGGGCGCCACGTGCAGCACCACCGTTCCGTACGCGGTGCCGCTCATACGGGCATCGGAAATGCGCACCATGTCGGTCACGCCTTGCGCCAGCAATTTCGGCGGCAGTCCCATGTTGCCCACTTCGGCCATGCCGGGATATCCCTTCGGGCCGCAGTTCTTCAACACCAGCACGGAATCGGCCGTGACGTCGAGATCGGCCGCGCCGATGCGCGCCTTGTAATCCTCCAGGTTCTCGAACACGACAGCGCGTCCACGATGCCTGAGCAGCGCGGGTGTCGACGCTGAAGGTTTGAGCACCGCCCCGTTCGGCGCGAGATTGCCACGCAGCACGAACAACCCGCCATCGGGGAACACGGGTTTGTCGAGCGGGCGGATCACTGCGTCGTCGTAAAGCGGCGCGTCCTTGCAGTTGTCCCACAGCGAATGACCATTCGCAGTCAGTGCATCCGGATACGGTAAAAGCCCAGCCTCGCCAAGGCGACGCACCACCGCCGGCAGGCCGCCCGCGTAATAGAACTCCTCCATCAAATAACGCCCTGACGGTTGCAGATCGACGAGCGTCGGCGTGCCGCGACCGATGCGGGTCCAGTCGTCAAGTTCAAGACTTACGCCGATGCGCCCCGCGATCGCCTTCAGATGGATCGCCGCGTTCGTCGAACCGCCAATCGCCGCATTCACACGAATCGCATTTTCGAACGCTTCACGCGTAAGCAGTTGCGACAGACGCAGATCATCGAGCGCCATCCCGACGATGCGCATGCCCGACATGTGCGCGAGAACATAGCGGCGCGCATCCACGGCGGGAATCGCGGCGTTGTGGGGAAGCGTGACGCCCAACACCTCTGCCATGCATGCCATTGTCGACGCCGTGCCCATCGTGTTGCAGGTGCCCGCGGAGCGCGACATGCCGGCTTCGGCCGACATGAAATCATGCAGCGAGATCTTGCCCGCCTTCACCTGCTCGCTCAATTGCCAGACGATCGTGCCCGAACCGATATCGCGGCCCTGATGCTTGCCGTTGAGCATCGGGCCGCCGCTTACGGCGATCGCCGGCACGTCGCAGCTTGCCGCGCCCATCAAAAGCGCCGGCGTGGTCTTGTCGCAACCGACGAGCAGCACGACCGCGTCGACCGGATTGCCGCGTATCGATTCCTCGACGTCCATGCTCGCGAGATTGCGCGTCAGCATGGCCGTGGGACGCAGGTTCGATTCGCCGTTGGAAAACACGGGGAATTCGACCGGAAAACCACCCGCTTCCAGCACGCCGCGCTTCACGTGTTCGGCAAGCTTTCGAAAATGTGCGTTACAAGGTGTCAGCTCGGACCACGTATTACAGATCCCAATAATTGGCTTTCCGCCGAACTCGTGATCGGGAATGCCCTGGTTTTTCATCCAGCTCCGGTACATGAAGCCGTTTTTGTCGGCCGAACCGAACCATTGTGCAGAGCGTAGTGGGCGTTTTCCCTGGCTCATGTCCCTTCTCCTCCTTGAAAGCACCTCGATAGTAATACTATTCAAGTGGCGCTTCGTGAAGATCATGTCGACCAGGCGCTCCGTCATAAACGTGCTGTGCTGCACAGCTCTCCGTACTTCCACGACCTCTGGCGCACCGCGCGGGTTAATTAGTCGGACTAGTTAAGGGTATACATCGATTAATAGGTAAAAGGGCGTGATATAGGATTTTCGGCAACGTTGCCATGCGTGTGCGCATGCCCGCGGGGTTCATTCAGGACGTGATGCCCGGCTACGGTGCTTTTCCGGCCTGCGCCGTCATGCACAGTGAAGTGTCTGATAACTGAAAGACAGGAGACTGAGATGGCGCAAGACAAAGAAGACAAAGGTGAAGTCCAGGGCATGCGTCGCGGGCTGCTGCAGGGTGCGGGTCTGTCTGCCGCACTTGCACTGCTAGGTGGCGCGATCACGCCGGCGCAGGCGGCCGAAGGCGGATCCTTTCCCGCGCACAAGCGCTGGAAGATCGTTTTCGTCAACCACGTCACGACGAATCCGTTTTTCGTTCCGACGCAATACGGCATTCAGGACGCCACTGCCCTGCTCGGCATGGATTATCAGTGGACCGGTTCGGCCAACGCCGACATCGCCGAAATGGTGAACGCGGTCAACGCCGCGGTGGCCGCGAAGGCCGACGCGATCGCCGTGCCGATCGTCGACCCAAGAGCGTTCGACAAACCGATCCAGGCCGCGCTCGATGCCGGCATTCCCGTCTTTGCCTATAACGCGGATGCACCTTCGGGTTCGACGAATCCGCGTCTTGCGTATATCGGACAGGACCTGTACCTGTCGGGTTACCAGATGGGCGAGCGCATCGTGAGCCTGATCGATAGCGGCCTCGTCGCGCTCTTCATCGCGACGCCTGGCCAGCTCAACATCCAGCCGCGGCTTGACGGCGCGGTCGCGGCCATCAAGAAGTCGGGCAAGAAAATCGACGTGCAGACCATCGCAACCGGCGCGACAGTCAACGAAGAACTATCGAAGATCAAATCATTCTATCTGGGCCATCAGGACCTCAAAGGCATGTTCGCGGTCGATGCGGGCAGCACGCAGGGCGTTGCGGAGGTCATGAAGGAATCCAGTCTGCCATCGAAGGGTGTTCATGGCGGCGGCTTCGATCTGCTGCCACGCACGGTCGACCTGATCCATGACGGCTTCCTCGATTTCACGATCGACCAGCAGCCGTACGTTCAGGGTTTCTATACCGTGGTCGAAGCGTTCACCTTCCTTGCCTCCGGTGGCCTTGTTGGACCCGCCAACATCAACACGGGTCTGAAGTTCGTCACGAAGGGCACGGTCGATCCTTACCTGACCACCTCGACACGTTATGAGGGCAAGAGCACCAAAGCCCAGATCGTGCCACGTACGGGTGCGATCAAAGGGTGACGTCATCCGTGACGGATACCACTCAATCCGCCAAACGCCCGAGGCGCTGGTCTGGCGCGCTCGGGCGTTCCAGCGAGATTCGCATCTTCGCGGTCGCGCTCATCCTTAGCATTTACTTTGAAACCGTCAATCATGATTTTCTGCTGACGAGCGCAAGCCTTCAGAATCTCTCGCAGTTCATCGCTCCGGTGGCGATCATTGCGTTTGGCGAAATCATGCTGATGATCGGCGGCGAGATCGATCTTTCGGCCGGGATGGTCTTTGCATTTGCGCCGTTCATCATGCACTTCGCGCACGAAGCAGGCCTGCCCCCATGGCTCTCGTTGCTGAGCGGTGTTCTCGCCGCCGGCGTGGTCGGCCTGATCAACGGCGCGGTAACGGTGTATCTTCGCATCCCCTCTTTCGTCACGACGTTAGGCACACTGTTTTTCGTCAATGGTCTCACGCTGACGATTTCACGCGGCACGCCGGTTGCGCCGCCGGAGGATTCAACCTTTTTTGCGGCATTCATGGGCGGCTGGGGCTACAGCGAGATCATCTGGACGGTCGCGATTGCCGCGATGATGCACGTCCTGCTTCGTTATACGCGCTGGGGACTACATACGATCGCGTCCGGCGCCAATCCACTTGGCGCGAGTGAAGCCGGCATACATGTCAGCCGCCTCAAGCTCGGCAACTTCATCCTTGCCGCGTTGCTTGCGGGCTTTACCGGCATCCTGGAAGGCTTTCGCATCACGTCGATCGATCCGCAGGCGGGCGGCAACCAGATCATGTTTCTCGCGATTGCCGCCGCCGTGATTGGCGGCACGCCGCTTGCCGGCGGCTCGGGCACGATCATCGGCGGGCTGATTGGCGCGGCGGTGCTCGGCATCCTCAACGATGGCTTCACGCTCATCGGGATCAATGCCTTCACGTTCAACATGATTCTTGGCGCGGCGATCCTTGGCGCGATGATCTTCAACATTCACGTCGTTCGTCTCGCGCGCAAGGGAGAGTTGTGATGGCCGAAGTGATCGAGGCGCTGCGCGGCGAAGACATCGTCAAACGTTTCGGCGCGGTCACCGCGCTTGACGGCGTTTCGCTCACGCTAAGACAGGGCGAGATTCTCGGCGTGCTTGGCGACAATGGCGCCGGCAAGTCGACGCTGATCAAGATCCTGACCGGGTTTCATCAGCAGACCACGGGCAAGCTTTTTGTGGGCGGCGAGGAAACGTTGTTGCGTTCCGTCGATCATGCCCGTTCGCTTGGCATCGAGTGCGTGTACCAGGATCTCGCACTCGCCAATTCGCTCAGTATTTACCACAACATGTTTTTGAACCGCGAGATCATCCGTCGCGGTCCAATAAGGCTGTTGAACAATCGCGCGATGCGTGCCCGCGCCGCGGAATGTCTCGAGGAAATCGGCGTGCATGTTCCTTCGGTGGATCTGCCGGTCGAGCAGCTTTCCGGCGGGCAGCGACAGGCAATCGCCGTTGCGCGCGCGGTCAATTCGAATGCGAAGATACTCCTGCTCGACGAGCCGCTCGCCGCAATGGGCGCACGCGAGGCAGGGCTGATTATCGACCTGATCCTTCGGCTCAAGGAGAAAGGCGGCCTGTCCATCATCATGATCATGCACAACTACGCACAGACGCTCGATATCGCCGATCGCGTGATGCTGATGCAGCGTGGCCGCGTGACCTATCAGCGGGAAGCCGCAAGCACGTCGGTCGCGGAGCTGATGGATATCGTGCGCCGCGAGTATCGGGCAATGCGCGCCACGACGAACTGAAACCTGCCTTCACGCCCGCGCCTTCGGTTGAGTCTCGTATTCACCATCACCCGCGCCCGGGTTCGCCCGCACGTCGAAGGCACCGCCCGTCAGTTCTGGCTTGATGCACCCCGCAGGCTCGTCGCGTCAGGCCTGGACCATCGCCTGAATGTCAGGCCATGCGGCTCCGGTTGGTGTCGATTTTTTTTGCGATCTGCTCGACCGTTGCCTTCCGGATCGGAAAGCGCCTGGCGGTTTTGGTGAAGTCTGCTGCGACGGCGCTGATGCGCTCGATGGCGGCGATGGCGTCCACCCTTTTGATGTTCGTCTGGCTTGCCAGTTTAAGCAGATCGGCTTTGGCCGGCGTGCGGCCCTCGCCGCAAATATCCATTTGATGTTCACCGCCCGGACCTTCGCTGAAGGTCAGGCCATAGGCCGGAGAGAACCGCCAGTGGCCGCGATCGTTCATGCGGAAGGAGAAATTCTTCGCGTGATCGTCGCGATTGTGAAAGATCACATTGAACACGCAGCGTTCGTAAGCCTTAAGGATTTCGCGGACATCGCGCGTCATGAAACCTGTGAGGCGCAGCATGGACGTGTAGTCCACGGACGACGGAACGCGAAAGTTGGCGTTTAGCGCACCGAACGGTATGGACCGGCACACGCAGGCCACCTTCGCGATCAAAACGGGCGATACCGAAAGCTGCCAGCTTCGTATCCACATCAAACCAGGCAGTTTCTGGCATATCCAGACCACAGTCCCGTGCCAGTAAGGCATAGGTTGCCTCAATGGCGCACACCTCCTTGTGCTCGGACTCGCCCTGGAATTTCCCGAGCCGGCATTGGACCGGCAGCAGGCCTAACGATTATCGAACGACAGCCCCGGCCGGCCCTGTCGACCTTCAGGGAAGTCAGGGCCAGACAGGCGGCTGAATCTAGCCGTACTGATACACACCGCGCTTCGTTTTCCGTCCGAGTTGCCCGGCGGCTACGTATTCCCTCAGCAGCGGACACGCACGGTATTTCGAATCGCGAAAGTCATTGAAGAGAACATCCATCACCGACAGGCAGACGTCCAGACCGATCAGATCGGCGAGCGCCAGGGGGCCGATCGGGTGATTTGCGCCGAGGCGCATGCCCGCGTCGATCTCTTCTGCCGTGGCCACGCCCTCGGCCAGCACAAAGAACGCCTCGTTGATCATGGGCACGAGAATCCGGTTGACCACGAAACCCGGGGAGTTCCTGACGCCGACCGGCGACTTGTCGAGACGCAACGTGAGCTCGCATACGGCTGCTTCGGTTTCAGCGCTGGTCTGCAAACCACGAATGATTTCCACCAGCGCAAGCAGCGGCACCGGATTAAAAAAGTGCATGCCGATGAAGCGCGATGGGTCCGCCAGCGTCGCACCGAGTGTGGTGATCGAAATCGACGACGTGTTCGACGCAATAATCGCATCGGGCCGGACCGCGGCTTCGATCTGTCGCAGGATACGGTTTTTCAGTTCGCCGTTTTCCGTGGCTGCTTCGATCACGATATCGACATCAGCGAGACGCTGATAGTCAGTCGACGTTTCGATACGGGCGAGCGCATTGTCACGCGCGGCTGCATCGATTTTGCCTTTTGATACAAGTCGTTCGAGACTACCCGCCAATGTCGCCAGACCCGCTTCCAGCGCAGTCTCGTGGATATCTATCATGACCGCCCTGAGTCCCCCCATCGCGACAGTCTGGGCGATACCGTTGCCCATCGTGCCCGCTCCGACGATCCCAACCGTTTCGATTTTCATCACCATTTTCTTTCTCCCGATGCAGTGCGTCGCGCTACTGCATATTCTCAAACACGGCGGCAATGCCCTGTCCACCGCCAATGCACATGGTCACAAGCGCATGGCGGCCACCGATCCGCTGCAGCTCATAAAGCGCTTTCACGGTAATCAATGCACCCGTCGCGCCGATCGGATGTCCAAGTGAAATCCCCGACCCATTCGGATTGACCCTGGCCGGGTCGAATTGCAATTCCTGACTGACCGCGCATGCTTGTGCCGCGAAGGCCTCGTTTGCCTCAATGACGTCGAGGTCTTCGATTCGTAGACCGGCGCGCTGAAGCGCGATGCGCGTAGCGGGGACCGGACCGATTCCCATATAGCGCGGATCGACGCCCGCATGCGCATACGAAACGAGACGCGCCAGCGGCTTCAGGCCACGTTGCCGCGCGGTTTCGCGCTCCATCATCAGTATGGCGGCCGCCGCGTCATTGAGACCGGACGCATTGCCCGCCGTCACGGTGCCTTTGGCCTTCTGGAACGCGGGACGAAGCTGTGCAAACTCATCCGGATCGAGCTGATGACGCACGTGCTCGTCGGTATCGAATGCGATTTCCTTGCCCTTCACCCTGCGCGTGACAGGCAGGATCTGCTCCTTGAAGCGGCCCTCTGTGATTGCGTGGGCCGCGCGGCGATGCGATTCGATTGCGAGCGCGTCCTGTTGCTCGCGTGTGATGCCGTATCTCGCTGCGACATTCTCGGCGGTAACGCCCATATGCATCGCATGAAAAGGATCGTTCAACGCGCCGAGCATCATGTCGACGAGACGCGTATCGCCCATTCTTGCGCCAAAGCGCACGTCGGACGTAATGTAAGGTGCACGGCTCATGTTCTCCGCGCCGCCGCCGATCGCGATGTCGGCGTCGCCGAGAAGGATTGTCTGAGCGGCAGAGACGATCGCCTGCAGACCTGAGCCGCACAGGCGATTCACGGTGAAGGCCGGCGTCGCTTCCGACACACCACCATTGAGTGCCGCAACACGCGCCAGGTACAGGTCCTTCGGTTCTGTTGCAATGACGTTGCCGAACACAACATGTCCGACGTCGTCTCCCTTCACTTCGGCACGCGCCAACACTTCCCTCACGACGAGCGAACCGAGTTCAGTCGGCGGCAAATCCTTCAGGCTGCCACCGAACTTGCCGATGGCCGTACGCACACCGCTAACAACGACGACTTCTCTTTGCATCTTTCACTCCTTGACTCAAACGGTGCACGCGGACTGTCTTGTCGAGTCCGCCTCGCGCTTCACATATTCGGATAGTTAGGCCCACCGCCGCCTTCGGGCGTGACCCACACGATGTTCTGCGTCGGGTCCTTGATGTCGCACGTCTTGCAGTGCACGCAGTTCTGCGCGTTGATCA
>NZ_CAJQZB010000048.1:0-45060 GCF_907164545.1 Paraburkholderia gardini | reverse complement strand
CTTGGCAGGTCTGCACTTCGTCGTCTTCGCTATGTTGATGCTCGTTCATGCTGCGCCGATTATCCAAAGTTCCTAACACGCTCTAGCTGGCCGATGCCTGCTTCGTCGACCCGCGCGAAGCCCGCAGTTGTCGCACCAGCGCCAGCATCCGTTCATTCGCGGGCAACGCGCTGAACGTTTCCACTTTCGCACGCGCATGCCGGATGAGCGAACATCGCAGATCGTTGTCCGTCAGCAGACGTTCGATTGCCTGAGCCATGCCCTCGACGTCACCCACCGTGACCAGGAGCCCGGCGTTGCCCCCATCGAGCTGATCACGCGGCCCCGTGGGACAATCCGTCGAGATGATCGGCGTGCCGAGCGCCATCGCCTCGCTCAGCACCATCGGAAGCCCCTCATAGCGACTGCTCAGCACCAGCATTTCAGCCTGCCGGATATGCGGAAACGGATTCCCGCAAAAACCGAGAAAATGTACCGACGCGCGAATCCCGAGTTCATCGACGAGTTGCTCCAGCGTCCCCCGATCACGCCCCTCGCCTATCAGCACGAGATCGACGGGCTCGCGCATCCGCATACGCGCTTGTGCGTACGCGCGCAGCAATGTCCGGTGGTCTTTCTGTCCTTCGTCCAGCCGCGCCACGGACACGATGAACCGCTCCGCAGCCTTATCAACTGCCACGCGTGCATTGCGACGAATCGCTTCCAGATCGATCACATTCGGCAGTTCCACGATCGCGAGGCCGGTCGAGGCGAGCAGATCGGTCGCTTCGCGGAACATATCCGGCGTCAACACGGCGATCGCCGAGTACCGCAAATAGTGACGGATGCGCCGCGCGCGATATCGCGCGCTCTTGCTGCCGAGCCGCGTCGCGAGGCTGAAGTGACTGACGCCGAACCAGGGAAGATCGCCACTGCCCGCCAGATGTCTCAGCGAAAAATCGAAGTCGCACACGATATCGTGTTCGCGCGCGATCTCGCGAAATCGCTTTCCGGCCAGTGGCCGGATCGCGGCGTAGGTGAGCAGCTTGTGCAGCAGCTTTTTGCCGCGGCCGAGTTTGCGCCCGCGCGCGTCGTTATGCCACGCATGCATCCACTTCTGCGACGCCAGTACGTGTACCGGCACGTCTTCCGGAATGGACCGCGCACGCCATGAGGCTAGTTCGTCGGTCGGATATCCGACCGACAAGCTGGGCGAGAAATAGCGCCGGTCGAGCATATTGAGCCACGACAGCAGTGCGGTCTCCGTGCCGCCATTGCCGAAGTCGTTGATGTGAAACAGGATACGCAATGGTCGCTCAGGGGGCGCCAAATCGTGGCCGGCGGTATCGTATTTCATGCGTCAGATCTGTGTGAACCGTTTTGATACATCGTTGTGGGGGGTGGCCGTTTTTCCCTTATCGTCGGTCGCCCAGTCCACATGGAAACGGACGAAGCGGATCGCGCAGGTGGAAGAAGATGCGACTTCCGTTCGCCGCTGCCAAGTAGCAAGCCTGCGAACGACCAGAAAGCAAGCATCGTCGTCTGCCACATGAAGTCATCGGTGAGATTTTTGGCAATCATCCCGGCCACCAGTGCGATACCAGCTGCACACACCCACGTCGCGGTACGCCGGAATCGCCAGAAGCGCAGCACAAGACACAGCAGTAGCAGGCTCTGCAACATCACACCGATCACGCCCGTCTGCAGCCACGTATTCAGAAAGAGATTGTGCGCATGAGTAGGTGCCTGCGGCTCGAGGTTCAGCAGGCTCGCCGGCATCTGCGCGCGGTACGCCATGCCTGGCAGTGGCTTGCCAAACCCGATGCCGGTCCATGTGTGCGATTTACCCACTGCACTGTAGAAGGCCCACAGCTTCGGACGTGTATCGGAAGAGACCGTGTCATCGATTCCAGATAGCGACGCCGGCACATAGAACGTGTGCCCAGCCACGACGACGACGTGTTGCGCTGGCGGCGGTGCCGCATTGCCGAAACGCAGCCGCGCACTTAGCTCCAGCGTGCCGACGCCCGCGACGATGACCGCCAGAACCAGAACCGATGCCAGCAGCATGCGCTTACGGTACAGGGGGAACAACGCGACTAGCAACGTCACGACCACGGCAGGCCAGAAGAACCGGTTAAGCGTCGCCAGACCGACGAACAGGCATGCGACGAGGCCAACCAGGCCAGCCAGGCGCCGGCGCGCCCCCAATATCAGGCCGGAAATAACGGGAATGGCGAATATTGCGAGCGTACTCGTGTGGCCGACGCGATTGTAATAGTGCAGCGGGAAAGTCTCAGGTGTCGGCGGTTGCAGATGGCCCCAGTTGAGCGCGCTCATGATCGCGAGCAACAGGCATGCGACCCAGGTTACCAGTGCAAGACGCGCCGGCTGCTCTGCCCGCGATCCGACCAGCCAGAAAGCCCAGAATGCAACGAGCGGATACAACACTTCGTCAAACCACGCATGCAGACTGACCTTCGGCCAGACGGACCACGCGACCGCGCCGGCCGTCCACGCCGCCCACGCGAGCACTGGAACCATCAGCGGCCAGCGCAGCACGGACGGGCGATCAGCCGAAAAGGCAGCGCCGAGCGTGCCGATCGCCAGCACGACCAGGGCCACGTTGACGATGCCCGTCATGTGACCAAACATCACTACAAACAGGATGGTCGGGCAGGCGATCCAAAGCGCCTGTCCGACGCGCATGGACGCATTTTTCACGGAGATTTCACCAGAATACTTCGCAGTGCATTACACACCGATTCGACTGAAAGGCGATTCATACAACTCGTATAATTGCCGTCCCATGCGACGCAGGTTGTCTCGTCGCGGTCGCAGCGGCGGACCCACGCGAGCTTTCGACGAAAGATGAATGGCTGATCGCGGCACGGCATATCGGCTATGGTGACGGGAACGAAAGGCGCGTCGCGCCAGTATTTCCCGGCACCGTGGATGGACGCATTACCCGGTCCAAACAGCGCAACCGCCGGCACTCCGACGATGCGCGCCAGATGCGCGACCCCAGTATCGGGACAGACGATCGCCGCCGCCCCGGCATACAGATGCCACAACTCGCCGAGCTCAAGCTGCCCGGCCAGGTTCGGATGCGACGGATCGGGATCGATATCGCTAATCAGATCGATCTCGCGCGGGCCACCGCTCCACACTGGAATATAGCCGAGCGACACAACGAACTGCGCGAGCTCACGCCACCGGTCTTGCGGCCAACGCTTCATGCTGGTGCTTGCGCCGGGATGCAGCACGACGTAGGGAGAATCGGGAAAGGCCTCTGCATCCGGCAGTGCGACATACGGTGGCGCAGGCCAGTCCGCAGGCTGGAAAGGGCGCGGCGGCGGCCCCTCGATCAGATCGGCCGTGAGGTCCGCCCACGCGGCAGGCGTGACGGGATAAGGCAAAGCTTCATTCACGGGCCAATTCTTCCAGGCTGGCACGTCGCCCTCATGCGCGACGATCCAGCGGCATCCCGCGCCGAGCGCAATCCAGGAAAACCGGTTATCTCCGGCGACGATGCCCAGATCGTAAGGGCCCGAACCCAACACCGCCTTGACGGTCGACGAATCACGCGGATCGAACGGCATGACGTCCACGTCGAACGGCCGACCGGCATAGATCGGAACAATGGGCTTCGGACAGAGCAAGACGATCTGCGCGAGCGGATGCAACGCGCGCAGTTTCGCGATAAGCGGCGTGAGCAGTAGCGTGTCGCCAAGCAGCAAATGATGCGCGATCAGAATGCGTTGCAACCTGGCCGGTCTGCGACGCAGCGGTTTAAGCGCTAGCCTCGGCAAGGCCCGCGCGAATACGCGAATACGTCCGGGAAGTCGACTCATCGTGTCATGAAAGGGCTGGTGCCGCGCTCGCTCTCAATGCCTTCATGTTGCCGGACAAGGCCTCATGCGCAGGCAGGATCTCGGATGGATTGATTCTTGTAGATCGCATCCAGTAGCGCAGCGCCTGTAAATGTCATAGCGGACGTAAACCGGGAATCAAGGCGCTGTTGCCCGCGCCGCTCCAATAATCAAGGTGGATCCTGTCAACACGGTCCTTCTGGACAATCTCAAATTGTAGCATGTGACCCTTGGTACCTTGACGTACTGGGGTCAGCGACGAGCAGGCCCCGCTCCACCTTTTCTGGCGTCGATGTCTTTTGCCAGCGTCAGTAGCGCTTCGACGTGGCTGGCCACGCTTGCGTCGTAGAGCACGGGGCTGGCGGATCCGCCGGTTCCGCCCACCAGTGAACTCGCCCGTGGTTCTTCGGCTCGGCGTTGCAAAGCAGCACGCTCGACCACCGCGCGCAAGCTCGACTCGTTGCCCGGCTCGAAGATGAACTTTGCGTGCATCGCAATCGCGTCGGCACAACCGATGCTCGACGGAAAGATCACTGGTGTTCCGCACATCACAGACTCGACACCTACCAGACCGAAAGGCTCGTACTTCGACGCGAGAATCGTAAAATCGGCGGCGCGGTACGCGTCTTCCAGTTCCTTGACGTAGCCGATGTAGCGCACGCGCCCGGACGTCCGTTCAGGCGGACGCCCCGCGACGGCTACGACGATCGGCAGCGACGTACTGCGCAACGCGGCTTCGATCAACGGCAGGCCCTTGCGCTCATGGCTACTCGACGGAAAAAGCAGCACGATTTCATCGTCCGCGAACCCGAATCTGTGTCGTAGTTCGGCACGCCGTCGAGCATCGACAGGTGCGAAGCGCGCGCCGTCGACCGGTGGATAGAGCACGCGGATCTTTGCGTCATCGATGCCGTACAGTTCACGCAACTCGTCACCCATCAGTTTCGAATGCGCGACGATCACGCTCGCCTGCTCGTACTGGCGACGCTCCAGTGCGATCTGCCGGCGATCCGAACTGCTCTCTTTACGACCCGTCGCGCGAAGGAAACCCAGATGCGTGCCGCCGCAAATTGCAATGTCGGATACATCGACACGATTGCAACCGATAAGCACATCGATCGCTTCGGCACGGCGGGCGCGCCGAAGCCGCCAGGCGAACCAGTTGTCTCGCAACTTGCCCGGAAGGAACGAGACGTTGATTCGATATGGTTTGACGAGCCCGCTTTCCGGCACCGACATGTCAAATCTGCGCGCGAAAAACACCGGCTCGATACCCACATCGGAGAGGCCGCGCACGACATCCATTGCGTAGCGCTCGAGGCCGCCGCTGTGTTTCAGGGCGTTGCTGGAGATACCAATCTTCATGCTCGACGCTCGTACGTCGACACGCTCACGACCCCTGTCATGCTGCGTCCTGCTGGAACTGGATGCGATGCAAATGTGCATACAGACCGCCGTGCGCGAGCAATTCACGATGACTGCCCCGCTCGACGATGCGTCCCGATTCCATCACCAGAATCCGGTCGGCACGTTCAATGGTCGAGAGCCGGTGCGCAATTACGAGCGTCGTGCGTCCCTTCATCAACGTTTCGAGCGCCGCCTGCACGTGGCGTTCCGATTCCGAGTCGAGCGCGGATGTCGCTTCGTCGAGAATCAGGATCGGCGCATCCTTGTAAATCGCACGTGCGATCGCAAGACGCTGGCGCTGCCCGCCGGACAGCGTCATGCCGTTGTCGCCAACGAGCGTATCGATACCTTCCGGCATCGCCGCGACGGTGTCCCACAGGTTGGCCGCGTGCAGCGCACCTTTCACACGCTCGCGGTCGGCCGGGGTGCCATAGGCGACATTGTTTGCGACTGTGTCATTAAAAAGCACCACGTCCTGACTCACCATCGCGATCTGGCTGCGCAGCGAGTGGATGTTGTATTCAGGCAGCGCAACGCCGTCGACGAGAATCTCGCCGCCCGCCGGATCGAAGAAGCGCGGCAGCAGGTTGACGAGCGTCGTCTTGCCGCTGCCCGACGGGCCGGCCAGCGCGACCATCTCGCCCGGCGCGATGCGGAACGACACACCGTCCAGTACTGGCCGGCTTTCCCCATAACGGAACGATACGTCGCGGAATTCGACCTCACCGTTCGAACGTTCCAGTTGCCGGCCGCCGCCTTCGGGCTCCGAAGGTTCGTCGATCAGGCCGAAAATCAGTTCGGCTGCGGTCATGCCGCGCTGTAATGGCTGGTTGACGTCCATCAGGTGCTTGAGCGGCGAGATGATCAGCAGCATCGACGTGACGAACGCGACGAAACCACCGACCGTCGTCTGGTCGTTCGACGACTGCACCACCGCAATTGTGATCACGACCGCAAGCGCAATCGACGCAAGAAACTGCGTCAGCGGTTGTGCGAGGCCTCCAGAGATAGTCATACGCATCGAATAGCCGCGCAGGCGCCGGCTCATTTCCGTGAACCGGTCCGTCTCGTACTTCTGACCATTGTGAACCTTGACGACCTTATAGCCGCCTACGGTTTCCTCGACGATGTACGACAGTTCATTCGTGAGCGCCTGGCTTTCCCGGTTCAGACGCCGCAGCCGCCGGTTGATCTTGCCGACGAGCCAGCCGATGCCAGGCAGCAGAACAGCGACGATCAACGTCAAACGCCAGTTCAGATAGAACAGATAACCGAGCAGGAACACGACCGTCAGTGAATCGCGCACGAGGGTGACCATCACGCCAGTCAACACGTTCAGAATCTGGTTGACCTCAAAGACGATCGCGTTAATGATCGTGCTCGCGGTTTCCCGCTGAAAGAACGCGACACTCGTGTGGATCATGCGGTCGAACATCTTCAGACGCAGTTCAAGCAGGATCTTGTTCGACACATACGAAAGCAGATAGCCAGACAGGTATTGCGCTACGCCGCGCACCAGCGCAAGGCCAATCACGGCGGCCGGCACGAACCATTTCGCGGCGGCGCTGCCGTGCGCGCCGAAACCATGATCGAGCAACGGTTTGAGCAGCGCGGGAATACCGGCCTCGGTGGCCGCCACAACACCCATCGTGGAGATTCCAGCCACGACGACCCACATCAACGGCTTGATGTATGGCCACAGCCGATTAAAGACGACGCCAGGAGAGGTCTCACCTGAACCGATTGGTTTGCTTAACGTGGGCTTCGCGCTCAAGGAATCCTCTGAGAAAGCGGATGAACATCCACCCGAAGGCGGAAGACAAAACGACATTTTAAACCGGGCAGCGTACCTGCCCTTTCTTTTGCCCTGCATCGGTGTCAGGCATGTGTCGCATCTTTGCGCCTCAGACCTGCGAACAGGTAGGCAAGCCATCCTGTGTATACTTGCCCGGCACGTTCCGGCCCTTTCGCTTTGCGCTCATCAGCCGCCATTCACACGCAACTTCAACGCATCCAGGCATGAAACAAACCACGCTCGGCGTCGCGATCATCACGAGAAACGCAGCAGCCCGGCTCGCCGAATGTCTACAGGCCGTCGCATTCGCCGACGAAATCGTTGTCGTCGACAGCGGCAGCACTGACGAAACTGTCGACATCGCCCGCGCGCACGGCGCCCGCGTTGTACAGCACACGGACTGGCCGGGCTTTGGCAGGCAGAAAAATCGCGCGCTGGACGCGCTCGCCACCACCTGGGTGCTCTCGCTCGACGCCGACGAAATCGTATCACCCGAACTGGCCGCGTCCATCCTCACGGCGATCCAGGCGCCTGCCGTCGACGTGTACGCTGTAGACCGGCTGTCGAGCTTCTGCGGCCACTGGGTCCGCCACAGTGGCTGGTATCCCGACTGGATTCCGCGTCTTTTCAGGCACGGTTGCGCCCGTTTCTCCGACGATCTGGTACACGAGCGCCTCGTGTTCGACGGACCGTTGCAGCAACTGGCCGGCAAGCTCATGCACTACTCGTACGAGGACTTCGAAGCCGTGCTACGCAAGCTCGACGCCTACTCGACGGCTGGCGCCCGGCAGCGTCATGCCACCGGACAGAGCGGCAGCTTCGGCATGGCAGTCGCGCGCGGCGCCTGGGCTTTCGTGCGTACCTACGTGCTACGGACAGGCTTTCTCGACGGCCAGGCAGGCTTCATGATCGCCATGTTCAATGCGGAGACGGTGTACTACCGGTTTCTCAAACTGGCACGCCTGCGGGAGCCGCAGCAATAGGCAGCCGGCCCGCTTCTGCGCGCATCAATACACAATCTCAATCGAACTACCCGCGAACTCGCCGCGCAACGCAGCGATGAGTTCGTCCGTCGGCTTGACGCGCCAGGCGTCGCCCAGACGCACTTCGCCTTCCGCGTGCTCGCTGCGATAGACGACCTGCACGGCGAGGCCGTTGGGTATATGGACAGGCGTACGCTGCCGGTCGCCGCCATAGCCACCGCCTCCATTACCACCACGCCCACCACCGCCACCGCGTGTGGCGACCGGCGCGGCCTTCGCTGCCTCGTCGGGGCCGGCGCAATAGACTTCCAGCACGCGACGCAGCGCGATCGCGTCCGCATTCCCGTTCATTTCGACTTTCACCGCCTGCGCATAACGGCTACGCGCGCGTTCGAGGTCCATCACGGTGTCGACCGTGAAGCGGATGCCGCCCGTAAACGCGTCGTTGCGCGCCTGCCCTTGCACCACCAGCAGTTCGTCTTCCTTGAAGAGCTGCTTGTGCGCCTCGAACGTTTCGTTGAATACCGTCACTTCGCACTGGCCCGTGCCGTCATCCAGCAGCGCGATCAGCATCTTGCCGCGCTGGGTCATCTGCGTGCGCATCGACGCGATCACGCCGGCCACCAGCTTGTCGCGCCCTTCCTTCAGCTCGCCGATCTTCTGGCGCACGAAGCGGCGCACTTCGCCCTTGTACGCATCGAACAGGTGGCCCGAGAGATAAAACCCGAGCGCAGCCTTTTCTTCCTGGAGCTTTTTCTTTTCCGCCCACGCCGGCTCATCGACAAGTTCATGACCTTGCGAAGGCTCGTCGCCCATGTCGAAGAGGCCCGCCTGCATCGCGTTGGCGCTCGCCTGGTCGGCCGCTTCCATGGCGAGCGACACCGAGGCGATCAGCTGCGCGCGGTTGTCATGCAGCAGATCGAACGCACCCGCGCGTATCAGCGCCTCGACCGTGCGGCGGTTCACCATGCGACGGTCGATACGGTTGCAGAAATCGAAGATATCGATGAACGGCCCGTCATCACGCGCACGAAGGATTTCTTCGATCGCGTTCTGACCGCTGCCCTTGATCGCGCCCAGGCCATAGCGGATTGTCTTCGAACGCTTGCCGTCGGCTTCGGCGACCGGTTCGAACCGATACGCCGACTGGTTGATATCCGGCGGCAAGACCTTCATGCCGTTCGAGATGCAGTCTTCGAACAGGATCTTGACCTTGTCGGTGTCGTCCATGGCGAGCGACATATTCGCCGCCATGAATTCCGCCGGATGATGCGCCTTCAGCCACGCCGTGTAGTACGCGAGCAGCGCGTAGGCCGCCGCGTGCGACTTGTTGAAGCCGTAGCCCGCGAATTTCTCCATCAAGTCGAAGATTTCATCGGCCTTTTCACCCGTCAGGCCGTTCTTCGCCGCACCTTCGCGGAACAACGCGCGGTGCTCGGCCATTTCCTCGGCCTTCTTCTTGCCCATCGCACGACGCAACAGGTCGGCGCCGCCCAGCGAATAGCCGCCGATGATCTGCGCCATCTGCATCACCTGCTCCTGGTAGACCATGATGCCGTAGGTCTCTTTCAGAACAGGTTCGACGCGCGGGTCCGGATACTCGACGACTTCGCGCCCGTGCTTGCGCGCGCAGAAGCTCGGGATCAGGTCCATCGGGCCCGGACGGTACAGCGCCACAAGCGCGATGATGTCTTCGAAGCGGTCAGGCTGCGCGTCCTTCAGCATGCCCTGCATGCCGCGGCTTTCCAGCTGGAACACCGCAACCGTATTCGCCTTCTTCAGGATCGAGAACGACGCGGGGTCGTCGAGCGGCACCTGCGCGAGCGACCAGTCCTGCTTCGAAGGGTCGAGACGGCGGATGTAGCGTTCGGCCCAGTCGAGGATCGTCAGCGTGGTGAGACCCAGAAAGTCGAACTTCACGAGGCCGACGGCTTCGACGTCGTCCTTGTCGTACTGACTCACGACGCCGCTCTCGTCCCCCTGCGTGTACAACGGACAGAAATCGGTCAGCTTGCCAGGTGCGATCAGCACGCCGCCTGCGTGCATGCCGACGTTACGCGTGAGGCCTTCCACACGTTGCGCGAGTTCGAGCAGCTGGCGCACTTCGTCTTCGTTATCGAAGCGCTCCTGCAAAAGCGGCTCTTCCTTCATCGCGTCGGCGATCGTGACGTGCTTGCCAGGCTTGAACGGAATCAGCTTGGCGATGCCGTCCGTGAACATGTAGCCCAGATCCAGCACGCGGCCGATGTCGCGCACCGCGGCCTTCGCGGCCATCGTGCCGAAGGTCGCGATCTGCGAAACCGCATCCGCGCCATACTTCTGCTTCACGTACTGGATGACACGGTCGCGCCCTTCCTGACAGAAGTCGATATCGAAGTCAGGCATCGATACCCGTTCCGGATTCAGGAAACGTTCGAACAGCAGGTTGTAGCGCAGCGGATCGAGGTCGGTGACGCCCAGTGCGTACGCGACCAGCGACCCCGCGCCCGAGCCCCGCCCCGGGCCGACCGGCACGCCATTGTTTTTCGCCCAGTTGATGAAGTCGGCAACGATCAGGAAGTAGCCCGGAAAGCCCATCTTGATGATCGTGCCGCACTCGAATTCGAGGCGCTGGAAATACGTGTCGCGCTGGGCTTCGCGTTCGGCGAGTTCCGGATACAGCTGTTCGAGCCGCTTTTCGAGGCCTTCTTTGGACAGCTGGACGAGATAGTCGTCGAGCGACATGCCATCAGGCGTCGGGAACAAGGGTAGCTTCGGCTTGCCGAGTTCGAGCGTCAGATTGCAGCGTTTCGCGATTTCGATGGTATTCGCAAGCGCCGACGGAATGTCCGCGAACAGCGCGGCCATCTCATCCTGCGTACGGAAATACTGGTCAGTCGTAAAGCGCTTCTGGCGGCGCGGATTGGCAAGTATGTCGCCTTCGGAAATACAGACACGCGCCTCATGCGCGGTAAAGTCGTCCGGCGTCATGAACTGCAACGGATGCGTGGCGACGACCGGCAGTTTCAGCGCCGCCGCGATGGCGACGGCCTGCTGCACGTACGCTTCGCCACCCGGCTGGCCGCAGCGCTGCAACTCGATATAGAAGCCGCCCGGAAACAGTTTCGCCCAACGTTGCGCATTGCGCTTCGCGGCTTCCTCGTTGCCCGCGGCGAGGGCAAGACCGATGTCGCCCTGCTGCGCGCCCGAGATCGCGAGCAGCCCTTCGCCCAGACCCGATTCGAGCCAGCTGACTTCGACTTCGGCACGACCGCGATACTGGTTCGTCAGCCACGCCCTGGAAAGCAGTTCGCAGAGGTTCAGATAACCCCGCCGGTTCCTGACGAGGAGCAGCAGCCGCGAAGGCTTGTCTCGGTCGTCGGGATTCGTGATCCAGACGTCGCAACCGGCAATGGGTTTGACCCCTTTGCCACGCGCTTCCTTGTAGAAACGAACGAGACCGAACGCGTTGCCGAGATCGGTAAGTGCGAGCGCGCCCTGACCGTCGCTGGCAGCGGCCTTGACGATGTCGTCAAGGCGCACGATGCCGTCGGCAATCGAGAATTCGGAGTGGACGCGAAGATGAACGAAGCGGGGATCTGACATGGGCGACATTGTAACTCCACCCTCCCGAACATTTGAGCCGAAAACCGGCGCGTCAGCCATCCGGCCAGGGGTGACGACGGCACGCGCGCCGCCACGCGGGTCTTGACGCCTCGCGGCGAAGTCTCCGGTATCCGGTTTGGCGGGCGCGAGCCCGGCAAGTTGCGTTCGATCACTGGCCATCCGGCCAGCTTGCCGGCGCGATCGCGGGATGAGGGATAATACGGATTCAAGACTTCCTGCCGTGGCCGCATGGCGTGCATCGGCCGCATCGTACGAATTACGCTGCGAATGCGCGTTCAGCGCCAGCGGCCACCCATTACTGCTGGACCATCATGAGTATCGTTAATCTCGCTGCCTATCAATTCGCGACGCTGGACGACATCGTCGCGTGGCGCCCTCTCGTCACCGACCGCTGCAATGCGCTCGGCCTGCGCGGCACGATCCTGCTCGCGCCTGAAGGCATCAACCTGTTCGTGGCCGGCACGCCGGAAGCCGCGCGCGACTTCATCGCCTATCTTCGTCGCGATCCGCTGTTCGAAGGCCGGTTCGCGGGCCTGCAGTTCAAGGAAAGCGTTTCTGAAAAGCAGCCGTTTCGCCGCATGCTGGTCAAGCTCAAGCGCGAGATCATCACGATGAAGAAACCGGCCATCCGCCCGGAACTCGGCCGGGCGCCGTTCGTCGATGCACCCACGCTTAAAACGTGGCTCGACCGCGGTCATGACGACGCGGGCCGCCCGGTCGTGATGCTGGACACGCGCAACGCGTTCGAAGTCGACGTCGGCACGTTCGATAACGCGCTCGATTACCGCATCACGAGGTTCAGCGAATTCCCGGAAGTCATCGAACAGAACCGCGCGGATCTCGAAGGCAAGACCGTCGTGTCGTTCTGCACAGGCGGAATTCGCTGCGAGAAGGCCGCGATCCACATGAAGGAAGTCGGAATCGATAACGTCTATCAGCTCGAAGGCGGCATCCTGAAGTATTTCGAGGAAGTCGGCGGCGCGCACTACCATGGCGAGTGCTTCGTATTCGACTACCGCACGGCCCTCAATCCACAACTTGAACCGACTGCAACGGCGCAGTGCTTCGGTTGCCGCGCGGTCGTCAGCGCGGAAGCGCAGAAGTCACCGCTGTACACGCCCGGGAAAACCTGTCCTGAATGCCATCCCGAAAGGAATCGCGCACAGGCTGCGTAGTCACGCAAATGACGGCGCCCGCCGAGGCCCCTGCAACTGGCACCGGGGCGCCCCCTGCCTGCCGGGGGCGCTTCGCCCCGTCACCCACCGGCCCGCTGCATTTCGGCTCGCTCGTGAGCGCGCTCGCCAGCTGGCTCGACGCCCGTGCGCATGGTGGCACGTGGCTCGTCAGAATCGAGGATGTCGACGCGCCGCGTACCGTCCCTGGCGCCGCGCAGGATATCCTCGCTACCCTCGCCCGCTTCGGCATGCACGCGGATGAACCACCGGTGTGGCAAAGCGAGCGGTCCGAACGCTACCAGCAGGTGTTCGCGCAGCTCGAAGATGGCGGCTTCGTCTATCCGTGTGGCTGCACGCGCAGGGAAATCGCGGATTCGCTGCTTCACGCGCATGCGCGGCACACAACGCTCGCGTATCCCGGCACATGCCGCGACGGCCTGCACGGCAAGCCGGCCCGCGCGTGGCGCCTGAAGGTGCCGGATGGCGATGCGGCCATCATCACCTTCAACGATGCCTGGCAAGGTCTGCAAACCCAGAACCTGGCGACGGAAGTCGGTGATTTCGTGCTGAAACGGGCGGACGGCCAGTGGGCCTATCAACTGGCCGTGGTCACGGACGATGCGGACGCGGGCATCACCCACGTCGTGCGCGGCGCGGACCTGCTGGATTCGACCGCGCGTCAGATCTACCTGCAACGTTGCATGGGCGCCGCGACGCCCTCGTACCTGCATGTTCCGGTCGTCACGAACGAACTGGGCGAAAAGCTGAGCAAGCAGACCGGCGCGATCGCGCTCGACACGGACAATCCGCTGGCCGCGCTACACGCAGCAGCGGCGCATCTCGGTCTCGATATGGGAAACAACGTGCGAAGCGAATCGCTGGGCACGTTCTACAGGAATGCCACCAGGGCATGGTCCGAGCGCCTTGCGCAGCTCGAAACGCGCGAACAAACCTGAACGGGCGACAACATCCCGAACATCGCGGCGCGTGACCCATGCATGGGTGCGGTGCGCGTTCAGGTTCAGCCAGACAGGAAAACCACGAACGCCGGCTCGAAGATCAATGATCGAGCCGAACGATTCAGGTCGATGTCGTCTTGCGCGGCATGCCGAAACCGCCGAGCAACGCAGCAAGCGGTTGCCGCGAAGCGGGCTTTTGCGGCGAAGACGCGGGCTCTTCCGGATTCTTCGTGGAGGGCGACGGCTCGTAGGGTTTGAGGAAGAAATCGTCGACGGGCGCTGCTGCGTGGCGATGATGATGCGGACGGTCGAACGTACCCGAACCGCCTGTCGTGCGGCGACGCGCCGGACGTTCGTCGCGCTCGCGACGGGCGCCGCGCTCTTCATGATGATGACGCACGGGCACGTCGACGTGCAGAGGCTGTACTTCGAGCGGACGCTTGATCAGCTTCTCGATATCGGCCAGTTGCTTGCGCTCGTTCGGGCTGCACAGCGACAGCGCGTCGCCCGAGGCGCCCGCGCGGCCAGTACGGCCGATACGGTGAACGTAATCTTCCGGATTCCACGGCAGATCGAAGTTGATCACGGCCGGCAGTTCCACGATGTCGAGACCGCGCGCGGCCACGTCGGTGGCCACCAGCGCTTCGATTTCACCGCGCTTGAACGCCTCGAGCGCCTGCATCCGCTCGTTCTGCGTGCGGTCGCCGTGAATCGCGGTCGCCACCACGCCATCGCGTTCGAGCGAGCGCGCAAGACGGCTCGCCCCGATCTTGCTGTTACAGAACACGAGCACCTGCTTCAGGCCGCGATCGCGGATCAGCTTCACCACCGCGCCGGTCTTGTCGCCTTCCGCCACTTCGTAAACGACCTGCGTCACATTCGTCGCCGTCGAATTGCTGCGCGCGACTTCGATCGTCTGCGGATTGCGCAGATACGTCGCGGCCAGCTTCTTGATTTCGCCGGAGAACGTGGCCGAGAACAGCAGCGTCTGGCGCTCCTTCGGCAGCAGGTTCAGGATGCGTTGCAGGTCGGGCAGGAAGCCCATGTCGAGCATGCGGTCGGCTTCGTCGAGCACGAGCATCTGGACCTGGCCGAGGTTGGCCGTCTTTTGCTGGACGTGGTCGAGCAGGCGCCCCGGCGTCGCGATCAGGATTTCCACGCCGCGCCGCAATTCGGCCGACTGCGGGTTCATGTCGACGCCACCGAACACCACCGCGCTGCGCAGCGACGTGTGCTTCGCGTACGCATGCACGTTCGCGGCAACCTGGTCGGCGAGTTCGCGCGTCGGCGTGAGAATCAGCGCGCGCACCGGATGGCGTGCGGGCGAGGCGCTCGTGCTGGCCTGCGGCAACAGACGCTGGATGATCGGCAGCGAGAAGCTCGCGGTCTTGCCGGTTCCCGTCTGCGCGGCGCCCATCACGTCGCGGCCCGCGAGTACAACTGGAATGGCTTGCGCCTGGATCGGCGTCGGCGTCGTGTAGCCCGAGTCCGTGATGGCCTTCAGGATATCGGCGTGAAGGCCGAACTGGTCGAAGGTCGGTGTATCGGTACTGGGCGTGACGTCTGTGTCGGACATGGTGGCTTTCGCTAAAAATGCGCCTGCGGCTAAGCGTGGCAGCGGGCAAAGCCGCAGAGGACATCAGGATGAAGGCGGAGCCACGGCATGCCGCACGGGACCCGAAGAAACAGGAGAAAGAATGCGGCCGGCTCCGGCCGACGGAAACATCCGCCGGAAAGGGCGGTATTGTAGCACTTCAGCAAAAACACTCATGGCGCACCTGCCGCCTTTCTGCTCTGCCCCGCCCGACAGGCATGGCACCGATCTCGCCCGGCGCCGGGGACAGATCCCGGCGCGTCGAGCGTACCGCGTTCAGGCGACAGTTGCGTGACGCCCGCGCATCGTCGCGAAGGCGTGGGCAGAACCGGCCAGAAGAACCACCCGCTCACCACGTCTCGCGCATCACCATCAGGCGGCTTTCGGTCATGTCCTCGATCGCGTAGCGGATGCCCTCGCGCCCGAGGCCCGAATCCTTGACGCCCCCGTACGGCATGTTGTCGACGCGAAACGACGGTACGTCGTTGATCACGACGCCGCCCACGTCGAGCGTGTCCCACGCGCGATGCGCATGCGCGAGCGAATCGGTGAAAACGCCCGCCTGCAGGCCGAAGTCGCTGTCGTTGACGGTCGCGAGCGCGTCGTCGAACTGCTCGAAGCGCTCCAGAATCGCGACCGGCCCGAACGCTTCCTTGCGGTACAGATCCTGATCGCGATGCACGATTTCGAGCAGCGTGGCTTCGAACATCGCGCCGTCCACCTTGCCGCCCGCGACGATCTTCGCGCCCGCCAGCACCGCCGCTTCCATCCAGCCGGCCAGCCGGTTCGACTCCGATTCCGAGATCATCGGGCCGACGAACGTCTTTTCGTCCTTTGGGTCGCCCATTTTCAGCGACTTCGTTTTCGCGATCAGTTTTTCGCGCAGGGCGTCGTAGATATCCGTATGAATCAGGATGCGCTGCACGCCGATGCAGCTCTGCCCCGACTGGTAGAACGCGCCGAACGCGAGACGGTCGACGACGTAATCGAGCTTGTCGCGCTGGTCGCCGTCGACGATCGCCGCCGCGTTGCCACCCAGTTCCAGGATCACCTTTTTCTTGCCGGCCTTCTTCTTCAGGTCCCAGCCGACCGCCGGCGAGCCGGTGAACGACAGCAGCTTGAAGCGCTCGTCAGTGGTGAAGAGATCGGCGCCGTCGCGATGCGCGGGCAGGATCGAGAACGCGCCCTTCGGCAGATCGGTTTCCGCGAGAACCTCGCCGATGATGAGCGCGCCGACCGGCGTGCGGCTCGCCGGCTTCAGCACGAACGGCACGCCCGCGGCGAGCCCGGGTGCGACCTTGTGCGCCGCCAGGTTGAGCGGGAAATTGAACGGCGAGATGAACGAGCACGGCCCGATCGGCACGCGCTTCGTGTAGCCGTGATAACCCTTCGCGCGCGGCGAAATCTCGAGATTGATGATCTCGCCGTCGATGCGCACCGACTCTTCCGCCGCCACCTTGAACGTGTCGATCAGGCGCGTCACCTCGCCGCGCGCATCGTTGATCGGCTTGCCCGCTTCGATGCACAACGCCATCGCCAGTTCGTCGTAGCGCTCGCGAAAGCGGGCCACGCAATGCTCGAGCACGGCCTGACGCTTGAACGGCGGAAAGTCGCGCATCGCCGGCATGACGTCGACGGCAGCGCCGATCGCTTTATCGATGGCTTTCGCGTCGGCGAGCGCGACGCGCGTCGCCACTTCGCCGCTGAACTTGTCGGTGACTTCGAGATCCGTGTTCGCCGCGACCGGTTCGTTCGCGAGGTAGTACGGGTAGGACTTCTTCAACATGTCGCGTTCTCCCTTCAACGATGCAGTGTGCAATGCGCCCGCAGCAGTCTCAAATCTGCGCGCTCAGCCGTTTGATCTCGCGATTGAGCACGCGTTCGTTATCCGAGTAGTCGATCGGCAGATCGATCACGTGCACGCCCGGCGTCGCGAAGCATTCGCGCAGGAGCGGCGCGAATTCGGACGCGGCCTCGATCCGGTGCCCCTGCGCGCCGTAACTCTTCGCGTAGTCGACGAAATCGGGGTTGCGCAGCGTCATGCCGTAATCGGGGAAGTTCATGTTCTCCTGCTTCCAGCGGATCATGCCGAACGCGTCGTCGCGCAGGATCAGGATCACGAGATCGAGCTTGAGCCGCACCGCTGTTTCGAGCTCCTGCGAGTTCATCATGAAGCCGCCGTCGCCGCACACGGCCATTACCTTGCGGTCCGGATGCACGATTTTCGTCGCGATGGCGGACGGCAGCCCCGCGCCCATCGAGGCGAGCGCGTTGTCGAGCAGCAGCGAATTCGGTTCGTGCGCACGGTAGTAGCGCGCGAACCATATCTTGTACATGCCGTTATCCAGACACACGATGCCGTCGACAGGCGTGGTCTCGTACACGTCGTTGACGATGCGCACCGGATACATCGGAAAGCGATCGTCGAGCTGCCCTTTCACGAGATGCGCCTCGAAATGTTGCTTGATCTCCTTGAAACGCGTGAAGTCCCAGTGCTCCTGACGCGACTTCAGGCTTTCCTTCAGTTGCCACACGGCGTTCGCGATATCGCCCACCACTTCGATCTGCGGGAAATACACGGTATCGACCTCGGCACCGAGAAAATTCACGTGAATCACGGTCTTCTCGCCGGCTTCGCCGCTGCGCATGAAGAAGGGCGGCTTCTCGATCACATCGTGGCCGACGTTGATGATGCAGTCGGCGTGATCGATCGCACGGTGGACGAAGTCGCCGTCGGAGAGCGTCGCGTTGCCGAGCCACATTGGATGCGATTCGTCGATCACGCCCTTGCCCATCTGCGTCGTGAAGAACGGAATGCCGATCTGGTCGACGAATTCACGCAGCATCTTCGTCGTGGTCTTGCGGTTGCCGCCGGCGCCGATCATCAGCAACGGATGCTGCGCCTTCGTGATCGCCTCGACCGCACGCGCGACCGCCTTTTCCTCGGCGACGGGCCGGCGGCTGAAACTCTTTGGAATCGGCTTGCCGTCGCCCTCTTCGTGCGCGACGTCCTCGGGCAACTCCAGATGCGTGGCGCCTGGCCGCTCTTCCTCGGCCTGACGGAACGCCTCGCGCACCGACGCCGGAATATTCGCGATCGACACGATCTGCCGCGTGTACTTGGTGAGCGGCTCCATCATCCGCACGACGTCGACGATCTGGAAATGGCCCTGCTTGCTCGACTTGATCGGCTTCTGTCCGGTGACCATCAGCATCGGCATGCCGCCCAGCTGCGCGTAGGCCGCTGCCGTCACGAAGTTGGTCGCGCCCGGGCCGAGCGTCGCGAGACAGACGCCGGTGCGGCCGGTGAGGCGCCCATAGGTCGCCGCCATGAAGCCAGCAGCCTGCTCGTGGCGCGTGAGGATCAGACGGATTTTCGAGCGACGCAGCGATTCGAGGAGATCGAGGTTTTCCTCGCCGGGGATGCCGAACACGTACTCGACACCTTCAGCTTCCAGCGACTTGACGAACAGATCCGAAGCTTTCATTTGAGAGTCTCGCTTGACGAACGGGCGCGGGCACACGGCCTGCGCGATGTGATCCGGAACGGACGGTTCAGGCCGAAAACGATGTCACGCGCCGTGAAGACCGGCAGCAGGTTCGGGCGCGAGTCAGACAGCTTACTCCCGGCGGACGAAAGATGCGCGCGGGCGGGTAGCGCCATCCAGGATGAAACGATGACGCTGGAAGGATCCGCGCGAAATGGATGCAGCAAGGCAGCGCGAAGCGCGGCCAGGCGGACGAAACGACGCCAGGACTAGCGGACGATCGTCACGCAGTCGGACAGGATGGGCGGCGCATTCTCGCCGTTCGTTGCGTCGTAGAGTTCGGCGCGCGGCCCCCTGGTCCACCATGTATAGCTGCCCGCCTGGTACTTCACGCCCGAGGCGGACAGGGTGTTGACGAACAACATCTGTTGCCCCTTGACAGGCACCAGCGCGAAGCTCTGGCCGTTGACAGCGTTCCAGTACGTGACCTGCAGGATCCTGCCGGTCGCGCAGGTGTATTGACTCGTATGACGGCTCTTCGCCTGGGTGTCCGGGAGACGAAACGGTTCAGCCGACGCGGCATTGCACATGACGATCGCGCCGGATATCGCCGACGCAACCACGAATCCTGTTTTCATCGAATGCCTCAGGTCAGATGCCAGATTGCGATCCACGGTGCCGCATGCGCGCGTCATGGATCGATCACGTCGGCGCATGCGTCGGTGGGCGCGGCGGCGACGTGACCGACCACCGGCACGATCTTCAGGCCCGCCGATGCGATCCGGCACGGCGCAGCGGCGAGGCCGCAGCCGGTGAGCCCCGCGCACAGCGCCATCAGCACGCACGAGCGCATCAGCATGCCTCGCCCTCGCCGCGGATGAAAGTCGATGTCCGCACCCGCCACGTCATCCGTTCGACGCGCCGCGTGACCATCGGCCTTCGCGGCATGCAACAGAGTCGAGCGCTTCATTACCGGTCTCTCCCGATTCACCTGCTGGCGCGGGCGTCCGCGCCGTATGTGCAACTATTTCGCCGACACCGGCCGCACGGCCGCCGCGGCCTGCTTTGCGCGCACACGCGCTTCGTCGGTCGTGGCGCCGGTCGCGAGCGCCACGCCCATGCGGCGCTTCGTGAAACTCTCCGGCTTGCCGAACAGACGCAGATCCGCGTTCGGCACGGTCAGCGCTTCTGCGACGCCTTCGAACGCGATGCCCGTTTCCTCGAGGCCGCCGTAAATCACCGCCGACGCGCCCGGCTCCCGCAGCGACGTATCCACCGGCAAACCGAGAATCGCACGCGCGTGCAGTTCGAACTCGGAAAAGCGTTGCGAGCACAGCGTGACGAGACCCGTGTCGTGCGGACGCGGACTCACTTCCGAAAACCATACGTCGTCGCCAGCGACAAAAAGTTCCACGCCGAAGAGGCCGCGCCCGCCCAGCGCCGTCGTCACTTCGTGCGCGATTTCGCGCGAGCGCCGCAGCGCGACCGGGCTCATCGGCTGCGGCTGCCACGATTCGACGTAGTCGCCCGCCACCTGCACGTGGCCGATCGGATCGCAGAAGTACGTGCTGGTTTCGCTCGTCGCCGGATCGGTCGCGCGCACGGTCAGCAACGTGATCTCGTAATCGAAGTTGATGAAGCCCTCGACGATCACGCGCCCGCCCTTCACCCGGCCGCCCGCCTGCGCATACTGCCAGGCCGGTTCGACGTCGGCGTCGCTTCTGAGCACCGACTGTCCCTTGCCCGACGACGACATCACCGGCTTCACGACGCACGGGTAACCGACCTTGGCGATGCCCGCCTTCAGTTCGTCGAGCGAATCGGCGAAGGCATAGGGCGAGGTGGCAAGGCCGAGTTCTTCAGCGGCGAGACGACGGATGCCTTCGCGGTTCATGGTCAGTTGCGTTGCACGCGCGGTCGGAATCACGACGGCGAGGCCGTCGGTTTCGATCGTGGCGAGCGCATCGGTGGCGATGGCCTCGATTTCCGGCACGATCAGATGCGGTTTTTCCTGCTCGACGAGCGCGCGCAACGCGGCGCCGTCCGTCATGTCGATCACGTGCGCGCGGTGCGCGACCTGATGTCCGGGCGCATCGGCGTAACGGTCGACGGCGATCACTTCGACGCCCAGGCGCTGCAGCGCGATGATCACTTCCTTGCCCAGTTCGCCTGCGCCGAGCAGCATGACGCGCGTTGCGGATGTCGACAGCGGTGTGCCGATCCGTTGACCGATCTGCATGAGGTCTCCAGAGAGAAATCGGTGGATGAAAAGAGAACGAGCGATGTTAACATGCGCTCGCGCGCGGCCTGCCGAGTGCGTTACCCTTACGCCTTCGTCAGTTTTGAAGAGGAACGACGTCATGGCCCTCCGGTCCTTCACGCGACATCCCGCGCTTTCCGTCGCCCCGCTGCATGCCCGCGTTCGTGCTTCCTTTCGTGGCCTTCGCGGTCTCCGTGTTTTCGGCGCCATCGCCCGCGCCGCGTCCGGTTCGCCGTGGCGCGCGCCACTGGCCGCCCTCTGCCTCACCGGCCTTGTCACCGCCTGCTCGCTTCCCGTGCATACCGACGCCTCCGCCGAAGCGCCCGATCCGTTCAATCCGGCCGCCACCCAGCTGCTCGACGACACCACGTGGGAGCTGACCAGCTGGAAGCAGGCGGACGGCACGTTGCGCAACGGGCCGCACGGCGACAACGGCGAACCCGTCACGCTCACGCTATCGACCGCCAGTGGCCAGCGGCGCGCGAGCGGCTTTTCCGGCTGCAACCGCTATATGGGCACCTACGCGCTGAAGGACGGCAAGCTGTCGTTCGGACCGCTCGCCGGCACGCGGATGGCGTGCGCGACGCCGGGCGGTCAGATCGAAGGCGCCTATCTCGACGCACTGGCGCATATCGACCGCACGGGCGTGCAGATGCGCGCACCACAGGAATTGCAGCTGATTGCCGAAAACGGCGACACGCTCACGTTCGCGCGACGCGGACAATGAGCGGCCACGCGACGGACGCTTTCCGGGCGCCCCGCGCGGCGGGCATGAAGCCGCGCCGGCCGCACCGCGTGCCGCTCTTTTCGCGCCCGCGCGCCGGCGCCTGCCTTCGAAGCGTCCCGCTTCACCGGTTAAACTCGACGGATTGCGTTTTCAAGCGTCCTTCATTCGTTGATGTCTAGCATGCACACGGTAGTTTTCAGCTGGTTCGGCGCATCGGCCGTCTGGTTTATTCCCCTTTTGTGGCGTCTCGTGAAATCCGTCCTGCCGGGCGGCGTCGGGCTGCGCGGTCCGGGCACGATCCGTCTGTGGCTCGGCTTCGTCTGCGTGATGGTGACGAGCTGCACGCTGGAGGCGTCCCTCGTTCATATCCAGGGCATCGACGGTTTCGGGCACGCGCTCGCGTCCGGATTCGCGCATCTGCTCGGACCGGTCGCGACGCCGCTCGTGATGGCGGCCCTGCTGCTCGTCTGCGTGCCGTGGCTCACCGGCTTTCGCTGGCCGCAGGCCGCGATGTGGGCCGACGGCGCGTTCGGCCTCGGCCTCTCGCATGCGTTTTCGAAGCACGACACTGAAGCGCGTCCACGTTCGCGCCGCGCGGGCGCCGGCACTGGCGACACGCCATCCGCGCACACGACGCCCACACGCACGATGTCGCCGAAATCCGAAGGCCGTTACGCGCGGCCCGTCGGCTGGCGACCGCCGGCGGTCGGGCGTGGCGCCGCGGCGGGCGCGGGCATGGCGGCATCGACGGGCGATGCGCGGGCTGCAGGTTCGCAAGCCGGGGCCGGCCGGTTTTCAGGAGCGCGCGCGGATGCGCCGCAGCCGACCGGCGGCGCAACTCGCCCAGCCTCGATGACGCCGCCGCGGCAAAGTGCGCGCGCCACGTCGTGGACACCGTCGGAGCCGGTCGCTCCCGCTGACTGGCTTCGCAGTCCGGCGGCGACGTCGACTTCGAATGCTTCCACGGCTCGATCCGGTTCGACGGCGGCTCGCGTGGGCGGCGATGCGTTGCGCGCGGGTTTGCATGCTGCAGGCGCGGGTTCGGCGGCGGGTTTGCACGGTGTTGCCGCTGCGGGCGTGGCGGTTCCGGATGCGTCGACGTCATTCAGCGCTGCGCGCAGCACGTCAAGTATCTCCTCCGGTTCCGTTCAAGGCGCCGCATCGAAAGTTCGCTCCGATACGATGGTTCGCGCGGATGCACCGTCCGGCAGTGCATCGACGCCAGCACCGTCCCGCCTGGGACAACCTGCGCCGGAGCCAGCCTGGGCACGTTCGCCGATCAGTGCTCCACGCGTGAGGCCACCGGCGAGCGTGCAGGAAACGCTGCGCGGCATCGAGGAAAACGCGGCCCGCTGGACGACGCTTGCGGGCGCGGGCCTCGCGCGCATCAACGCGACCGAAGCCGGTAGCGCCGGTGCGAATGCGGCGCCAGGATCGAACGCTCCCGATCGTGCGGGCGACGAACCGACGTACACGGCGCCAGTACACGAACCGTCGGCCGACCCTGCAAGCGCGATTTCCACCGCTGCGGAAATCCCGCTCGCACCCGCGACGTCGCCCGACGCGCCCGCGGAACATCACAGTGCGCAACAAAACGGCGCCGGGTCCGTTCCGCCCGTCACCGCGACCGTCGCACCAGTCGCACCAGTCGCAGTTGCGTCGGTCATCGCCCCGTGGGACTCCACGGAGGAAGACATCGACGACGTCGCAGCAATGCGAACCGGCTCGTCGACGGCATCGCACCATCACACGTCGACGCCGGCACATGGCGACGCCACGTCACATCCCGTCGCACCGTCGCTACACATCGTGAGCGCGAGCGAAGACGCAATTCCAGCGCGATCCGCTCCGTCGAACATCGTTCGCTTTCCTGGCGCACCGCTCGCCGCGACGACGCCGGACCTCGCCACCGCACCCGTCGAACCCCTGAACGAGCCCGAAGGCGAAGAAGCAATCCTCGACGTCCCCGAAACCCCGTCCGCGTCGCCTGTCATCACGCCGGCGCCGCCACGCGGCCACGCACCGACCGGTTTCGAATTCCACGCGCCGGCGGCATCGAAGATCGAGTTGCCTTCGCTCGATCTGCTCGAACGCACCTCGTCCGACGTCGAACCGATCGCGGACGAACAGCTCGCGGAAACCGGCCAGCTGATCGAGCAGCGTCTGCAGGAATTCAAGGTGCCGGTGACGGTGGTCGGCGCGTCGGCCGGTCCCGTGATCACGCGCTTCGAAGTCGAACCCGCGCTCGGCGTGCGCGGCAGCCAGATCGTCGGGCTGATGAAGGATCTGTCGCGCGGCCTGGGTCTGACGTCGATCCGCGTCGTCGAAACGATTCCCGGCAAGACCTGCATGGGGCTTGAGCTGCCGAACGCGAAGCGCCAGATGATCCGTCTGTCGGAAATTCTCGAAGCGGACGTCTACCAGAACTCGCGCTCGAACCTGACGCTCGCGATGGGCAAGGACATCACCGGCCATCCGGTCGTCGCCGATCTGGCGAAGGCGCCGCACATGCTGGTCGCGGGCACGACCGGCTCCGGCAAGTCGGTGGCGATCAACGCGATGATCGTCTCGCTGCTCTACAAGGCGACGCCCGAGGAAGTGCGCCTCATCATGATCGATCCGAAGATGCTGGAGCTCTCCGTCTACGAAGGCATCCCGCATCTGCTCGCGCCCGTCGTCACCGACATGAAGCTCGCCGCGAACGCGCTCAACTGGTGCGTCGGCGAGATGGAGAAACGCTACCGGCTGATGTCGGCCGTCGGCGTGCGCAATCTGGCGGGCTTCAACCAGAAGATCCGCGACGCCGAAGCGCACGGCAAGAAGCTCGGCAATCCGTTTTCGCTGACACCAGAAGCACCGGAGCCGCTCGCGCCGCTGCCGATGATCGTGGTCGTCATCGACGAGCTCGCCGACCTGATGATGGTCGCCGGCAAGAAGATCGAAGAGTTGATCGCGCGCCTCGCGCAGAAGGCCCGCGCCGCCGGCATTCACCTGATTCTCGCGACGCAGCGCCCTTCGGTGGACGTCATCACGGGTCTCATCAAGGCGAACATTCCGACGCGCGTCGCATTTCAGGTGTCGTCGAAGATCGACTCGCGCACGATTCTCGACCAGATGGGCGCGGAGTCGCTGCTCGGCCAGGGCGACATGCTGTTCCTGCCGCCCGGCACGGGTTACCCGCAGCGCGTGCACGGCGCCTACGTCGAAGATGAAGAAGTGCACCGCATCGTCGAGCATCTGAAGCAGTTCGGCGAGCCGCAATACGAGGAAGGCATTCTCGACGGCCCGGCAACCGAAGGCGCGACGCAGGATCTGTTCGGCGAAACGCCGGACGCCGAAGCCGATCCGCTTTACGACGAGGCCGTGGCGTTCGTCGTGCGCACACGGCGCGCGTCGATCTCGTCGGTGCAGCGGCAATTGCGCATCGGCTATAACCGCGCGGCGCGGCTCGTCGAGCAGATGGAAGCCGCGGGGCTGGTTTCGGCGATGGGCATCAACGGCAGTCGCGAAGTGCTTGCGCCAGGCCCCGCCGAGTAACCACGAAGCGACTGCGTTACAGCGCGACATCACCGCAAGAACGGGGCGCATGAAGACGCCCCCCGCTCTTTCCGCTCTAGTTCGGCGCGACGAGCTTGAAATCCACGGGCGCCGGGATATCGAAGCGCTTCGGGTTCGCGTCGAGCAATCCCGTCTGCGCGTCGCGGCGGAACACATAGACCGTATCGCTGCTCTGGTTGCCGACGATCAGCCATTTGCCGGTCGGATCGATCGCGAATTCACGTGGCGAAGCACCAAGGCTCGACTGATGCCCGACGAGCTTCAGATGCCCGTTGCCCGGATCGACCGCGAAGATCACGATCTCGTTCGCGTCACCGCGATTGCTCACGTAGACAAAGCGGCCATCCGGCGACAGATGGATCGCCGCGGCGCCCACCGCGCCCTTGAAACCGGGCTTCGTGAGCGGGACGGACTGCAGCAGCGTGAGCTTGCCATCGTGGTAGCGCAATGTGTCGACGGTCGCGGCCATCTCGCTTGTCAGGTACGCATACCTGCCGTCCGGGCCGAACACCAGATGACGCGGGCCGGAGCCGGGCTTCAGCGTCATGTAGCGCGTTTCCGTGGGGCCGAGCAGACCGCGACTGCCATCGGGCGTATAGCGGTACGAATAAACCTTGTCCGCGCCGAGATCCTGCGCGAAGAGATAATGGCCATCCGGCGAAAAGACCGTGGAATGCACGTGTGCATTGTCCTGCCGCCCCTTCACCGGACCGCCGCCCGCATGATGAACAGTGAGCACCGCCGCGCCAACCTGGCCGTCCGGCCGAAGCGGAAACACCGAGAAGCTGCCGCCGGGATCGGCTGCGATCGAATAGTTGGCGGCCGTCAGATACTTGCCGTCCGGCGAGATGCCCAGATAGCACGGGTCGTTGCCTTCCGATGAAACCTGGTTCAGAAACGTCAGTTGCCCGCTTTGCGGATCGAAGCCGAACGCGCTGATGTCGCCGCGCTGGTTCGCCGGTCCGTTGTCGCCAGGCAGCTCGTTGACCGCATACACGTGACGCCGGTCGCCGCTCACCACGAGGTACGACGGGTTCACCGTCTTCGCCGACGAAACGGGTGTCATGTCGCCGGTCTTCGTATCGAAGCGGTACACATAGATGCCTTCACTTTTACCGGCCGTATAGGTGCCGACCAGCAGGTCGTACACGCCATCGGCAGGAACGGCCGCGGCGCCCTGGGCAAACGCCTGGGTTGCAACGATAGAGACCATGAGTACGAAACCTTTTATTATCGAGCGGGCAGACAGTGGCACGGCGAATGCTGCAGCACGGTGACGGAAATGCATGACGGGCGCCTTTGACATCACTCCGGTTTGACTGGTGTCACTGGTCTGCCACGCGTCCTGTGTGATTGTTCTGTGCTTCGGCAAGTATAGGAGCGTTGCGCCGGAGCGCACAGACAGAAAGGCTGACAGCGTGGCCCCGGTCGCCGTGCGAGGCCGGCTCCTGTCAGGTTTCACCGGCACCGGACGCGCAACGAGGCGTCACTGCTTCATGCATCATGCGTATGTCCGGCAGGTCTACTTTCAATAAAAACAGTTCCAACCCGTGGAGTCTTCATGAACGTCACACTCAGTCTCGGTCCGCTCGTTTCCCTGATCGCCGGCATCCTGATTCTTGTCATGCCGCGCCTGCTCAACTACATCGTCGCGCTGTATCTGATCATCATCGGGATCATCGGTATCTTCGGCATGGGCAGCACGCATTTCTGATCCTCACACGTCGCGCCAGGCGTGCGCGGGCCGCACGCGTTCATCTCACGCGCGGCCGAAGCATTCTGCAGGATCATCGTGGACACGGGCGGCGTCGATCGCCGCCCGTCGCATGTTGTCGGGTTGAGGCTGTCCGGCGGACGCTCAGCCGTTCGAGAGCTGGTCGAGCCGCAGCTTGCCCTGCAGCGACAGGCCACCGACGGCATAATGACCGTCGCTTTCCTGATAGCGCGTGAAGCATGCGCGTTCGACGAGAAATGCCGCTGCCGTTTCCATTCCGTTGCGGGAAAGGCCGAGCCGGTCGGGATCGAGCGGGAGCATCGCGTCGTCGGCGAGGCTGCTGGCGGCGGAAAGTATGGTGATGCAATCCGATTTCGACAGGTTCAGCATGGCTTCAATCCTCGAAAAACAGCTTTGGGTGGAAAGGGTATAAAGCGATACGAAACGGCAGAACAGTGCAACAGACGAATATGACAGCAGGCGCGTCGGCCCGTGCCCGGATCCCGATTCCCAATTACTGGGTAGACGTGAGGATTGTAAGCACACATATTTCAGAACGCCAGTCACGGTTGCCAATATTTCGTGCTGAATCCGGCGCTTTCACATGGGTCCACGTACAACGCCGCGCCCGAACCCTGAACCTCTTCATGCGCCCTCGACGCGCTCCTGAGATCCCTCTCCATGCCCTCACTCATTGAAGATTACGCACTCGTCGGCGATGGCCACACGGCCGCACTGATCGCCCGCAACGGTTCCGTCGACTGGCTCTGCTGGCCGCGCTTCGATTCCGGCGCATGCTTCGCGGCCCTGCTCGGCACCGGGGACAACGGCCGCTGGCTGATCACGCCCGTCGTCGACGAAGGCGCGCCCGCGCCGGTTTCATCGCGGCGTTATCGCGGCGAAACGCTGATTCTCGAAACCGACTTCGAAACCCCCGAGGGCGCGGTCACCGTCGTCGATTTCATGCCGCCCGGTAACGGCACGTCGGAGCTTGTGCGGATCGTCGTCGGCAAACGCGGCACCGTGCGCATGCAGATGGAACTGGTGCTGCGCTTCGACTACGGCTACTCGGTGCCATGGGTCAGCCGCCTCGCCCGCGACAGCGGCATCAAGGCCATCGTCGGCCCCGACACCGTCGTGCTGCGCACACCAGTCGACCTGCGCGGCGAGAATCTGCGCACCGTCGCCGAATTCACGGTAACGGCCGGCGAACGCGTGCCGTTCACGCTGACCTACACGCCGTCGCATCTGCGCATGCCTCCGGCGCGTGACCCGCACACGGCGCTCGCCCGCACCGAGAATCACTGGCTCGAATGGTCGGCGCGCGGCACCGTCACCGGCCGCTGGGCCGAGCCGATCCGCCGCTCGCTGATCACGCTGAAAGCGCTCGCCTACGAACCGACGGGCGGCATCGTCGCCGCGCCGACCACCTCCCTGCCCGAACAGCTCGGCGGCACGCGCAACTGGGATTACCGCTACTGCTGGTTGCGCGACGCGACGATCACGCTGCTCGCGATGATGCGCGGCGGCTACTACGACGAAGCGCGCCTGTGGCGCCAGTGGCTCGGCCGCGTGATGGCGGGCTCGCCGCAGCAGCTGCAGATCATGTACGGCATCGCCGGCGAACGGCGGCTGCCGGAGTTCGAACTCGACTGGCTGCCGGGCTATCAGGGCGCCAAACCCGTGCGGGTCGGTAACAACGCGGTCGACCAGCTGCAACTCGACGTCTACGGCGAAGTGATGAATGCGCTGCATCTGGCGCGCGTCGGTGGCCTGCAGGCAGACGAGACCGCATGGAACATCCAGTGCGCGATGCTCGAGCACCTCGAAACGATCTGGAACCAGCCCGACGAAGGCATCTGGGAAACCCGCGGCGGCCGCCAGCATTTCACGTTCTCGAAGGTCATGGCGTGGGTCGCGTTCGACCGCGCGATCAAATCGGCCGAATCGTTCGATCTGCCGGCGCCGCTCGATCACTGGCATGCCGTGCGCGCGCAGATTCACACAGATGTCTGCGAAAAGGGCTATAACGCATCGTTGAACGCGTTCACCCAGGTCTATGGCGGCGACGAACTCGACGCAAGCGTCCTGCTGCTGCCGCTACTCGGCTTCCTGCCGCCGTCGGACCCGCGCATAGCGGGCACGGTCGCGGGCGTCGAAAAGTTTCTGCTGCATGACGGTTTCGTGATGCGCTACCGCACGACCGGGTTCGACGACGGGCTGCCACCCGGCGAAGGCACGTTTCTCGCGTGCAGCTTCTGGCTGGTGGACAACCTGGCATTGCAGGGCCGCGTGGAGGAAGCGACGACGATGTACGAGCGCCTGCTGTCGCTCGCGAACGATGTCGGGCTGCTTTCCGAGGAATACGACCCGGCCGCGAAGCGACTTGTTGGTAATTTTCCCCAGGGCTTCTCCCATGTGGCGCTGGTTCATACAGGCCTGAATCTGATGAAACACGAACAGGAAATGGCGAAAGCAACCGGCCAGCCCGCGCACGAAGGCGCCGCCCCGAACGGGCAGGCCGACAGCGCGCAGGCCGCAGTCGAACAAGCACTGCCCGGCACGACGCCAAATCCTTGATTTATTTACCTTCCCTACGTACAACGCGGCACAGTTGCTGCATTGCACAATCGGTGTTTGTCCGATATCATGAAATTTCAGTATCGGCCGATAAACAAATGGTCCATTGATGAACCAGAAACCCATAACGGCCCCGCCACAACGCATCGCGCGTTATTGCGCCGCCCCACGCGAACAACACTAACGCTGGAGCACCCATGCTCTATCAAATGCACGAATTCCAGCGGGCACTCCTGAGCCCGCTCACCGCCTGGGCCCAGGCCGCGTCGAAATCCTTCGCGAATCCAGCCAGCCCGCTTGCCTATGTGCCGGGCGCAACCCGTCTGTCCGCCGGCTACGAACTCCTGTACCGGCTCGGCAAGGATTACGAGAAACCCGAGTTCAACCTGCACCAGATCGTTAAAGACGGCCACAAGATTCCGATCGTCGAGCAAACCGTCATCGAAAAGCCGTTTTGCCGTCTGCTGCGCTTCAAGCGTTACGCCGATGACAGCGGCGCCGTCACGCAGCTGAAGGATGAGCCGGTCGTGCTGGTGTGCGCGCCGCTGTCGGGCCATCACTCCACGCTGTTGCGCGACACCGTGCGCACGCTGCTGCAGGACCACAAGGTGTACATCACCGACTGGATCGATGCACGCATGGTGCCGCTCGAAGACGGCGCGTTCCATCTCGACGACTACGTCGAATACATTCAGGAGTTCATCCGCCACATCGGCGCGAAGGACCTGCACGTGATCTCGGTATGCCAGCCGACCGTGCCGGTGCTCGCGGCGATCTCGCTGATGGCGAGCCGCGGCGAGGACACGCCGCGCACGATGACGATGATGGGTGGCCCGATCGATGCCCGCAAGAGCCCGACCGCGGTGAATTCGCTCGCCACGCAGCACTCGTACGAATGGTTCGACAACAACGTGATCTACACGGTGCCGCCGAACTATCCGGGCATCGGCCGCAAGGTCTATCCGGGCTTCCTGCAGCACACCGGCTTCGTCGCGATGAATCCGGAACGGCACGCCGCGTCGCACTGGGACTACTACCAGAGCCTGATGCGTGGCGACGAGGAAGATGCCGAGCAGCATCGCCGCTTCTACGACGAGTACAACGCCGTGCTCGACATGGCTGCCGAGTATTACCTGGAGACGATCCAGATCGTCTTCCAGGAATTCCGTCTGGCAGATGGGACATGGGAAGTGGCCGGTGAGCTGGTGCGTCCGCAGGATATCCGGCGCACGGCCCTCTTCACGATCGAAGGCGAACTCGACGACATCTCGGGCAGCGGCCAGACACGCGCCGCGCAGGATCTGTGCAGCGGCATTCCGGAGAAGGACAAGCGACACTTCACAGCCGAGAAGTGCGGCCACTACGGGATTTTCTCGGGCCGTCGCTGGCGCACGATCATCTATCCGCAACTGCGCGACTTTATCCTCGAGCACAACAAGCCGCTCAAGGCAGAAAAGAAGGAAAAGGTCGAAGCACAGCAGGCTTGATGCTGCGAATATGCAGCGCGCCGCGTCGATGAACGGCGTGGCGCGCGAAGCATTCAGTCAAATCAAAGCCTGTGACACGCCGGCAGGCCGCCTGGCGTTGTTTCAGCCACGCTGCTTAGCGCCGCATCAGGTAAGCCAGCAGCAACTCGGTGTTCATCTGCATGATTTCGCTACGCTCGCTGGCCGAGCTGAAATCGCGGCCGAGCGTCGCTTCAAGCGTGAAGCGGTTCGACACGATGTAATACCCCATCCCCGACAACGTCACGTAGAAGCGCAGCGGATCCACGTTCGTGCGGAACAACCCGGCGCGCTGGCCGCGCTCCAGGATGTTGCCCAGTGTCGTGACGATCGGCGAGATCATTTCGCGGATGCGCGTCGACTTCTGCATGTAGCGTGCCTCATGCAGGTTCTCGTTGTTCACGAGACGAAGCAGTTCGGGGTGATCGCGGTAGTAGTCCCAGACGAAATGCGCGAGCCGCGTGATGGCCTCGACGGGCGCGAAACCGGCGAGGTCGAGCGTGCGTTCGGCTTCGGTGAGCGCGCTGAACGCGTGCTCCAGGACCGCAGTGAACAGTTGCTCCTTGCTACCGAAGTAGTAATAGAGCATGCGTTCATTGGTTTCCGCGCGGCGGGCGATCTGGTCGACGCGCGCGCCGAACAGCCCACCATTTGCAAATTCCTCTGCCGCCGCGAGCAGGATGCGGCGACGGGTGCCTTCAGGATCTCTTTTGATTTTCGGCTGATTCATGGTGGCATCGTGCTTCGTGAGCCGCGTTATCCGGATCGTGCCGCCGGCCTCTCTCCTCGGCCAGGTACCTGCGGCACTGAGCGGGCGCGCCATGGTTGGGGGACACCCTGTTGCGGTCTTTCGAGAAAGCGCTTTGATTATGGCACATGGTTTGCGAAGCACAATCAGGGAAATCGGCGATAATTCCTTATTTGGCGCAAGCCCCGTCGCGCAAGCGCTCCAGCCTTGCCGCACACCCTCGCCGCGCGCCCCGGCCGGGCCGTTTCAGGTCCCGCACCGGCCGCCGGCAAGCCCTGATGTCGTGACCGTGACCGATTCCATAACACTAGCCGATCGCATCGAGAATCTGCTGCCCCAGACGCAATGCACAAAGTGCGGCTACACCGGTTGCCGCCCCTACGCCGAGGCCATCGCCAGCGGCGAGGCCAGCCACAACCAGTGCCCGCCTGGCGGCGCCGAAGGCATCGCGCGCCTTGCCCGCCTGCTCGGCCGGCCGCTGATTCCGCTGAACCCGGAGAACGGCGTCGAGCGGCCACGTCCGGTGGCCGTCATCGACGAAACGCTCTGCATCGGCTGCACGCTGTGCATGCAGGCGTGTCCAGTCGATGCGATCGTCGGGGCGCCTAAACAGATGCACACGATGATCGCCGCGCTCTGCACCGGATGCGATCTTTGCGTTCCGCCCTGCCCCGTCGACTGTATCGCGATGGTGCCGGTCACCGGCGAGCGCACCGGGTGGGATGCGTGGTCGCAACCGCTCGCCGACGCTGCCCGCGAACGCTACGAGGCGCGCAATGCGCGGCTCGCGCACGAACGCGAAGCCGCCGAAGCGCGCGCCGCGGCGCGCCGGGCATCAGGCGCCGCCCCCGCTGCGGCGGCTGCGTCCGGGGCGGCTGTGATTGCGGCCGCGCCTTCCACGCCTTCTCCAGGCCTCGCCGACGATCCTGAAGCAAAGAAACGCGCGATCATCCAGGCCGCGCTCGAGCGTGCCCGCAAAAAGAAGGAAGAGCTCGTGGCGCAGGGCAAAGGTCCGCAGAACACGCAGCAGGTCAGCGCCGAGGTCCAGGCGCAGATCGACGCGGCCGAAACGCGCCGTCGCCGGCTCGGCATCGCGCAGGATGGCAGCGACATCGGCCCGGCGTCGGCGGAAGACGCTCCCGGCAACCCATCACAGGAATCCTGACATCCAGCATGAACGCGAACAAACGCCGCGCGATCTTCGAGACACTCCAGGAACTCAACCCGCATCCAGCCACCGAACTCGAATACACGACGCCGTTCGAGCTGCTGATCGCCGTCATGTTGTCCGCGCAGGCCACCGACGTGTCGGTCAACAAGGCGATGCGCAAGATGTTCCCGGTCGCGAACACGCCGCAAACGATCTTCGCGCTCGGCGAGGAAGGTGTCGCCGGCTACATCAGGACGATCGGTCTTTACCGCACGAAGGCGAAGAACGTCATCGCGACCTGCCGCATCCTGCTCGACAGGTTCGGCGGCGAAGTACCCGACGACCGCGAGGCGCTGGAGAGTCTGCCGGGGGTCGGCCGCAAGACCGCGAACGTGATCCTGAATACCGCGTTCGGCCATCCGGTGATCGCCGTCGACACGCACATCTTTCGGGTTGCCAATCGAACCGGACTCGCACCGGGCAAGGACGTGCGCGCCGTCGAAATCGCGCTGGAGAAGTTCACGCCCGCCGCGTTCCAGCACGACGCGCACCACTGGCTGATCCTGCACGGCCGATATGTATGCAAGGCGCGCCGGCCGGAATGCTGGCATTGCGCCATCGAGCCGTTGTGCGAATACCGGCCGAAGACGCCACCGCCGGAGCTTTGAGCGGCAACGCCAGGCGTCGGGCGGCGCTACCGGTGCCGGCGCGGTGCGGCACGCACCTGTCGCCAGAACCCGCGCCGTCAGGTCAGCGAGCGTTTGCCCAACGACGTAAAATAGCGGCTTGCCGTTGCGACAAGCACGCCGTCCCCATCCGATACAGCTCACGATGTTCAATCCCAGCCGCGACGAAGTTCGCCTCTTTTTCACCGACACCTGGCGCAAGCAGCGCGCGGGCGAAATCCTGACGCCGCTCGAGGCGATTGCCGCCGACTGGATCGTCGAGCACCCCGAGTATCACGCCGACCTCACGAACGCCGAAGCCGCGCCGTCGCAGGATTACTCACCGGAGCGCGGCCAGACGAACCCGTTCCTGCATCTGTCGATGCATCTGGCGATCACCGAACAGCTGTCGATCGACCAGCCGCCGGGCATCCGTGCGGCGCACGAGCGGCTCGCATCGCGACTCGGCTCGACGCACGACGCACAGCACGCAATCATGGATTGCCTCGGCGAAACGATCTGGGAAGCGCAGCGCACCGGCACGCCGCCGGACACCGACGCGTACCTCGCCCGCATCGAACGCCGCGCATCACGCGACTGACCGGCTTCACGCCGTCACGCCGCCCGCGCGCAGGAAACCTGAAGTCCGCGCGAAGTCTGCTGGAAGCAACACCGAAGCCCCAAAGCAAAACACCCCGCCAAAGGCAGGGTGTTCCGTTTCGACTTGCTGAAAAACGCCGTGCTTACTTCTTCTGCACGAGATCGCCGTCGAGCGACTGGATGTAGGCGGCGAGGTCTTTCATGTCGCTTTGCGACAGACTTTGCACCTGCGCCTTCATGATCGCGTTGTTGCGACCGAGGTGCGGGTTGTCGGTGCCCATCTGATACTGGCGCAGCGCCCAGTAGATGTAGTCGGCGTGCTGACCCGCGAGCTTCGGATACTCCGGGCTCACCGGCTTGTTCAGATTCACACCGTGGCAGGCCGCGCAGTTATGCGCGTCGGCGAGCACCTTGCCGTTGGAGGCGTCCGCGGCATGTGCCGCGTTTGCTGCGACGAGGCCGGTGAATGCAACTGTCGCGCACACAGTCTTCAATGCCGTGTGGAGTGCCTGATGGGGCTTCTTCATGAATTCTCCTATCCCGCGAATGTGGTGAACCGTGGGTGACCTGTACCGGTCACTTGTCGGGATTGTTCTTCGAAGAGGATGTCTGCGCCGCGTAGTACGCCGCGACGTCGGCGATGTCCTGATCCGACAGCGACGATGTAATGGCATGCATCGTTCCGAAATGGCGGTCGCCCTTCCGGTAGGCGCGCAGCGCGCTTTCGAGGTAGGCCTGGTTCTGGCCGCCCAGCATCGGCACCCGGTAGACCTCCGGGTACGCCGTGCGATATTCGGGGATGCCGTGGCAGCCGATACACATCGCGACCTTGCCCTGGCCCGCCTTCGCGTTGCCAACGACGTCCGCGGCCTGCGCGCTGGCCGCAAAGCCTGCGAGCGCTGACAGCGCTGCGATCACGAGGTGTTTGCCGACGATTCTGTTCATAGGTTCTAACCTGGCATGAGGGGAAAACGGGCGCCCGGAAAAGGCAACGGCCTGCGCCGTTATTCTTGTAGAGGTGCCACGCAGGCCAAAAAAATCGGGCTAATTGTACCGCGACGCTACGCCGGGCGTCCATATGGCAGGCGCGAAGCCTCCATTACCGCACCGGCCCGGCATGCCGCCCGCCTCCATCGCAGGCACATCGAGAGCCCATCGAAGGCACGTCATGGACAGCGTCCAGGCACTTCACCGACACTTCACCGGCGCGGGCAAACGCATGCCGCGCCGGGTTCACACCCTACCCGAGCGCGCTTCGGCGCGACAGGGCTTCTGACTTATACTGGTCTTTTTCCAGGAGAGCAGTTCGCCATGCGCTTCGAAGGCTCATCGCAGTACGTCGCCACCGACGATCTCAAGCTCGCGGTCAATGCCGCGATGACGCTCAAACGCCCGCTCCTGATCAAGGGCGAGCCGGGCACGGGCAAGACCATGCTCGCCGAGGAAGTCGCGGCCGCCCTCGGCATGCCGCTCCTCCAGTGGCACATCAAGTCGACCACGAAGGCGCAGCAGGGCCTCTACGAATACGACGCGGTTTCGCGCCTGCGCGACTCGCAGCTCGGCGACGAGCGCGTGAAGGACATCCGCAACTACATCGTCAAGGGCGTGCTGTGGCAGGCGTTCGAATCGGACGAACAGGTCGTGCTGCTGATCGACGAGATCGACAAGGCCGACATCGAATTCCCGAACGACCTGCTGCGCGAACTCGACCGCATGGAGTTCTACGTATACGAGACGCGCGAACTCGTGAAGGCGAAACAGCGTCCGCTTGTCATCATCACGTCGAACAACGAGAAGGAACTGCCCGACGCGTTTTTGCGCCGCTGCTTCTTCCACTACATCCGCTTCCCCGATGCGCAGACGATGCAGCAGATCGTCGAGGTCCACTATCCGGGCATCAAGAAGGCGCTGCTGGCCGCCGCATTGCAGAGTTTTTTCGAGCTGCGCAACGTATCGGGCCTGAAGAAAAAGCCGTCGACGTCCGAACTGCTCGACTGGCTGAAGCTGCTGCTCGCCGAAGACATCCCGCCCGAAGCGCTGCGCTCGCCCGACCAGAAGCAGATCATCCCGCCGCTGCACGGCGCGCTGCTGAAGAACGAGCAGGACGTGGGCCTCTTCGAGCGCCTCATTTTCATGAACCGCAATAACCGCTAGGCCGGCGCCCGGTGCGAGGACGCGAAGGCACGGACTGCGACAGTATGTCGCGGCCCACCTGCCCAGCCGGTGCCGGGATGCAGAGATCAATCGAACACGTCTGGAGAGCCGTCACATGAGCCGCTGGATAGAGCCCGTTACGCTGAAGGGACAGCACGTCACGCTTGAGCCGTTGACGCTCGATCACGAACAGGCCATCGCAGCCGCAGCCGCCGACGGCGAACTGTGGAAGCTCTGGTACACCTCGGTGCCCGCGCCCGGTACCGGGCGCGCGTGGATCGAAGCCGCGCTTGCCATGCGCGACAATCTCGGCGCGCATCCGTTCGTGGTGCGCGATGCGACGGGCGACGTCGTCGGTTCGACGCGTTTTTTCAATGTCGATTCCGTCAATCGCCGGCTCGAAATCGGCCACACGTGGTACGCGAAACGCGTGCAGCGCACGCCGCTCAACACCGAGGCAAAGCTCCTGCTGCTCACGCATGCGTTCGAATCGCTGCATGCGATCGCGGTCGAGTTCCGCACGCATTTCATGAACCATCAGTCGCGTACCGCGATCGCCCGGCTCGGCGCGAAGCAGGACGGCATCCTGCGCCACCATCAGGTAGGCAAGGACGGCGTGCTGCGCGACACCGTCGTGTTCTCGGTGATCGAACCGGAATGGCCCGCCGTGCGCGCCAATCTGAAGTACAAGCTCGCGCGCTGACGCGCCGCTCACAACCAGCGCACGGAAACATGGCAACGCACGGGCCCGGACACGCAGAGGAAACAGCATGCTGATCGACTTCTTCTATTCGTTGCGCACCGCGAAGCTGCCGGTTTCGGTGAAGGAATACCTGACGCTCCTCGAAGCGCTCAAGGCGAACGTCATCGCGCCGTCGCTCGACGATTTCTACTATCTCGCGCGTCTCACGCTTGTGAAAGACGAGCAGTATTTCGACCGCTTCGATCAGGCGTTCGGCGCGTATTTTCGCGGCGTCGCGGGCAAGACGGAGCTCGCGTTCGACATCCCGCTCGACTGGCTGAAGAAGAAACTCGAACGCGACTTCACGCCCGAGGAGAAAGCGCAGATCGAGGCGATGGGCGGTCTCGACAAGCTGATGGAACGCCTGAAAGAGCTCTTCGAAGAGCAGAAAGAGCGTCATGAAGGCGGCAACAGATGGATCGGCACGGGCGGCACGTCGCCGTTCGGACACGGCGGCTATAACCCGGAGGGCATTCGCATCGGCGGCGAGGCATCCGGCAATCGCAGCGCCGTGAAAGTGTGGGAAGCGCGCGCCTACAAGGATTACGACGATCAGGTCGAAATCGGCACGCGCAACATCAAGATCGCCTTGCGCCGCCTGCGCCGTTTCGCGCGTGAAGGCGCCGCCGAGGAACTCGATCTGCCCGACACGATCCGCAGCACCGCGGCGAATGCCGGCTGGCTCGATCTGAAGATGGTGCCCGAGCGTCACAACAACGTGAAAGTGCTGATGCTGCTCGACGTCGGCGGCTCGATGGACGACCACATCAAGCGCACCGAAGAGCTGTTCTCGGCGACCAAAGCCGAATTCAAGCACCTCGAGTTCTACTACTTCCACAACTGCGTCTACGACTACCTGTGGAAGAACAACCGCCGCCGTCACGCGGAACGCACGCCGACGTTCGATGTGCTGCACAAGTTCACGCCCGACTACAAGCTGATCTTCGTCGGCGACGCGACGATGAGCCCGTACGAAGTCGTGCAGGCGGGCGGTTCGGTCGAGTACAACAACACCGAGCCGGGCGCCGTCTGGCTCAGGCGTCTGGCCGACCAGTTCCCGCATCACGCGTGGCTCAACCCCGAACCGGAAGGTCTGTGGGAATACCGCCAGTCGGTCTCGATCATCCGCGAAGTGCTCGGCCAGCGCATGTATCCGCTGACGCTCGCCGGACTCGAAACCGCGATGCGCGTGCTCAGCAAATAACGCCTCATTCATCCTTCTCACGAAAGAAAGAATCCGCATGACGCAGTCTTCCACGCCTGAACTCTCCCCTTCCGCCGCACGTCCCGCGAAGCTGCGGCCGTTTGCCGACACGTCGTTATCGGCGGTCGTCGCGGGCTTCGTCGCGATGATGACGGGCTATACGAGTTCGCTCGTCCTGATGTTCCAGGCAGGCCAGGCCGCGCATCTCACCGACGCGCAGATTTCATCGTGGATCTGGGCGCTGTCGATCGGCATGGGGCTCAGCACGATCGGGCTGTCGCTGAAGTTCCGCGCGCCGGTCGTCATCGCGTGGTCGACACCAGGGGCCGCGCTGCTGGTGACGTCGCTGCCGAATGTCGCCTATCCGGAGGCGATCGGCGCGTTCATCGTCTGCGCGTTGCTGCTGACGGTGGTCGGCCTGACGGGCTGGTTCGATACGCTGATGAAGAAGATTCCGGCAGGCATCGCGTCGGCGCTGCTGGCGGGTATTCTCTTCGAGATCGGTATCGCGATCTTCCGCGCGGCGCAGGTCCAGACCGCGCTCGTGCTCGTGATGTTCTTCACGTACCTCGTCGTCAAGCGCGTGGCGCCCCGCTACGCGATCGTGACGACGTTGATTGTGGGCACCGCCTTCGCGGGCACGCTGGGCCTTCTCAACTTCAGCCAGTTTCATATCGCGCTTGCGCACCCGGTGCTCACGATGCCGGTGTTTTCGGTTTCCGCGATCGTCAGTATCGGCATTCCGCTCTTCGTGGTCGCGATGGCGTCGCAGAACGTACCCGGCATCGCCGTGCTGCGCGCGGACGGCTATACGACGCCCTCCTCGCCGCTCATCGCCACGACAGGCATCGCGTCGCTGATCCTCGCGCCGTTCGGCTCGCACGGCATCAATCTCGCGGCGATCACGGCCGCGATCTGCACAGGCCCCGAAGCGCACGAAAACCACGCGAAACGCTACACGGCGGCTGTCTGGTGCGGCACCTTCTACCTGATCGCCGGCATTTTCGGCGCGACGATCGCGGCACTTTTTGCTGCACTGCCGAATGCGCTGATCGTATCGGTGGCCGCGCTCGCGCTGTTCGGCTCGATCATGAGCGGTCTCACCAACGCGATGCAGGACGCGAAGCAGCGCGAAGCGGCGCTCGTCACCTTCATGGTGACGGCCTCGGGCCTGACGCTGCTGTCGATCGGCTCCGCTTTCTGGGGCCTGGTTGCCGGCGTGCTGACACAGCTCGTGCTGAACGCGCGCCGGGCATGACGCCAGCGCACTGGCACCGGATTGTGGAATACGTGCCCTGTAAAAACGCTATCACCCGATCCGCCATAAAATAGCGTTATTGAGCGGCGCTTCGCGGTAAGCTTCACAGTTCCATCGCATGAATGCCGCATGATGACCGCTGCCGCAGCGGCATGGCGGCAGTCCCATCTTCCCCTGGACCACGGCGCGTGCGCGCCCAGAAGGCTCGACATGACAACCGCACTCGATCAACTCAAGCAGTACACCACCGTCGTCGCAGATACGGGCGACTTCCAGCAACTCGCGCAGTACAAGCCGCAGGACGCGACGACCAACCCGTCGCTGATCCTGAAGGCGGTGCAGAAGGACGATTACCGTCCGCTGCTCGAAAAGACCGTCCGCGATCACGCATCGAAACCGGTCAGCGCCATCATCGACCAGTTGCTGATCGCCTTCGGCACCGAGATTCTCAAGATCATTCCGGGCCGCGTCTCGACCGAGGTCGACGCACGCCTGTCGTTCGATACGAAGGCGTCGATCGACAAGGCCCACGAACTCATCGGTTTCTACAAGGCTGCCGGCATCGGACGCGAACGCGTGCTGATCAAGCTCGCGTCGACATGGGAAGGCATCCGCGCCGCCGAAGTGCTGCAGAAGGACGGCATCAAATGCAACATGACGCTGCTGTTCTCGCTCGCCCAGGCCGTCGCGTGTGCTGAAGCGGGCGCGCAGCTGATCTCGCCGTTCGTCGGCCGGATCTACGACTGGTACAAGAAGAACGCCGGCAGCAACTGGGACGAAGCGCGTGACGGCGGCGCGAACGACCCGGGCGTGCAGTCGGTGCGCCGCATTTATGCGTACTACAAGAAGTTCGGCTACCCGACCGAAGTGATGGGCGCGAGCTTTCGCACGACCTCGCAGATCACCGAACTGGCCGGCTGCGATCTGCTGACCATCAGCCCGGACCTGCTGCAAAAACTGCACGACAGCAATGACAAGGTCGAGCGCAAGCTGTCGGCGGAAACCGGCAAGAACGAGAACATCGCGCGCGTGCCGGTCGACGAGCCGTCGTTCCGCTTCCTGCTGAACGAAGAAGCGATGGCCACGGAAAAGCTCTCGGAAGGCATCCGCACGTTCGCCGCCGACGCGGTCAAACTCGAAAAGCTCATCGAAAGTCTGCGCTAGGGTCAACGTCGGGCCGCGCCGGGAATACCGGACAACGCGCACTCGCCTGACGCGAACCGTTTCACCTGCGCGTGACCCGCTTGCGGTCACGCGCACGGCCTTGCCAGCGCTTCGGGCGCTGCCCCGCTTTCACCTCTCCTCACACACTGTCACAAACGCACGCGAGGCGGCGTCTACAATCTTCTGCACGGTCGCTTTCTGGCGCGCTCCCGCACAACGGGACGGCGGGAGGCACTGCTTGCGCGGACACCCCGCGACACTCTCAAGGAGACGACGATGCAAGTTCAGCCTTATGTGTTCTTCAACGGTCGCTGTGAAGAGGCGATGAAGTTTTACGGCGAGAAACTCGGCGCCGAAGTGCTGTTCCAGATGCGCTTCAAGGACGCGCCGCCGTCCACCGGCCAGACCATGCCGCCGGGCAATGAAGAAAAGATCATGCACACGACGTTCCGGATCGGCGCGACCGAACTGATGGCATCCGACGGCGACTGCAACAGCGCATCGCCGCGACCCGCCGGGTTCAGTCTTTCGCTCACCGCCGACGACGTCCCGTCGGCCGAAAAATACTTCAACGCGCTGGCTGAAGGCGGCAGCGTGATGATGCCGTGGCAGGCGACGTTCTGGTCGAAAGGCTTCGGCATGGTCGCCGACAAATTCGGCATTCCGTGGATGGTGACCGTTCCCCACGAAGGCGCCTAAGTCCTTCGGTTCCGGCACGCGCCTCATGCCGCGCATGCGTGCTCGCCGCTCAGGCGGCGACGCGCGTGCCTTGCTCGATATTCCAGTTCGCCTCGGTTTCCAGCAACAACGCGCGCAGGCTGTCGACCTGTTCCGCCAGCCGCAGCCCGAGCCAGTACGGACCATGCAGGTCCACGGGCAGGCTGGCCAGCAGCGCCGGATCCGGCGGCGCGGCGAGCGTCGACGCGCGAGGAACGTGAAAACGCGTCGCGCCCGCGAAGCGCAATGCGCGTGCCATGCCGAGCAGCGCGGTTCGCACGGCGTCCACCTCGATCCCGCATTCCCGCGCGAAGGCCGCACGGCCGGCGGCATCGAGATGTGCGATCGTGCCCGTCGACATCAGTTCCAGCGCGCTTAGCACCGCCCGGTGCAGACGCTGGATTTCCTCCAGCTGGGCCTGCGGCACGTCGATCTCCTTCGCCACCGATGGAATCAGCGAGCGCAACTGCACGAGCCGCGCATTGAGCGCGAGGAACGTCTTCAGGGTGTCGTCCGGGGATGGGGGGCTATCGCCTCGCACGAGACGCGCATAGAGGCGCGCGCAGGCGCGCAGATTATCCGCCAGCAGGTAGCGCCACGAGTACGTGGCGTGCAGCGGCAGCGCGAAGGAAAACGCCAGCGCGATCACGATGCCGATCAGCACGTTCAGCGTGCGCCAGAGGCCGACGTCGATCAGATTCTCGCCCTGACCCGCGACAATGCACATCGTGATCGCCGTCAGCAGCGCGACGTAGCCCGCCTTGCCGATCGCGAACCACGCGCAGATCGCCGCCACCACCGACATCAGCACATACGTGAGCGGCAGCGAACCGATCAGGTCACGCTGCAGGATCAGCACAAGCCCGATCGACGCGCCGAGCAGTGTACCCGCCGCCCGATCGGCGGCCTTCTTGCGGATGTTGCCGTGGTGCTGCAGGCCGCCGATCACCACCAGCAGCGTCACCGATGCCCAGATGCCGTGCGGCACGTCGATGCCGGCCGTCGCCAGAATCGACACCAGCATGGCCAGACCGACACGCAGGCTGTGAAAGAGCTTCGCGTGACGATAGCGGTAGTACGGCGAGACGATCGTGCGCAAGAGGCGCCGGGCGCGACCGGGGTGCGCGCGACGGGTTTGAAGGCGGTCGGAATCGGCAGTGGGCATGCGTATCGAGGCGGATTTCAGGTGAAGGCGTTGAAGGATACGTTCAACGAATGCCCAGTATCCCGCACCAGAAGCAGAAACGCCCGCAACTTTCGTCGCGGGCGTTTTGAGTACAGCAGACTTCCGGAGGCGCGCGGTGCGCCGCCGGGTATCTTTCGATCAGCTTTCGACCACGTCCAGATAGTCTTCCGGACGCGTGCGGTCTTCCGACTTTGTCATGCCGAGCGCGCGCACCAGGAGGCTCACGACCACCGACACCACCAGGTTCACGATCAGCGACCACACTGCCGCATAGCCCGGAATCGCCATGCCGAACAGGTGAATCGTGAAGATCGAGCCCGCCAGCTTCAGCGAAATCGCCATCCACGTGCCGGTCACGATGCCGACGGCCCAGCCGGCCAGCAGGCCGCGGTAGTCGAGCATGCGCGTGTACAGGCCAAGCACGATCGCGGGCAGTGTCTGGATGATCCAGATCCCGCCGAGCAGCTGCAACTGGATCGCATACGTCAGCGGCAGGCCGAGAATGAACGCCACCGCGCCGACCTTGACGATCAGCGACACGAGCTTGGCGACGTTCGTCTCCTGCTCGTGCGTCATGTTGCGGTTCACGAACTCCTTGTGGATGTTGCGCGTGTACAGGTTCGCGGCCGCGATCGACATGATCGCCGCCGGCACCAGCGCGCCAATGCCGATCGCCGCGAACGCGACACCGACGAACCACGACGGGAAGAAGTGCAGGAACAGCGCCGGCACTGCGAAGTTCGGACCGAACGCCTTGAAGTACGGCACGAATTCCGGCATGTCCTTCACGCCGGCGGCAAGCGCCATGAAGCCGAGCAGCGCGAGGAGACCCAGCACCAGTGAATAGGCCGGCAACATCGCCATGTTGCGGCGGATCGTGTTACCCGACTTCGACGACAGCACGGCCGTGATCGAGTGCGGGTACAGGAAGAGCGCAAGCGCCGAACCGACCGCTAGCGTCGCATACGCGCTATAGCCGTTCAGACTGCCCACATCCGGCGCCTTCAGGAGCAGCTTGGCGGGCGGCACGGCCGAAAAGATATGCCCGAAGCCACCGAGTTGCGGCGGAATCACGATGACCGCCGCGATGATCGTGATGTAGATCAGCACGTCCTTGACGACCGCGATCATCGCCGGCGCACGCAGACCCGAGGTGTACGTGTACGCCGCCAGGATCGCGAACGCGATAATGAGCGGCAGATCGCCGATAAAGCCCGTCGTGTCGAAACCGAGCCCGCCGATCACCACTTCGATACCGACCAGTTGCAGCGCGATGTACGGCATCGTCGCCACGATGCCGGTCACGGCAACCGCCAGCGCGAGCATGCGGCTACCGTACCGCGCGCTGACGAAGTCGGCGGAGGTCACGTAGCCATGCCGCTTCGCGATGCTCCACAACTTCGGAAACACGACGAACGCGAACGGATAGATCAGGATGGTGTACGGCAGCGCGAAGAAGCCCGTCGCGCCGGCGCCGAACACGAGCGCCGGCACCGCCACGAACGTGTACGCCGTGTACAGGTCGCCGCCCAGCAGGAACCACGTGACGATCGTGCCAAAGCGACGGCCGCCGAGGCCCCACTCTTCCAGATGCGCGAGATCACCGCGGCGCCAGTGGGCCGCGACGAAGCCGAGAATCGTGACGCCGACAAAGAACAGGACGAAGACAAAGGTTGCGGTAGCGTTCATTTGGCGCCCCCTTGCGAACCGTTGGCGGTCGGGCGCTTTTTGGTCTTGAAGTACACGAGTGCGGTGATGACGGCGCTGATCAGCACCCACAGCAACTGGTACCAGTAGAAGAACGGGAAGTCGAACAGCTGCGGTTCGACCTTGTTGTAGGACGGCACCCAGATCATCGCGATCCAGGGGAGTAGCAACAGCCACAACCAGCCTTTGCTGGACTTGTTGGCGTCGGCGTCGTGAGCCATGACGTCTCCTCTTCTTTACTTTTATTGAATAGTCCGCCCATGTCGGCGGATACCGGCCCCCGTGGGCGGATAGCCGACGGGCACCCCGAAAGCTCCGAAAGAGTATAGGAGCCGCGAACGTCCGGTCAAGCGGGGTTCTTCCCAAGGGGAGAACGCTTGTCAAGTGAAAAAAGCTCAGGTTCGGGTGCGCAATGTGCGGCAGAGCGTCGCGTTCGACGCTGTAGCAGCGTTCCGGCGACACCCCGTCCGCGCGCTGCCGCCAGCGTGGTTCGCCGGAAATGACGAAGGCCCCGCCCGCAGGGCTGCCGGTGGCGGCCGTAGATGTAGCCCGGGCCGCACCGG
>NZ_CAJQZB010000047.1:0-45479 GCF_907164545.1 Paraburkholderia gardini | reverse complement strand
CGTGCGACATCAAGGACCCGACGCAGAACATCGTGTGGGTCACGCCCGAAGGTGGCGGTGGGCCGAACTATCCGAATATGTGATCCGGCTGCACTGTGATGCAGTAAAAAGAGTAAAAAGCCCCGCGACCGAGCGGGGCTTTTTGTTTCTCGGCGCCTGCGCCATTCGCCGTACGAAAGCGCTACACAGCGTGCTGACTTCAGCGCATCAAGGTGCGCTTGCCGCGATCTTCGGCGTGGCGACGACGACATCGCCACATTGCGCGCGATGCCGCAGCGCGTGATCGATCATCACCAGCGCGAGCATCGCTTCCGCGATCGGCGTCGCGCGGATGCCGACACACGGATCATGACGTCCGAACGTTTCGACGATAGCCGGTTGCCCCGCCTTGTCGATCGAGCGACGCGGCGTACGGATACTCGACGTCGGCTTGATCGCGATCGAAACCGTCACATCCTGCCCGCTCGAAATACCGCCGAGCACGCCGCCGGCGTGATTGCCGACGAAGCCTTCCGGCGTCAGTTCATCTCCATGTACCGAGCCGCGTTGCGCGACGCTCGCGAAACCCGCGCCGATCTCCACACCCTTCACCGCGTTGATGCCCATCATCGCGTGCGCGATATCGGCATCGAAACGGTCGAAGAGCGGCTCGCCGAGCCCCACCGGCACGCCCGATGCCACCACATTGATGCGCGCGCCGATCGAGTCGCCATCCTTGCGAAGCGCGTCCATATATTCTTCGAGCTGCGGGACGATGTCGGCGTTCGGCGCGAAGAACGGGTTCTCCCGCACATGCGACCAGTCGACGAACGGCACGTCGATCTCGCCCAGCGCGCTCATGTAGCCGCGAATTTCGGTACCAAACTTCTCGCGCAGCCATTTCTTCGCGACCGCACCGGCCGCGACGGCCGGTGCCGTCAGACGCGCCGACGAACGGCCGCCGCCGCGATAGTCGCGGATACCGTATTTCTGCCAGTAGGTGTAATCGGCGTGCCCCGGCCGGAACGTATCGGCGATGTTGCCGTAATCCTTGCTGCGCTGGTCCGTGTTGCGGATCAGGAGCGCGATCGGCGCGCCGGTGGTCGTGCCTTCGAAGACGCCCGAGAGAATCTCGACCTTGTCCTCTTCCTGGCGCTGCGTGACATGACGCGACGTGCCCGGCTTGCGGCGATCGAGTTCGAACTGGATATCGGCTTCCGTCAGCGCCATTCCCGGCGGACAGCCATCGATGACACAGCCGATTGCCGGACCGTGCGATTCGCCAAAGGTCGTGACGGTGAAAAGCGTACCAAGGGTATTGCCGGACATGAGCGTCGTCCAAAGAAAGGCGGGGAAGCCGCTATTATGCCAGCCCGTCCGCCTGAACGCGCCCTCCGGCGAGCGGCGCGGGCCCTGTTCGAATGCCCGCCGCCCGCTGGAAACACGCAGCCGGACCTGGCCGCGAGGCACACCCGGCGATCGTGGCGCCGCGGCTATTTACGCGCGCCGCGCAACTCCGTCACGACCTGCTGCAAACCTTCAGGCGTAACGGTTACCGGATCGAGCGGCTCGCCGACCGCGAGCGTCAGACGGCTCATCACGCCTTTGCGGACCGGCCGGGGCAGGTGCGTGGCCTCATGCCGCGAAAACACGCTGCCCCACAGTCCGCGCAACGCCATCGGGATGACCGGAACCGGCGTGCGCTGGATGATTTCGCTCACGCCATGCCGGAACGGATTCAGATCGCCCGTACGCGTCAGCTTGCCTTCGGGAAAGATGCACACCAGATCGCCTTCGGCGAGCGCTTTCGCACAGGTCTCGTAGGCGCGCGTGAGCATCTCCGGGTTCTCGTGCGCGGGTGCGATCGGGATCGCCTTCGCCTGACGAAACAGCCATCCGGCAAACGGCGAGCGAAAAATCCGGTAGTCCATCACGAAACGGATCGGCCGCGGGCTTTCCGCCATGATGACGACCGCATCGAGATAACTCACGTGATTGCACACGAGCACCGCGCCGCCCTCCTCGGGGATACGTTCGGCGTGCACGAGGCGGATGCGATAAAACGTGTGTACCAGCAGCCACGCGATAAAACGCAGCAGAAACTCCGGCACGAGCGAATAGATGTAGGTGGCGACCACGATATTGAGTATCGCCGTCACGAGAAAGATGCCAGGAATGCCGACGCCCGCCGCACTCAGCGCAACCGCCATCAGCGCCGACACGATCATGAACAGCGAATTCAGAATATTGTTCGCCGCGATGATGCGCGCGCGATAGCCGGGCTGGCAGCGGCTCTGGATCAATGCGTAGAGCGGCACGCTGTAGAAACCGCCGAACATCGCGAGCAGGAAAAGATCCGCGAGGATACGCCAGTGCGGCAACAGCGAAAGAAACTCGCCGACGCCCAGCAGATGCGCGGCCGGCGGGATCGCGTGGCTCGTGAAGTAGAGGTCGATGGCGAACACGCTCATGCCGATCGAGCCGAGCGGCACAAGACCGATCTCGATGCGTCGTTTCGACAGCCGTTCGCAGAGCAGCGAGCCGATGCCGATACCGATCGAGAACGTGCCGAGCAACACCGTGACGACATCCGGGTTTGCCGAGAGCACGTCTTTCGCGAAGCTGAAAAACGACGACAGGAACGTGGCGCCGACGAACCACAACCACGAAATGCCGAGCAGGCTCAGGAACACCGTGCGGTCTTCGCGGGCGAGTTTCAGATTGCGCCACGTTTCGCTGACCGGATCCCAGTTGATGGGCAACTCCGGATGCGGCGCGGCCGACTCCGGCACGGCACCCGACACGAGCCGCCCGACCAGTGCAATCGCCACGCAGCCACACGCGAGCACCACGGCACCGTGTTCCACAAAGCCCGCAGCCGCTCCGCCGACGATCGTCCCGATCAGGATCGCGACGAACGTGCCCATCTCGACCATCCCGTTACCGCCGACAAGTTCCTGTTTCGACAGATGCTGCGGCAGATACGCGTATTTCACTGGACCGAACAGCGTGGAATGGACGCCCATCAGGAACGTGCAGACATACAGCAACGCCGCGCTGTGGAACACGAATCCTGCTCCGCCGACCAGCATCACGCCGATCTCGAACGTTTTCACGAAGCGCGTGAGCATCGCCTTGTCGTACTTGTCGGCGATCTGCCCCGAGGTGGCCGAGAACAGCACAAACGGCAGGATGAACACGGCCGAAATCAGAAACGCGGCCGTCTTCGCGTCGACGCCTGAAAACCGCGCGGTCTGAAACGTGACCAGCGACGAGAAGCCGATCTTGAAGACGTTGTCGTTCATCGCACCGAGAAACTGCGTCCAGAAAAACGGCGCGAAACGGCGCTCCCGCAGCAGGCGGAACTGCGATTCGTGCTCCCCGCCAGGACGACTGGCGCGACGGACTCCAGGTAACGGACGATCGTTCATGAAAACGGTAACCAGGACTTGAGGTAAGGGCGACCAGCGGCCTGCGCGGACACAAAAAAAGCGCACGCTTTCGCGCGCGCTTTCTGCTCAGATTCCATTTCTACTGCAGCGACGCATTGAACGCGGACGGCGATCTATATCTATGCCCGCCCGCTGCGGCGAACGCTCAACGCGACTGTTCCTGCTCCTGCTCGGGCCAGTCGCGGATATACGCCTTCAGCATGCGGTTCTCGAAACCCTGTTCCTCGACGACCGCCCGGGCAACGTCATAGAACGAGATCACGCCCATCAGCGTGCGACTTTCGAGCACGGGCAGATAACGAACGTGATGCTCGATCATCATGCGGCGGACTTCGTTCACATCCGTTTCCGGCGTACAGGTAAGCGGATGGTCGTCCATGATCTTGCGGATCGTCGACGTGCCGACGCTGCCGCCATTTTCGCGCAGCGTGAGAATGATTTCGCGGAAGGTCAGCATGCCGACCAGATCGCCGTATTCCATGACGACCAGCGAGCCAATATCGTGCTCGGCCATTGTGTTGACTGCTTCGCTCAGCGCGGTATCGGGCGTGACGGTGAAAAGTGTATTGCCCTTGACCTTGAGGATGTCGCTGACTCGCATGATTGTCTCCTGTAATGCCGTAAAGCCTGACTGACTTTCGATCCTAGCGGAAAGGGGTGCAAAAGGAAAGCGGGCAAACCGCATGCGGACGCGCCCGGGCCCCGGTGATACGATGGCCCCCACTTTCATCCTTCGCCGGGCCACCCGTGGCTCCGCCGCTCACGATGTCCGCCAACCGTTTCGACACGCTTGCGCTGCATGCCGGCGCTGCCCCCGACCCGACGACCGGCGCCCGCGCCACGCCGATCTACCAGACCACCTCGTTTTCGTTCCGCGACGCCGACCACGCCGCATCGCTCTTCAACATGGAGCGCGCCGGCCACGTGTATTCGCGGATGTCGAACCCGACCGTCGCCGTCTTCGAGGAGCGCGTCGCCGCGCTGGAGAACGGTGCCGGCGCGATCGGCACCGCCAGCGGCCAGGCCGCCCTGCACCTTGCGATCGTCACGCTGATGGGCGCTGGCTCCCACATCGTGGCATCCAGCGCGCTTTACGGCGGTTCGCACAACCTGCTGCACTACACGCTCCGGCGTTTCGGCATCGAAACGACGTTCGTCAAACCGGGCGACCTCGACGCCTGGCGCGCCGCGCTGCGTCCCAATACACGGCTGCTGTTCGGCGAAACGCTCGGCAATCCGGGCCTCGACGTGCTGGATATCGCCGCAGTCGCGAGCATTGCCCATGAGCACCGCGTGCCGTTGCTCGTCGATTCGACGTTCACGACACCGTACCTCATCAAGCCGTTCGACCTCGGCGCCGACTTCGTCTACCACTCGGCGACCAAGTTTCTCGGCGGACACGGCACGACGATCGGCGGCGTGCTGGTGGATGGCGGTACATTCGACTTCGAGGCGTCCGGGCGCTTTCCCGAATTTACCGAGCCGTACGAAGGCTTTCACGGCATGGTGTTCGCCGAGGAAAGCACCGTCGCGCCGTTCCTGCTGCGCGCCCGCCGCGAGGGCCTGCGCGACTTCGGCGCGTGCCTGCATCCACAGGCCGCCTGGCAGCTGTTGCAGGGCATCGAGACGCTGCCGCTGCGCATGGAACGCCACGTCGCGAACACGCGCAAGGTGGTCGCGTTTCTGGCCGCCCACGCCGCGGTGCAATCCGTCGCGTATCCGGAACTGGAATCGCATGCCGACCACGCGCTCGCGAAACGTCTTTTGCCGCGTGGCGCGGGCGCGGTATTCAGCTTCAACCTGCGGGGCGACCGCGCCGCTGGGCGCCGGTTCATCGAAACGCTCTCCCTCTTCTCGCACCTCGCGAACGTGGGCGACGCGCGCTCGCTCGTCATCCATCCCGCGTCCACGACGCATTTCCGCATGGACGCCGCCGCGCTTGCCGCAGCCGGGATCGCCGAAGGCACGATCCGGCTGTCGATCGGCCTCGAAGATCCCGACGACCTGATCGACGATCTCAAGCGCGCGCTGAAGGCGTCGCAGAAATCCGCCGGTACAGGCGCGGCGAAAGACACCGCGAAAGGCACTGCAAGCAACGGGGCGGCAACCCCACCCAGGGAAGGCGGCGCGCGCAAGGAGTCCGCATGATTCTCGAGGTTCACGGCCAGCCCGCGTACGCCTACACCGGCGGCAAACCGTTCGATCCGGCGCTCCCAACGGCCGTGTTCATTCACGGCGCCGAACACGACCACAGCGTATGGGCGCTGCAGACCCGCTACTTCGCGCACCACGGCTTCGGCGTGCTCGCGGTCGACCTGCCGGGTCATCACCGCAGCCGCGGGCCCGCGTTGCGCGACATCGGCGCCATGGCCGACTGGCTGGCCGCGCTGCTCGACGCGGCGGGTGTCGCGCGCGCGTTCTGCGCCGGCCACAGCATGGGCTCGCTCATCGCGCTCGATTTCGCCGCGCGCTACCCCAAGCGCGCGACCCATCTCGCGCTGCTCGCCACCGCCGCGCCCATGACTGTTTCCGATACCCTGCTCGACGCGGCGGCGAACCGCGAACCCGACGCCATCGCGATGGTCAACCAGTGGTCGCACTCGACCTTCGCCGCCAAGCCGTCGTGTCCCGGGCCGGGCTTCTGGCTGCACGGCATGAACCAGCGGCTGATGGAGCGCGTCGCCGCCACCGGCGAGCCCCGCCTCTTTCACACGGACTTCAGCGCCTGCAACGCCTGGACGGAAGGCATCGCGCGGGCAGCGCAGGTGCGATGCCCCGTGCGGTTGATTGTCGGGTGGCGCGACGCCATGACGCCGCCACGCGCTTCGCGCACGCTCGCCGACGCGTTTGCGCGCGCCGGTGCCGCCGTCGACACTGTCACGCTGGACGCGGGGCATGCGCTGATGTCCGAGCAGCCGGACGCAACGCTCGACGCCCTGTTCACATTTGCATCCCGCGCCGCGCCGAACCCCTGAACCTGCGCGACAGCCACCACGATAGCGAATCGCAGCGGCGCGCACCATCGGCCGGACGGCCAGGTTGCGCCCTTGATCCGTTAGCAGCACAATGAATTCAGTTGTCCGGCAGCACGTGCATGGCGCACGCGACGTGTAACGGCCGGGCATGGAAGAAACGGAGGCGATGATGGCACACACCACTCATACCGGTCACTTCGCGAGTTTCGCGGAGTTCTATCCGTTCTACCTGGAAGAGCATCGTCACCCGGTATCGCGCCGGCTGCATTTCGTGGGCTCGCTGGGTGTGATCGGCTTTCTTGCGATGGCGCTCGCCACCGGCGGCTGGGTATGGCTGCCGGCCGCCCTCGTCTGCGGCTATGGCTGCGCGTGGATCGGGCATTTCTTCTTCGAGAAGAATCGCCCCGCCACCTTCCGGCATCCGGTTTACAGCCTGATGGGCGACTGGGTGATGTTCAGGGACATCTGCACCGGGAAAATCCCGCTTTAGCGGGATAGCAGAATAATGACGAGCGACGAACCGTTCGGGCCGTAGCCGTAATCGCGACGCTCGTCGAACTACGCCGTCTGATGCGGCATCGCCCGCCGCTGTGCGTCGTCCCCGGCGCTGTCGGACGCGCGTGCGGCGGCCCGCGTCAGCAGCAGCGAAGCAAGCGAAATGTCGAGTTTGTCGTTATCGAGTGCGGCGAGCAGCGATGCGCCATCCACGCGCGTCGAATCGAGATTCAACTGGTACTCCAGTTCCGGGCGGTCGATGACGAACATCGCGAACAGGTGCGCAACGGTAATCTGGTTCGGGTTCGCGAGCAGCAGAAAGTGCGGCTGCGCGCCGTTTTCCTCCAGGTGCGCAACCCACTCGCGGTTTTCGAGTTCTCGCGTGATACGGATGGTCGTATCCATATCGCGACGAAGCATGCGCGCGAGCTGCTGGATCGTGTAGCCCGGCTTGCCGGCTTCACGGGCTTCGGAGAGCCGTGCCAGAAGTTCGAGTCCGTCGAACAGGTCGCTGCCGGGAAACTGCGGCCGGTGGAACTGGCCGGTGCGGATGGCCGGCAACGCCGAGGCGATCATCGCGCCCGCCAGCGTGACGAACCAGCTGAGATACATCCAGAGCAGGAACATCGGCAGCGCGGCGAACGCGCCGTAGACGGCCGTGTACGTTGGAATGCGCCGGATGTAATAGCCAAAGCCGCGTTTCGCGAGTTCGAAGGCGAGTGCGGCGCACAGGCCGCCGACCACCGCGTCGCGCCATTCGACCCGGCAGTTCGGCAGATAGACGTACAGCATCGTGAACGCGAGCGCGGTGAGCGGCAACGCCGCACCCGTCAACGCCCATTCGATCACGGTCGGCACGTGCTGCGCGCCGGTGAACGCCATCGACTGCGTGAAGAGATAGGAGGAAATCGACAGGCTGAAGCCGATCAGCAGCGGGCTCAGCGTGAGAATCGCCCAGTAGACCAGCACGCGCTGCGCGAAAGGTCGCGGCTTGCGCACGCGCCAGATCACGTTGAAGGCGGATTCGACCGTCATCATCGTCATCACCGACGTGAGGAACAGGAAGATCATGCCCATCGTCGTCAGGCCTTTAGCCTTCGACGCAAATTCGTTCAGCCAGTTGAAAATCTGGTTGTTGATCTGCGCGGGCATCAGATGGTCGGCGAGAAAATCCTGCAGCGACACCCGGAACGACGCAAAAATCGGAAATGCGGTGAAGAGAGCAAACGCGACCGTCGCGAGCGGGACTATCGCGAGCATCGTGGTGAACGTGAGGCTGCCGGCCACCTGCGGAATACGGTCTTCGCTGCTGCGTTGCGCGGCAAACTGCGCAAGACGCCGGACTACGTCGAGATCGACACGCATTCTGGACAACAAAAGCACCTCCTTCGCCGCGCGAAACCGCCCGCCGCGCAACGTGCGCGCGGACCCAGCCCCTATAATACCCGCTCACCGACGAGGCCTATGAAAGACATTCTTGTGCTCTATTACAGCCGTCACGGCGCCACGCGCGAGCTTGCGCTGGCGATCGCACACGGCATCGACAGCGTGCCGGGCATGCAGGCGCGCGTGCGTACCGTGCCGCCCGTTTCGACCGTCTGCGAGGCGACCCAGCCGGACATTCCCGCCGGGGGCCCGCCGTATGTCGAACTGCGCGATCTCGAGGAATGCGCCGGGCTCGCGCTCGGTTCTCCCACCCGCTTCGGCAACATGGCCGCTTCGCTCAAATATTTCCTCGATGGCACGACACCCCAGTGGCTTTCCGGCGCGCTCGCTGGCAAGCCGGCCTGCGTGTTTACGTCGACGGGCAGCCTGCACGGCGGGCAGGAAACCACGCTGCTTTCCATGATGCTGCCGCTCCTTCACCACGGCATGATGATCCTCGGCATTCCGTACACCGAGAGCACGCTCACCACCACGCAGACCGGCGGCACACCCTACGGCGCGTCGCATTTCGCGCGCGCGGGCTCGGCCGGACAGGGTATTTCCGCCGACGAAAAAACGCTCGCGATCGCGCTGGGCACGCGCGTTGCCCGGGCGGCTTCGATGATGAGCGAGCGGCCATGAACACACCGCATGTGCCGCCCGCGGGCCTCACTCCAGCACCCGAGCCATCGACCGCGCCCGTTAGCGCGCCGCGCGGCTTCGCGCACGGCGCCTCGGTGACGCTGATCGCGCTGATCGTGTTGTCGATCGCGTGGGAATGGTGGCTTGCGCCGCTGCGTCCAGGCGGCTCGGCGCTCGTGCTGAAGGCCGTGCCGCTGTGTTTCGCGCTGGGCGGCGTGCTGCGCCATCGCGTGTACACCTTGCAATGGGCTTCGATGCTGGTGCTGCCTTATCTCGCGGAAGGCATCGTGCGCGGCATGACCGATGCGGGCCTGAGCGCACGGCTCGGCTGGTTCGAAACGGTGCTCGCGGGCGTTTTCTTTGTCTGCGCGCTCGGCTACGTCGCGCCCTACAAACGCGCGGCGAAGCGCGCGAAGAAAGCCGCCGTATGAACAGCCGTAATGCGCACGCCACGCACGCCACACACGTGGAAAATCGGCTGAAACAGATATGCATGCCGGTCGCATGCATCGCGCACGCAAGACAGGAACCCACGCCCGAAGCCCGCAATACACACTGACCGACCATCATGACTCAACCTGCTGAAGCCTCCCGCCATCACACGTTCGTCGACGCATGCCGCGCGGCCATTGGCGCCGCGCACGTCCTGACGGACCCGCACGACACCGCGCCGTACGTCACCGACTGGCGCCGCCGCTACACCGGCGCCACGCTTGCGGTGCTCTGCCCGTCGTCGGCCGGGGAGGTGGCGGCGCTCGTCAGGCTTGCCGTCGAACATCGCATCGTGATCGTCCCGCAAGGCGGCAACACCGGACTCGCCGGCGGCGCAACACCCGACAGCAGCGGCGAGCAGGCCGTGCTGAGCCTGAAGCGCCTGAACCGCATTCGCGATATCGATCCGCACAACAACACGATCACCGTCGAAGCAGGCGTCGTGCTCGCCGACGTCCAGGCCCGCGCGCAGGAAGCCGGCCGTCTGTTTCCGCTCAGCCTCGCGGCGGAAGGCAGCTGCACGATCGGCGGCAATCTCGCGACGAACGCGGGCGGCACTGGCGTCCTGCGTTACGGCAACACGCGCGAACTGTGTCTCGGCCTCGAAATCGTCACGGCGCAAGGTGAACTCTGGGACGGCCTGCGCGGGCTGCGCAAGGACAACACCGGCTACGACCTGCGCGACCTCTTCATCGGTGCCGAAGGCACGCTCGGCATCATCACCGCCGCTGTCATGAAGCTGCATCCGCAACCGGCCGCGCGCGTCACGGCGCTCGCGGCGCTTGCGTCGCCGCATGCGGCACTCGAATTTCTCGCGCTCACGCAGCGCTTTGCCGGACCGCTGCTGACCGGCTTCGAACTGATGTCGGATTTCTGTCTGAAGCTCGTCGGCAAGCATTTCCCGCAGATGCGCTATCCGTTTGCAGAATCGCACGCACAGGCCGTGCTCCTCGAACTGTCGGACAGCGAGAGCGAGGAGCACGCGCGCGCGCTCTTCGAACGGCTGATGGAACACGCGCTCGAAGAAGGCCTCGTCGAGGATGCGGTCGTCGCGGAAAACATCGCCCAGTCGCGGGCGTTCTGGAACCTGCGCGAACATATTCCGCTCGCCCAGGCCGAGGAAGGACTGAACCTCAAGCACGATATCGCCGTGCCGGTTTCGCGCATCGGCCACTTCATCGATGAAACCGGCGCGGCGATCGCCGAGCACGTGCCGGGCGCACGCATGGTGACGTTCGGCCACCTCGGCGACGGCAATCTGCATTACAACGTGCAGGCGCCCGAAGGTGTCGACGCAAAGGCGTTTCTGACGCAGTATCAGACATCGATCGCCCGCATCGTGTACGACAGCGTGCACCGGCATCGCGGCAGCATCAGCGCGGAACACGGCCTCGGGCAGCTGAAAATCGACGAGGCGATGCACTACAAGCAACCCGTCGAGGTTCAGCTGATGCGCACCCTGAAGGCCGCGCTCGATCCGCTCAATCTGATGAACGCCGGCAAGGTGATACGCTGAGGTCCGGCGCATCGATCTTGAAGAAGGAGCCGTGCCTGTGAAGATCCGTGTCCTGTCCGACCTGCATCTCGAAAGCGACGAGCCCGAAGTGATCCCCCATGCGAACGCGGATCTGGTGGTGCTCGCCGGCGACATCCACAATCACGCGCTCGGCCTGCGCTGGGCGGCGGAAACATTCGATGACGCGGTGCCCGTCATCTACGTGCCGGGTAACCACGAGTACTACGACGGCGAGTTCGGCGCGCTGGAGTCGGCCATGCACGACGCGGCGCATGCGGTCGATAACATCCACTTCCTGAATAATGCTTCGCTGGTCGCCCCCGACGGCCGCTGGCGCGTGCTCGGCACCACGTTGTGGACCGACTTCGCGCTCTACGGCACGAGCGACGAGGCGCGCGCGGAGTCGATTGCCGCGGCCGAGCGCGTGATGCTCGACTTCCGCGGACTCATCCAGCTCACCTGGCCAAACGCCCAGGATGCCGGTAACGAAGACGGTAACGCCGCCGGCCCACGCGACTTCACACCCGCCGATTCGCTCGCGCTACACAGGAACGCACGCGCCTGGCTCGAGGCGGAACTGGCGAAGCCGTTTGCCGGCAAGACGATCGTCGTGACCCACCACGCGCCGCACCGGCTCAGTCTCGCCGCCCGTTACGCCGACGACCGCGTGTCGGCCGGCTTCGTCAACGATCTGCCGGAACTCGTCCGGGCACCCGCCGCGCTGTGGATCCACGGGCATACGCATACCGCGTTCGACTACACGGTGAACGGCACGCGCGTGGTGTGCAACCCGCGCGGCTATATCGACCGGCGCACCCGCAAGCTCGAAAACCCCGATTTCGCGTGGGACAAGGTGGTGGAAATCTAGCGCCGCGGTTCCCATGCGTGGTTCTTTCCGACGCTGCCATTGCGGGAACCTGAAACGATGGCGCGCAACGACTGCGTGCCGGCGGGCGAATTCGTGTGGTATCGCGTGGGCGGCGATGTCAACCGCCTGCCTGGCGGCAAACAGCGTCTGATCGAAGTCTTACCGTGACCAGACGTCACGAACGCAGGCGATCCGGTCAGCGAATGTCGGAACGGTCTGAACGAACGGGACGGGACACCTTGAGCGGCACGAGTTGGGGTTGCGGGCGCAGGGTGCGCAGCAGATTGCGCCCGGCGGCGATTCCGATCAGTCCGAGCATGACGGCAATGCCGACGAGCAGATGCGTATCCATGAAATTCCTCTTCGTCCGGTTCAGGTGATGCGATTGATTCGGGTGCTGCGTGTACACATCAGATCGATCGGTGCACCCGCCACACGTTAGCAAATCGATTCGCGCGAAGAAGTAAGGAAGTGTTGCGGTGGGCCACGGGTGTAACAGCGCGCAACCGCATGCGCACGTCCGGCTAGACAGTCACAACGCGGTCACACGCGTAGTCAAGTCCGCGCGAAACGGCGCAACTCGGCCTGATCGGTGGCAAGCGTCGCCGGCAGTTCATCGCGCATGAACTCGACCCACGTGCGGATTTTCGCGTCGAGATACTGGCGCGAGGCGTAGAGCGCGTACACGTTCATTTCCTGCGACGTGTATTCCGGCAGGATCCAGACAAACTCACCGCTACGCAGGCCGCTGATCGCCGAGTAGATCGGAATCAGGCCGATGCCCATGCCTTCGCGCACCGCCACCGCCATCGCTTCGGCGACGTTCACCTGAAACGTCGCCGGACCGAGGAACACGGATTCCTGGCCGTTGGGGCCATCGAAAATCCATTCGTCGGACGGGAAAACCGGCGTCATCATCTGCAGGCAGGTGTGTTTTGCGAGATCGGCCGGCGTTTGCGGAATGCCATTGCGCTCCAGATACGCCGGCGACGCGCAGGCGATGCTGAACGCGCTGCCGAGTCGCTGCGAAACGAGACCGGAATCGGGCAGGCCGGTCGCGAGCGTGAGGGATACGTCGTAGCCTTCGTCGAGCAGGTCAGGCATGCGCGGGGCGAGCGTCAGCTCGACGTGCACATCCGGATATCGCTTCTGATAACGACCGACGGCGGGCACGACGTAGTGCTGGCCGAAGCTCGTCATCCCGTGTATTTTCAGCTTGCCGGACGGACGGGCGTGCGCGTCGCCCGCCTCCGCTTCCGCCTGGTCGACATAAGCGAGAATCTCCTCGCAGCGCTGCAGATAACGCTCGCCCGCTTCGGTCAGCGCGATGCGCCGCGTCGTGCGGTTGAGCAGCCGCGTGCGCAGGTGCGCTTCCAGATCGGACACCGCGCGGGAACAATAGGCCGTGGTGGTATTAAGGTGCTGCGCGGCGCCCGTGAAGCTGCCTGCTTCCACGACCCGGACAAAGACGCGCATGTTTTGAAGCGTATCCATATATCCTTCCTTTAACCCGGTCGATTGTTACATGAATCGCAAGAACGATTATCTCAATTCCCGTAAAAATGCCTTTCACTTTTACGGGTTATTCAGTAATCGCTGAAAAAATATAATGACGCACAGTGTTCTATAGTCATTTGAGGAGCAAATCGTGCAGTCTCCGGTATCGAAATGGATCGTTGCGCTCAGCGTTCTTACGATCTCATTAATAATCACCGGCTGTGCCAATACCGGAGGCATCGCGCCGCAGGCGCAGGGGCTCGATTCATCCACGCTCGACGCCGGCGCGGCGATCCGCACGGCCAACGCGGACGCGAAATGGCCCGACGCCAGGTGGTGGCGCGCCTATAACGATCCGCAACTGAACGCATGGGTGGCCGCCGCGCAGGCAGGCAATCCGACGCTCGCGGTCGCCCAGGCGCGCGTGCTTCAGGCGCGCTCGCTCGCGGGCGTGGTTGCCTCGGCGCTCTCGCCGCAGGTGAAGGGCGATCTGTCGATCCAGCGCCAGCACTGGCCGGACAATGTCTATTACGGTCCGGGCCCGCTCGCCGACGCGAACACCTGGAACAACACCGGCACGATCAGCCTCTCGTACAACCTCGACCTGTGGGGCCACGATCGCAACAACGCCGAACGCGCGCTGGACATGGCGCACGCGTCAGCCGCCGACGCCCGCGCCGCCCAGCTCGAACTCGAAGCGAACGTGGTGCGCACGTACGTGCAGATGTCGATGAATTACGCGCTGCTCGACATCGCGAAATCGACGGTCGACCAGCAGCAGCGCATTCTGGATCTCGCGACGAAGCGCCTGAAAGGCGGCCTCGGCACACAGCTCGAAGTGAGCCAGGCCGAAACGCCGCTGCCGGAATACGAACGTCAGATCGACGCCTACGAAGAAGCGATCGCACTCGGGCGCAACCAGCTCGCCGCACTCGCGGGCAAGGGCCCAGGCGCGGGCGAAGCGATCACGCGCCCGACCATCGGGCTTGCGGCGCCGGTCGGCCTGCCCTCGACGTTGCCGGCCGAACTCATCGGGCACCGGCCGGACGTCGTGGCCGCCCGCTGGACGGTCGCGGCACAGGCGCGCGGCATCGACGTCGCGAAGGCCGACTTCTATCCGAACATCAATCTGCTCGCGTCGGTCGGCGGCTTTGCGGCGGCGGGCCCGATGTTCCAGTTCCTGCACGCGGCGAACGGCGGATGGACGGCCGGCCCCGCGCTGTCGCTGCCGATCTTCGAGGGCGGCCGGCTGCGTGCGCAGCTCGGTGCGGCGTCCGCCGGCTATGACGCAGCCGTCGATCAGTACAACCAGACGATCGTGAGCGCGCTGAAGGATATCGCCGACCAGATCGTGCGCATGAAGTCGCTCGAAACACAGGCGAAGGACGAACAGCGCTCCGTCGATGCCGCGCGCCGGAATTACCAGCTGTCGGCGGAGGGTTACCGGCGCGGCCTGACCGACTACCTGAACGTGCTGATCGCGCAGACGCAACTGCTGCGCGCCCAGGAAGGCGTTGCGCGCGTGCAGGCCGAACGGATCGGCGTGCAGGCTTCGCTCGTGACCGCCCTCGGCGGCGGCGTCATCGAACCGGAAGACGGCCCCGATACCACCGAGACGCTGCCCGCGCACGGACGCGGCAAAACGACGCCGGCACCGGCCACACCGGTTGCATCGACGACACCCGGCGCGGCGACCGCTGCCACGCGGCCGGTCAGCACGGTGTCACCGAAGTAAGCGCGGCGCTCCCATGTCCACACCGCTTTCCTCCGCCCCGTCGCCGCTCGCCGCGTTCTACACGGCCGCTGCCGACTGGGCCCGCACCGACGGCCGCACCTGGATCTACATGTTCAAGGCGATCGCCGCGGCGCTGCTCACGCTCGGCATTGCGATGAAGCTCGACCTGCCCCAGCCGCGCACTGCGATGACGACCGTGTTCGTCGTGATGCAGCCGCAAAGCGGGATGGTGCTCGCGAAAAGCTTCTACCGGATCTGCGGCACGCTCGTCGGGCTTGTCGTGATGCTCGCGCTGCTCGGACTTTTTTCGCAGCAGCCGGAGCTTTTCCTGCTCTCGACCGCGCTCTGGGTCGGCATCTGCACGGCCGGCGCGGCGCGTAACCGCAATTTCCGCTCGTATGGCTTCGTGCTCGCGGGCTACACGGCGGCGCTGATCGGCATTCCGGCCTCGCAGCATCCGGACGGCGCGTTCCTGTCGGCGCTCACGCGGGTGGCCGAGGTCACGCTCGGCATCCTGTGTTCGGGCGCCGTCAGCGCGCTTGTGTTTCCGCAGCATGCGGGCGAACAGATGCGCTCTACCGTGCGCGCACGCTTCAGCGCGTTTGTCGAATACGTGTCCGGCTCGCTGTCCGGCCGCGTGCCGCGCGAGCAGATCGAAGCGACGAACGCGCGCTTCGTCGCCGATATCGTCGGCTTCGAGGCGACCCGCAGCGTCGCAGTGTTCGAAAGCCCGGAATCGCGGATGAAAAGTGGGCGCCTGTCGCGGCTGAACAGCGAGTTCATGACCGCGTCGACACGTTTTCATGCGCTGCATCAGTTGATGAACCGTCTGCACAGGACGGCCGCCGCCGAAACCATCGCCGCGCTCGAACCGTACTTCAAGGAAATCGCGCCGCTGCTCGCGAAATCGGGCGCGGGCGAGCCGGTGCTGACCGCGAGCGACGCCGAGCACGCCGCCGCGCAGCTCGAAGCGTACAAGGCGGCGTTGCCGAAGCGCATCCGTGCGACGCGCGCGGAACTCGAGACGAAACCCGAGTGTCCGCTGCTCGATTTCGACACGGCGAGCGAGCTGCTGTATCGCTTCGTCGACGATCTGCATGCCTACGCCGCGACGTACGCGTCGCTGGCCGTCGATACGCATGAGCGCGAACGCTGGATCGAGCGCTACGAGCCGAAGACCAATCCGGTCGCGGCGGGCATCGCGGGCCTGCGCGCGGTCGTCGTGATGCTGGTGCTCAGCGCGTTCTGGATCGCGACCGCGTGGCCGAGCGGCACGACGCTCGTACTGAATGCGGCGGCGATCTGCGCGCTGGCGTCGTCGTCGCCTTATCCGACGCGCACCGCGTTCCAGATGGCGGCGGGCACCGTGCTCTCGACGGTCATGGGGATGATCGTCATGTTCGGCATCTATCCGCACATCGACGGCTTTCCGCTGCTCGCCCTCACGCTCACGCCGTTCCTGCTGCTGGGCGTGTTCATGACGACGCGGCCGAAGCTGGCCGGCTACGGCGTCGGCTATTGCATTTTCTTCTGCTTCCTGGCGGGGCCGGACAACCTCATCCACTACGACCCGACGAGCTTCATGAACGATGCGCTCGCGCTCGTGATGTCGCTGCTGGTGTCGTCGATTGCGTTCGCGGTGCTGCTGCCGCCGTCGACGCCGTGGCTGCGCAACCGGCTCTTTCACGATCTGCGCCGCCAGGTGCTGCTGAGTTGCCACGGGCGGCTCGCGCGCCTGCGCTCGCGCTTCGAGAGCGGCGCGCGCGACCTGATGTTCCAGATCAACGCGCTCGCCGAGGGCGAGCCCGAACTGAAGCTGAAAACGTTGCGCTGGCTCTTCGCGGTGCTGGAAGTGGGCAACGCGATCATCGATGTGCGCAACGAACTCGCGACACTGCCCGCCGATCCGCGCTACGCCGGATCGACGCCGTGGCGGGTTGCGATCCGCACGATGCGCGACTCGCTCGCGGCGCTCTTCGATCATCCGCGTGCCGACCGCATGGACGAAGCACTGCTCGCCAACGCCGACGCGATCGCGTCGACGCAACTGGTGCTCGCGACGTTCACGCCGCCGCGCGAGGAACGCCACCAGCTGCAACGCATTCTGAGTCATCTGCATTTCATACGTACCGCGCTGCTCGATCCGCAGTCGCCGCTGGAGGCACTGGTGGGCGAGCGCGACGAGACGCTTGAGGGAGAACGCCATGCCGCGTGAAATTTCCGTCCTGGACGCCTATATACCGGCCATCGTGCTGCTGTTCATTGGCGGTGCCGCGATCACGTGGGTGCTGGACCGCGTGATCGCGTGGACGGGTTTGTACAGCATCGTCTGGCATCCATCCTTATTCAGGGCGAGCCTGCTCGTCTGTGTGTGCGGGGTGCTTGGCCTCGCCGTTTATCGTTGATCAGAGTCGAAACATGACCATCCGGAAAATCATTGGCTTTATCGCGACGCTTGCGATCTTTGCAGTCGCGATCTTTATTGGCCGCGCGCTGTGGGTTCACTACATGGACGAACCGTGGACGCGCGACGGCCGTGTGCGCGCCGAAGTGATCAACATCGCGCCGGACGTCTCGGGCGCGGTGGTAGAACTGCCCGTACACGACAACCAGCTCGTCAGGAAGGGCGACCTGCTGATGCAGATCGATCCGTCGCATTACCAGATCGCGGTCGAACAGGCGCAGGCGGCGGTTGCGGCGCGCAAGGCGGAACTGCAGGCACGTCGCGACGATGCGCAGCGGCGGGCGGATCTGGACAGCCTGGTCGTATCGAAGGAAAGCCGCGAAAACGCTTCACATTCCGCAGCGGCGGCAGAAGCGCAGTATCAGCAGGCGGTTGCCGCGCTGGATGCGGCGAAACTGAATCTGGAGCGCACGCGGGTGGTGGCGCCGGTGGATGGATATGTCACGAACCTGTCGGTGTATCGCGGGGATTACGCGACGGCGGGCGCCGCGAAGTTCGCGATCGTCGATAGTCATTCGTTCTGGGTTTATGGGTATTTTGAAGAGACGAAGCTGCCGCGGGTCCGGATCGGCGACAAGGCCGAGATGCGGTTGATGAGTGGTGGCGTGTTGCACGGGCATGTCGAAAGCATTTCCCGCGGGATTTACGATCGCGATAATCCGCAAAGCAGGGAGCTGCTCGCTGATGTGAATCCGACTTTCAACTGGGTTCGGCTGGCACAGCGGGTGCCAGTTCGAATTCGGATTGATCAGGTGCCTGATGGGCTTGTTCTTTCTGCTGGCACTACTTGTACTGTTGTTGTTACGCCTCGTTGAAGCTGGTTTTGTGTTGCCCCTTTGGCGGGGCGGCATTTTGTTTTTCTGGCTTTTTGGCCTTTCCTTGGTTTGCTTTTGGTCTATTAGCGTTGCCCCTGTGCGGGGCGGCACCAATAGACCGACATGAATGCAAGGAAAGGCCAAAAAGCCAACAACAAAAGACCCCTATACCGCCAGCCGGAACTTCCCAACCATTCCTTTAAGCGCCTTCGCCTGATCATCAAGCGACCTTGCGGCAGCAGTAGCCTGCTCCACCAGCGCGGCATTCTGCTGTGTCCCGGAATCCATCTGGGTAACAGCGAGATTGATCTCTTCGATACCGGAGCTCTGCTCGGCGGACGCCGCCGAGATCTCCCCCATGATGTCCGTCACGCGCTTCACCGCCTTCACCACCTCATCCATCGTCTGGCCAGCATCGTGCGCCAGCGTCGATCCATTGCCGACGCGCTCGACCGACGCACTGATCAGCGTCTTGATCTCCTTCGCAGCCGCAGCGGAACGCCCGGCAAGATTTCTAACCTCGCCAGCGACAACCGAAAACCCGCGTCCGTCCTCACCCGCCCGCGCCGCTTCAACCGCCGCGTTCAGCGCGAGAATGTTCGTCTGGAATGCAATGCCCTCGATCACGCCGATGATGTCGCCAATGCTGCGGGCGCTATCGTTGATCGCACTCATCGTCGCGACGACGCGACCCACCACCTCGCCGCCCTTCTCCGCAATCTCCGATGCATTGTTCGCCAGCGTGCTCGCCTGCTTCGCATTGTCCGCGTTCTGACGCACCGTCGACGTCAACTCCTCCATGCTGCTCGCCGTGCGCTCAAGCGCAACCGCCTGCTGCTCGGTGCGGCGCGACAGATCGAGATTGCCCATCGAAATTTCACCCGATGCCGCCGCGATCGCTTCAGCACTCGCCGCAATATCCGCAACCGTCGTCGATAAACCGGTCTGCATGTCGCGTAGCGCGGACAGCATGCTCGACGTGTCCTTGCGCCCCAGCACGATGTGATTCGACAGATCGCCCGCCGCGATGCGGCTCGCGATTTCCTTCGCGTACACCGGCTCGCCACCCAGCTGGCGCGCAAGACGCCGCACCACCCATTCGCTCACGAAAAACGCGAGCACCATCAGCGCAATCGTCATCACGGCCATCATCACGAACGACGAGCGGTAAATGAACGCGGACGCCTCGATGGTCGCTTTCGCAGCCTTGCCGCGCTGGGCAACGAGTTCGTCGACGAGCTTCTCAAGCTTGCCGGTCTCGACCAGCAGCGACACGTCCTGCGTGCCAACCTGCCAGTTCATCTGAGAAAGATCGAGCGGCTGCGCCTTCACGAGCGTCACGAACGCACGCAGGTCGCCACTCCACGTCTTCACGGCGGCCGCGAATTTCTTCTGCTGCGCAACGGCCACGCCGTCCGACGGGTCGACGTACTGCTGCAATGTATTCAGTTCGGTATTGATCGACGAAAGACCCGTCTCGATGTCGCTGCCAAGTTCGTCGCGCTCCTTGCCGGTGGTCGCGGTCAGCAGCATTTTCTGCGCGCGGCTTGCACGCAGCACGTAACCGCGCGCTTCCTCGGCGGCTCGGCTCGCGACGTGACCCTGATCGTAGATCGACCGCGTCGAGCCATTCAGACGGCTGATCTGTGTCAGCGAAAACACGCCGATCGCCATCGTGCCGATCAGCAGCAACGCAAATGCCAGCCGCAGAGTAGCCTTCACCGAAAGCCCCGAAAGACGGCCCGCGCGCTGGCGCGTGTGCGAGGTGCCCTCCGCCCGGCCGCTGTTCGCCCTCAAACCTGCACCCGACTTTGAATCTGCCTGCGCGTCTGGTTGCCTGCCCAGCGAAACTGCTTTCATTCTTTCATTCCCCCGCTTCCGAATGCCGACTGCCGGAAAGGTCCGTTCCGGCATTTCTGCTTGTCTATCCGGGTCTACGGCAACATCCGCTGCGATCTTTAATGCCGCTCAGATGGGCCGCCCCGTGCCACCCGGCCTCGTGAGCCGCGTGTCCGCGCTGGGTTTATACACGTCCAAAAAGTCAGCCGGAAGCATTTGTCGAAATAAAAGCCCACTATTCGGGACGTTTTTGCACCGTTTTGGCGCAATTCGTCGACAAGTCGCTGTCCGATTCGCGACAAATCTTGGCCGGACAATTCTTCCCAGCCAAACTACACTGTCAGCACTAGCAGATAAAAACCGGCAAGAAAATCCCGATAACTGCGTCCTGATGCCGCGGCGCCGGAGACTGCCCCGGTCGCGAGACAATTCTTCCCAGCCCTTTTCGACATTTATGGAAACGAGCCTCGACAAAAGCGCCCTGAGCGCCGCGCCACCTGCTGCCGTCCGGCCGCAGCGCACGATTTACTCCGTGCTCGGCGCAATCAGCTTCACGCATATGCTCAACGACATGATCCAGTCGTTGATCCTCGCCATCTATCCGATGCTAAAGGACAACTTCTCGCTGTCGTTCGGGCAGATCGGTCTCATCACGCTCGTCTACCAGATCACCGCTTCGCTGCTGCAACCGCTCATCGGCAGTTATACCGACAAGCATCCCAAGCCCTATTCGCTGCCGGTCGGCATGGGTTTCACGCTGTCGGGCCTGCTGCTGATGTCGGTCGCGCCGAACTTCGGCGTGCTGCTGATGGCGGCGGCGCTGGTCGGCTGCGGCTCGTCGGTGTTTCACCCGGAATCGTCGCGGGTGGCGCGCATGGCCTCCGGCGGCAAGCACGGCCTCGCGCAGTCGCTGTTCCAGGTCGGCGGGAACGTCGGTTCGTCGCTCGGACCGCTGCTCGCCGCGCTGATCGTGATTCCGCACGGACAGGGCAGCATCGCGTGGTTCTCGGTGGCCGCGCTCGTCGCGATCGCCGTGCTGACGCAGATCGGCCGCTGGTACAAACAGCATCCCGCCACGAAAAGGACGCGCGGCGCGCAGGCCGGCCATCCGACGCTCTCGCGCAACAAGGTGCTGGTGGCGGTGGGCGTGCTCGTGCTGCTCGTGTTCTCGAAGTACTTCTACCTCGCGAGCATCAACAGCTACTTCACGTTCTACCTGATCGACCGTTTCCATCTGCCCATCCAGGCGGCGCAGATCCATCTGTTCGTGTTCCTCGCGGCCGTCGCGGCCGGCACGATGATCGGCGGCCCGATCGGCGACCGGATCGGACGCAAATACGTGATCTGGGTGTCGATTCTCGGCGTCACCCCGTTCACGCTGCTGCTGCCGTACGCGAACCTGTTCTGGACCGGCGTGCTGACCGTCGTGATCGGCATCGTGCTAGCGTCGGCGTTCTCCGCGATCCTCGTGTATGCGCAGGAGCTGATTCCGGGCAAGGTCGGCACGATCGCCGGACTGTTCTTCGGTCTTGCGTTCGGCCTCGGCGGCGTCGGCGCGGCCGTGCTCGGCCAGCTGGCCGACGCGACGAGCATCACGTACGTCTACAAGGTCTGCTCGTTCCTGCCGCTGATCGGCGTGTTGACGGTGTTCCTGCCGAACCTCGAACGCGGGAAAGTCAAGGCCTGAGCGCAGCGCGCCCGTTTCGCCCGCTGTCTTTCGAGGCGCCGCACCGCGGCGCCTTTTCTTTTGGCGGGTCAGATCGCCACTTCCTGGCCCGCTCGTCGGGCCGCCTGCCGGACCCATGAGCGGCGCACAGGATGCGAGTCATGGTGAACCCGCGTTGTTCGACGATGCTTCGCTGCTCTATGCTGTGCGCACGCACTGCCCGCGAGCCACCTGCGTGGCCGGAAGTCGCAGGCGCGAAGAAGCCGGTCGCTGTCCCGCTCAACGCTTCCCAGAAGGATCGCCGCAGATGAGCCGTTATCGCGATTTCCACCGCCGCTCGATCGATGACCCTGAAACGTTCTGGGGCACCGAGGCGCAACGCATTCACTGGGAAACGCAGTTCGACACCGTGCTGGACCGCTCGAACCCACCGTTTGCGCGGTGGTTCACCGGCGGCCGGACGAACCTGTGTCATAACGCCGTGGACCGGCATCTCGCGGCACGGGCGCAGCAGAACGCGCTCGTCTACGTCTCGACCGAAACCGGCATCGAACGCCGCTACACGTACGCCGACCTGTACGCCGAAATCAACCGGATGGCGGCGGTCATGCGCTCGCTCGGCGTGAAACGCGGCGACCGCGTGCTGCTCTATCTCCCGATGATCCCCGAAGCCGTGTTCGCGATGCTCGCGTGCGCGCGGCTCGGAGCGATCCACTCGGTCGTGTTCGGCGGCTTCGCGGCGACCAATCTCGCGGCCCGCATCGACGACGCCAAACCCGCGCTGATCGTCACCGCCGACGCCGGCGCGCGCGGCGGCAGGGTGATCGACTACACGCCGCTCGTCGACGAAGCGCTCGCGCGTGCGCAGCACAAGCCGCCGCACGTGCTGCTGATCGACCGGCAACTCGCGCCGGAGCGGCTCAACGCGCATTATCTCGTCGCGTATGAACCGCTGCGCGAGCAGTTCTTCAACGCGCACGTGCCGTGCGAATGGCTCGAATCGAACGAACCGTCCTACGTGCTCTACACATCGGGCACGACCGGAAGGCCGAAAGGCGTGCAGCGCGACGTCGGCGGCTATGCGGTGGCGCTCGCGGCATCGATGGAGTACATCTTCGAAGGCCGCGCCGGCGACACGATGTTCACCGCGTCGGACATCGGCTGGGTGGTCGGGCACAGCTACATCATCTATGCGCCGCTGATCGCGGGGCTCACGACGGTCATGTACGAAGGCACGCCGGTTCGCCCTGACGGCGGTATCTGGTGGCGCCTCGTCGAGCAGCACGGGATCAATCTGATGTTCACCGCGCCGACCGCGCTGCGCGTGCTGAAGAAACAGGATCCGAAGCTCATGAAAGCCGCGGATCTGTCGAGCCTGCGCACGCTGTTCCTCGCCGGTGAGCCGCTCGACGAACCGACCTCTTCGTGGATCGCGGACGCACTCGGCAAACCTGTCGTCGACAACTACTGGCAGACCGAAACCGGCTGGCCGATTCTCGCGATCCAGCGCGGCGTCGAAGCGCTACCGCCGAAGCCCGGTTCGCCCGGCGTGCCGGTCTATGGCTACAACCTGTCGGTGCGCAACGAACACACGGGCGAGCTGTGCACGCCAGGCGAGAAAGGTGTGATCGCGCTCGGCTATCCGCTGCCGCCGGGCTGCATGACGACCGTCTGGGGCGACGACAAACGTTTCGTGGATACCTACTGGTCGAGCGTGCCGGGGCAGCGGCTCTATTCGACGTTCGACTGGGGCGTCCAGGACGACGACGGCTACGTGACGATCCTCGGCCGCACCGACGACGTGATCAACGTCGCCGGACACCGCCTCGGCACGCGCGAAATCGAGGAAGCGTTGTCGGGCCACACGGCGGTCGCGGAAGTGGCGGTCGTCGGCGTCGCGGACAAGCTGAAGGGACAGGTGGCGCTGGCGTTCGTCGTGCTGCGCGAGCCGGACCGTTACGCGGACCCCGCCGCCCGCAACGCGCTGGAAACGGAGCTGGCGGGAACCGTGGACCGGCAGCTCGGCGCGATCGCACGACCCGCACGCGTGCACGTGGTAACGATACTGCCCAAGACGCGCTCCGGCAAGCTGCTGCGGCGCGCGATCGCGGCGCTGGCCGAAGGTCGCGACCCAGGCGATCTGCCGACGATCGAAGATCCGGCCGCGCTCGGGCAGATTCGCGCGGCGCTGGATACGGTGGGTGGCTAAGGTGGGTGGCTAAGGTGGGTGGCGCGGGGGATGCGCTGGACGGCGTTGGGTTGACGCGGCGGATCGAAGTGGCGGACCGAAGAGGTAAGTTGAAGCGCGGGGCCGAAGCAGCGAATCGATGCAGCGACACAGGTTAGCGCCGCTGCATTACGCATCAGCGCCTCGGCTCACCCCGCGCCTGAAAGAACCGCGACAGAATACCGGTCGAATACGCGCCGGCAATTTCCACGAGAAACGTAGCAAACGAAGCCGGCGCGTGCGCATCGGCCGTATCGGAAATGGTCCGCACGATCGCACACGGCACGCCGTACTCGAAGCACACCTGCGCGAGCGCCGCGCCTTCCATCTCGACCGCGAGCGCGTCCGGCAATGCGTCACGCAACACCTGAACCGCCGCGGCGCTTGCGACAAACTGGTCGCCGCTGACAATCAGCCCGCGATGTATACGCGGACCCTGTGTGGCGAAGCGTGTTGAAAGCGCGCCGCCCTCCTCGGCGACAAACCGTTCGCAGGCCGCGTTGAGTTGCGCGGACAGCGTGCTGTCCGCAGCGAAGCGCGAAATGCCCAGCAACGGCACTTCGAAGCGCGGAAATAGCGGCGACGCGTCGAGATCGTGCTGCAACAGCGTATCGGCGATGACGATGTCGCCAATCCGCACGTCTTCCCCGACACCGCCCGCGACACCCGCGAACACGACTTCCTGAACGTCGAATACGTGAATCAGCGCGCTGACCGTCGCCGCGGCCGCTACCTTGCCGACCCGCGCAAGCGTCACGACACACGGCGTGCCCTGCACTGTGCCCACGTGATAGTCGCGCTGCCCGTGCGTGACGGTACGCACGCCGGATTCAGCGCGCATCGCGCCCAGCAGGTCGCCGAGTTCCTGCGGCAGCGCTGCCAGCACGCCAAGCGGACGGCGAGCGGCCTCCCGACCGGGTTGCGGTGTCGCGCTCATTCCACCGCCTGCAGTTTGGCGACGGCGAGCGCGAGCCATTTTTCGCCGTGCCGCTTGAACTTGACCTGCGCCTTCGCGTCGGCGCCACCGCCTTCGAGCGCCGTGACCGTGCCTTCGCCGAACTTCGTATGGAACACCTGCTGGCCGACACGAAAACCGGTTTCCGCGGCCCGCTGCGCGTTCGCGAACGCCGGCAGCGGCGCGGAAGTCGACGCCGCGCCGTCCGTATAACCCTGCTGACGGTCCGGACGCGCGAACCAGTCACGTCCATAACCGGCATTGTCCGAACGGCCGCCCCAGCGCGCGCCGGCCTCGACCTTCGGCGTAAGCCACTTCAGCGTTTCCTGCGGCAATTCGTCGAAGAAACGCGAGCGGATGTTGTAGCGCGTCTGGCCGTGCAGCATCCGGCTCTGCGCGAACGACAGATACAGCCGCTCCTTCGCGCGCGTGATCGCGACGTACGCGAGACGGCGCTCTTCTTCAAGACCGTCCGATTCCATCGCGCTGTTTTCATGCGGGAACAGGCCTTCTTCGAGACCCGTGATGAACACCGCCGTGAATTCGAGACCCTTCGCCGCGTGCACGGTCATCAGTTGCACGGCTTCCTGGCCGGCCTGCGCCTGGTTGTCGCCCGCTTCGAGCGATGCGTGCGACAGGAAGCCGGCGAGCGGCGTCATCGTGTCGGGGTTTTGCGCCGGATCGGTGGGCGCGGCGGCGTCGAGCACGACCGTGTCCGGGTCACCGGTGGCGACGAGTTCGGGCGCGCTGGTCGCACCCGCACGCAGCGGAATCGAGCGCGCGGGCGTGTCGAGGCCGTAGCCTTCCTCGCTGACAAAAGCGGTCGCCGCGTTGACCAGTTCCTGCAGGTTCTCCAGCCGGTCCTGGCCTTCACGCTCGTTCTGATAGAAGTCGAAAAGACCGCTCGTACGCACGACGTACTCGACCGTCTCCGGCAAGCTCATCTGTTGCGTTTCCGCGCGCATCTTCGCGATCAGTGTCGCGAACGTGCCGAGGCTCGAACCTGCCTTGCCGGTCACGTACGGAATCGCCGCCGCCATCGAAACGTTGTAGAGACGCGCCGCGTCAGCCAGCTGTTCGATCGAGCGCGCGCCGATGCCGCGCGCCGGAAAATTGACCACGCGCGCGAACGCGGTATCGTCGTTCGGGTTGTCGATCAGACGCAGATACGCGAGCGCGTGCTTCACTTCCTGGCGCTCGAAAAAGCGCAAGCCGCCGTACACACGATAGGGAATGCCCACGTTCACGAGCGTGTGTTCGATCGTGCGCGACTGCGCGTTACTGCGATACAGCACGGCGATTTCACTGCGCGACGTGCCAGTGTTGATCAGCGCCCGGATTTCCTCGACGATCCAGCCGGCTTCCTGCGTGTCGGTCGCGGCTTCGTAGACGCGCACCGGCTCGCCGTGGCCCGCGTCCGTGCGCAGGTTCTTGCCGAGACGGCGCGAATTGTTCGCGATCAGCTGGTTCGCGGCGTCGAGAATATGGCCGTGCGAGCGGTAGTTCTGCTCCAGCTTGATCAGGTGGCGCACATTGAACTCATGCTCGAAATCGCGCATGTTGCCGACGTTCGCACCGCGAAATGCATAGATCGACTGGTCATCGTCGCCGACCGCGAAAATCGCATTCGTCTGGCCCGCGAGCAGCTTGAGCCACGCGTACTGAAGCTTGTTGGTGTCCTGGAATTCGTCGACGAGAATGTGCCGGAAACGCGCCTGGTAGTGCGCGCGCAGCGGCGGATTGTGCGCAAGCAGTTCAAAGCAGCGCAGCAGCAGTTCCGGAAAATCGACGACGCCCTCGCGCTGGCACTGCTGGTCGTAGGCTTCGTAAAGCTCGACGAACTTGCGGTTGAAGTTGTCCGTTGCGTCGACGTCTTTCGGGCGCAGCCCCTGCTCTTTCGCGTTATTGATGAAGTACTGCAGGTTCTTGGCCGGATATTTCTCGTCGTCGATGTTAAGACCCTTCATCAGACGCTTGATGGCTGACAGCTGGTCGGCCGTATCGAGAATCTGGAACGTGGCCGGCAGCGCGGCGTCGCGGTGATGCGCGCGCAGCATCCGGTTGCACAGGCCGTGGAACGTGCCGATCCACATGCCGCGCGTATCGATGGGCAGGAGCGCCTGCAGGCGCGACATCATTTCGCGCGCGGCCTTGTTCGTGAACGTGACGGCGAGAACCGTGGCGGGCGAAGCAAGGCTGTTCTGGATCAGCCACGCGATCCGCGTGATCAGCACGCGCGTCTTGCCACTGCCGGCGCCAGCCAGAATGAGTGCCGGTTCGTTCGGCAACGTGACGGCGGCGTGTTGTTCGGGATTCAGGTTCGCTAGCAGATCGGGCATGTGAGATGGGTAGACGGCGGGGTGAAACAGCATTGGGGCAGGTCGTCGGACATTATAAGTCCGGGCGCTGTTCGTGCCGCTTCGTACTGCCCGCATTGACCAACCGGCCAGGACTTCGGTGAGTTCTTTGCCGGGCTCGCCTTGTCCGGATGGCCAGTCGGAGCGGGCCTGCGCCGTGCCGGCCGCGCCAGCCTTTATAATTGGGCATTCCCCGCTTCTTTTCACGCATTTTTCGGCAGACTTCCAATAATGAGCGACAGCACGCTTGCCAAGAGTTTCGAACCCCAGACAATCGAGGCCCAGTGGGGTCCCGAATGGGAAAAACGCGGTTACAGCACCGCGAAGATGGATGCGGACCGCAAGGATTTCTCGATTCAACTGCCGCCGCCGAACGTCACGGGCACGCTGCACATGGGCCACGCGTTCAACCAGACCATCATGGATGGCCTCACGCGTTATCACCGCATGCTTGGCGAGAACACGCTGTGGGTGCCCGGCACCGACCACGCCGGTATCGCCACGCAGATCGTCGTCGAACGCCAGCTGGACACGCAAAAGGTATCGCGTCACGACCTGGGCCGCGAGAAGTTCGTCGAACGCGTATGGGCGTGGAAGCAGGAATCCGGCTCGACCATCACGAACCAGGTGCGGCGCCTCGGCGCGTCGATCGACTGGTCGCGCGAATACTTCACGATGGACGACAAGATGTCCGCCGCCGTGCGCGACGTATTCGTCCGTCTGTATGAACAGGGTCTGATCTATCGCGGCAAGCGCCTCGTGAACTGGGACCCGGTGCTGCTCACCGCCGTCTCCGATCTCGAAGTGGTCAGCGAGGAAGAAAACGGCCACCTGTGGCACATCCAGTATCCGCTTGCGGATGGCTCCGGTCATCTGACGGTCGCGACCACGCGCCCGGAAACGATGCTCGGCGACGTCGCCGCGATGGTGCATCCGGAAGACGAACGCTATGCGCATCTGATCGGCAAAATGGTGAAGCTGCCGCTGACCGGGCGCGAGATCCCGGTCATCGCCGACGACTACGTCGATCGCGAATTCGGCACGGGCGTCGTGAAGGTCACGCCCGCGCACGATTTCAACGACTACCAGGTGGGCCTGCGTCACAAGCTCCCGCAAATCGAGATCTTCACGCTCGACGCGAAGATCAACGACAACGCGCCGGAAAAATATCGCGGCCTCGATCGCCTCGACGCACGCAAGCTGGTCGTGGCCGATCTCGAAGCGATTGGGCTGCTCGAATCGGTCAAGCCGCACAAGCTGATGGTGCCGCGCGGCGACCGCACGGGCGTCGCGATCGAGCCGATGCTCACGGACCAATGGTTCGTCGCGATGAGCAAGCCGGCGCCGGAAGGCACGTTCAATCCGGGCAAGTCGATCGCGGAAACGGCGCTGGACGTCGTGCGCGGCGGCGAGATCAAATTCGTGCCGGAGAACTGGACCACCACGTACTACCAGTGGCTCGAAAATATCCAGGACTGGTGTATTTCGCGCCAGCTGTGGTGGGGCCATCAGATCCCTGCATGGTACGGCGAGAACGGCGAGATTTTCGTCGCGAAGACCGAAGCAGAAGCGAAGGCGCAGGCCGTCGAGAAAGGCTACACCGGCGCGCTGCGCCGTGACGAAGACGTGCTCGACACGTGGTTCTCGTCGGCGCTCGTGCCCTTTTCGTCGCTCGGCTGGCCGAACGAGACGCAGGAACTGAAGCACTTCCTGCCTTCGTCGGTGCTCGTCACGGGTTTCGACATCATTTTCTTCTGGGTGGCGCGCATGGTCATGATGACCACGCACTTCACCGGCAAGGTGCCGTTCGACACCGTTTACGTGCATGGTCTCGTGCGCGACGCCGAAGGCCAGAAGATGTCGAAGAGCAAGGGCAACACGCTCGACCCGATCGATATCGTCGACGGCATCGAACTCGATGCGCTGGTCGCGAAACGCACAACCGGCCTGATGAATCCGAAGCAGGCTACGTCGATCGAAAAGAAGACGCGCAAGGAATTCCCCGAAGGCATTCCGGCCTTCGGCACGGACGCGCTGCGCTTCACGATGGCGTCGATGGCCACGCTCGGGCGCAACGTCAACTTCGATCTCGCGCGCTGCGAGGGCTACCGCAACTTCTGCAACAAGCTGTGGAACGCCACACGCTTCGTCCTGATGAACTGCGAAGGTCACGACTGCGGTTTCAGCAAACCGGGCGACTGCCAGCCGGGCGATTGCGGCCCGGGCGGCTATACCGATTTCTCGCAGGCGGACCGCTGGATCGTGTCGCTGCTTCAACGCGTCGAAGCCGAAGTCGCGAAGGGTTTCGCCGACTATCGTTTCGACAATGTGGCGAACGCCATATACAAGTTCGTGTGGGACGAATACTGTGACTGGTATCTCGAACTCGCGAAGGTGCAGATCCAGACCGGCACGCCGGAGCAGCAGCGCGCTACGCGCCGCACACTGCTACGCGTGCTCGAAACCGTGCTGCGTCTCGCGCATCCGGTGATCCCGTTCATCACCGAAGCGCTCTGGCAAAAAGTGGCGCCGCTCGCGGCCAGCTATCCTGAAGGCATGGCGGAAGGCGAAGCCTCCATCATGGTGCAGCGCTATCCGGTGGCCGAGCCGAAGAAGATCGACGAGGCGGCTGAGCAGTGGGTCGCGGACCTGAAAGCGGTCATCGACGCGGCGCGTAACCTGCGCGGCGAGATGAGCCTGTCGCCCGCCGTGAAGGTGCCGCTGCTTGCCACCGGCAACGCCGAGCGCCTGAAAACGTTCGCGCCGTATGCGCAGGCGCTGGCCCGTCTGTCGGAGGTCCAGATCATTGCCGACGAGGCAGCGCTCGACGCGCAGGCAGCGGGCGCGCCGATTGCTATCGTAGGTAATGACAAGCTCGTGCTGAAGGTCGAGATCGATGTCGCGGCGGAACGCGAGCGTCTGTCGAAGGAAATTGCGAGACTGACCGCGGAAGTTTCGAAATGTAACGCCAGGCTTCAGAATGAGAGCTTTGTTGCAAAAGCGCCGCCTGCAGTCGTTGAGCAGGAGCAGAAAAGGCTGGCAGAATATCAGACCACGATTGGCAAGCTCACGGCGCAACTTGCGCGTCTGCCGGCCTGAACGTCGAACCTGTTGCGCGGGATGGACCGAAACGCGCGTTTTAACCGGCGATATTTTGCAAGCACTGTAACCAGAGGATCCAGGGTAATCACATGCTAAAAGTTACAAAAGCAGTCTTTCCGGTAGCTGGTCTTGGCACCCGGTTCCTCCCTGCCACCAAGGCGAGCCCCAAGGAAATGCTGCCTATCGTCGACAAGCCGCTGATTCAGTATGCGGTGGAAGAGGCGATGGCGGCGGGCATTACGGAAATGATCTTCGTGACCGGGCGCAGCAAGCGCGCGATCGAGGATCACTTCGACAAGTCGTATGAGATCGAGGCCGAACTCGAAGCACGCGGCAAGCAGAAGCTGCTCGAACTCGTGCGCAGCATCAAGCCGAGCCACGTCGACTGCTTCTACGTACGTCAGCCGGAAGCGCTGGGTCTTGGCCACGCCGTGCTGTGCGCCGAAAAGCTGGTGGGCGACAATCCGTTCGCCGTCATCCTTGCGGACGACCTGCTGTACGGCAAGCCGCCTGTCATGCAGCAGATGATCGAGGTCTTCGACCACTATCACAGCTCCGTGCTCGGCGTGGAAGAGATCCCGGCGGAAGAAACAAAATCCTACGGTATCGTCGACGGCAAGGAATGGGAAGATTCGATCATCAAGCTGTCGGGGATCATCGAAAAACCAGCGCCGGAAGTCGCGCCGTCGAACCTCGGCGTGGTCGGTCGCTATGTGCTGAAGCCGCGCATTTTCCATCACATCCGCTCGATCAAGCCGGGTGCTGGCGGTGAGATTCAACTGACGGACGCAATTCAATCGCTGCTCGCCGATGAACAGGTGCTCGCGTACAAGTATCACGGCACACGTTTCGACTGCGGCAGCAAGCTGGGCTATCTGAAGGCGACAGTGGAATTCGCGCTGCGCCATCCGGAAGTGGCTGCGGATTTCGAGGAATATCTGCGCACGCGTTCGCCGGTGCTGGAAGGGTAAGCCGTCCGGTTCATTCACACCGCTTCACGGCGGTAGTCGTTTCAAAAAGGCGCTGTGCTTGCGTTTATCGTGGGCACAGCGCCTTTTTTCATGCGCGCGTGTGGCGGACATCGACGCCGCGCACGGCACAACCGGACACAACCCGCATGCCAGCCGCGACGCCTGGCCCAGCCCGGCTCAGCGCCGGCGCATCAGAAACGTGAAAACCTTGTCCTGCGATGAAACTTCGACGAGCTCATTACCCGTCTGTTTCGCGAACGCGGCGAAATCGCGTTGTGAACCGGGATCGGTGGCGAGCACCTTGAGAATCTGGCCGCTTTCCATATCGGCAAGCGCCTTTTTGGCGCGCAGGATGGGCAGCGGGCAGTTCAGCCCACGCGCATCGACTTCCTTGTGAATCTGGATCTGCATCGGGGATCGACCTTCGGGAGGAGGCGTCCGAAGGACGCCGTCAGAGCGTCAAATTCTACCGCACCCTCCCGGTCCGCGCTCCCACGCGGCGTGGCGCGACGAAACACAACCGCCGCCATCAGACGCTATCACAGCACAACCGGCTGCCCGCTCGCGAGCGATTCGCGCATCGCGCAGCCGATGCGCGTCGCCTCGAGCGCATCCGCGAGACTCGCGCCGGCCTGCGCCCCGCCCTTCACCGCCGACACGAACGCCTGCGCCTCATACAGGAAGGCGTCCTCGAAACGCTCGAAGAACGTCGGCGTGCACTCGCTGCGCACACCGTGCGCATCGGCGATCTCGACGCGATTCGCTCGCGGCACCCTCCCGATCGTCATCGCGCCCGCCGTGCCGATCACTTCGCTGCCGGTATCGTTGCCGTGCGCCATCGTGCGCGACGCGTAGAACATCGCGAGGCGGCCGCCTTCGAATTCGCAGATCGCCACGCCGTTGTCGACGTCGCCGAATTCGCGCAGCCCCTCGTGTAAGGCAATCGTGCCGCTCGCGAATACGCGCGTCGCGCGTGGATTGCCCAGCAGCCAGCGCGCGACGTCGATGTCATGCACGCTGCAGTCCAGAAAAATACCGCCCGACGTCGGCGCGAACCGGACGAAAAAGCCGTCGGGATCGTTCTGGTCGCAGGTCTGCGAGCGCACCATGAACGGCCGGCCGATCGAGCCCGCCTCGATACGGTCGAACGCATTGCGATAGCTCGGATCGAAACGCCGCATGAAGCCGATCGTCACGCGAAGCTGCGGATACTGCGCGGCTTCGGCAATCACACGCTCGCACTCGGCGACGTCGAGCGATAGCGGCTTTTCGCAGAACACATGCTTGCCTGCGCGCAACGCATCGAGAATCTGCTGCGCGTGCAGCGACGAAGGCGTCACGAGCCAGACCGCGTCGATGTCCCGGTCGTCGAGCAGCGACGCGTAATCGCGGTAGAGACGCGTCGACGGCAACGTGTCGCGCGCCCATTCAAGCTCCTCTTCCACCGGGCTGCACGCCGCGACGAGCGAAGCGCCCGGCACGCGAAACGCCAGATTCTGCGCGTGCCGTCGGCCCAGACGGCCGAGCCCCACCACGCCGACCCGCACACTCGATCCCGCTGGACTCATCGAACTGTCTCCCATGTGAATTTCGCAACGCGCTTCGGCGGATGCAGAAGCAAACGCATCCGCACGCTTACTCGCCGATCCGCACCGCCTTGCCTTCGCGCCACGAGCGCGTCGCGGCTTCGGCAAGTTCAAGCGCTTTCATGCCGTCGGCCACCGTCGTGCGCACTGGCTTGCCGTGCGTCACCGCATCGAAGAAATGGGCGATTTCCAGCGCATAAGCCGCGCGATAGCGTTCGAGGAAAAACGCCTCCGGCACGTCGCTCGACACCGCCGTCTTCGAATAGGCAGTCACTTCGGTCGGACGCACATTGCCCGCCTGCAACATGCCTTCGCTGCCCAGCACTTCGAAACGCTGGTCGTATCCGTAAGCGGCGCGGCGCGCGGTATTGATCTGGCACAGGCGTCCGCGTTTCGTGCGGATCGTGACGGCAGTCGAGTCAATATCGCCCGCCCCGGCGATGGCCGGATCGGAGAGACAGCTGCCGGTGGCATGGAGCGTCTCGGCTTCGTCGTCGAGAATCCAGCGGAAGATGTCGAAGTCGTGAATCAGCATGTCCTTGAAGATGCCGCCCGAATGCTTGATGTACTCGACCGGCGGCGCGCCCGGATCGCGGCTCGTCACGACGAGCATTTCCGGCGTGCCGATCTCGCCTGCATCGATGCGCGCCTTCAGCGCCGCAAACGTCGGATCGAAGCGCCGCTGGAAACCGATCATGCACACCACGCCGGCCTTTTCGACCGCGGAAGCACATGCCCGCGCGCGCTCCAGCGTCAGATCGACAGGCTTCTCGCAAAACACATGTTTCTTTTGCGCGGCCGACTGCAGGATGAGATCGGCGTGCGTATCCGTGCTGGAACAGATCACCGTCGCGCCCACCGACGCATCGCCCATCGCGCCGTCGATATCCGCAACCTGCGCGCCGTGCTGTTCAGCCAGCGCTGCCGCGGCCTCGCGGTTCACGTCGACGACATATTTCAGTCGCACACCCGGTTGACGCGCCAGGTTCGCCGCGTGAATCCGGCCGATGCGACCCGCGCCGAACACTGCCACATCGATCGTCTTTACCACTTCAGTCATCGTAGCCTCCAAGATCTTTCGATTCTTCCACGTTCAGTTCGAGCCGGTACGCAAGCGCGATAAAGAGCGCCTGGCACAGACAGATGGTGCTCGTGAGCGAACGGAACGCGAACGCGCTCCCTTCCTTCACATAGAGTTGCGCGCTGGCATAGCGCAGCAGCGGTGAAAGCTGGCTGTCGGTGATCACCAGCGTTTTTGCCTGGTGGTGGTGCGCCACGCGCAGGCAGTACTGCGTTTCCTTGCCGTACGGCGCGAAGCTGATCGCGATCACCACGTCGCCCTTCTTCACGCTGCGAATCTGTTCGCGATACATGCCGCCGAACCCGGACACGAGGTGCACGCGCTTCGGCGTGTGCTGCAACGCGTAGACGATGTAGCTCGCCACCGGAAACGAGCGGCGCACGCCGATCACGTAGATGTTCTCCGCCTGCTGGAGCATCTTGACGGCGGCTTCGAACTGCGCGTCGTCGAGACTCTCCTCGAGTTCGTCGAGGCCGCCACGGCAAGCCGCCACGAACTCGCGCGCCACCGCGCCGCCGGACAACGCACCCGGCTTCTCGTCGATCAGCTTGCGGATGCGCTGCTGGTAACTCGGCGACGACGTCCCATGTCCCGTATAAGCCTGACGAAATACCGCCTGCAGGTCCGAAAATCCGGAAAATCCGAAACGCTGCGCGAACCGCACCACCGCCGACGGATGCACGCCGCAACTCGCCGCGATATCGCTCGTGCGATCCACCATCACGCTCGACTTGTGCTGCTCGATGTAGGTCGCGACGCTCTTCAACTGGCGTGGCAGCGATTCGTAGTTTTCCGCGATGCGCTGCATCAATTCCTCGACGCTTCGCAACGCTTCCGTGCTCTCTTCCGCCATGGGCTTTCCCCCGTGCATTTTCCGCGCTGCATCAATGACTTGACGGCCCTCGACAACGCGCTCTGACGGTCCGGATTATAGGCACGGAAAGTCATAAATGGAACACATTTTCCAATTTAGTTTGTAATGAAATTTTCATTGCAAGACGAAAGAAGTTGGCCTAATCTTGGTCGTGAGTGCTGGTGCGACGGTGACGTTTCGCGGTCCATCAAGCGCTCCTCTTGATAACGACAGACCGAGAAAGGTGGAGACAATGAGACTTTGCAAGGGCAAGGCTTCGCTCAGGATTCTGACAGCAGCACTCACACTGGCCATGGGGTTCGGGGTCGCGTCGTCCGCGCAGGCTGCGGACGCGCACTTCGTGCTGATCAGCCACGCGCCGGATTCCGACTCGTGGTGGAACACCATCAAGAACGCGATCAAGCAGGCCGACGAGGATTTCAACGTCGAGACCGACTATCGCAATCCGCCGAACGGCGACATCGCCGACATGGCGCGCCTCGTCGAACAGGCTGCCGCGCGCAACTACGACGGCGTGGTCGTGTCGATTGCCGACTTCGACGTGCTGAAGAACTCGATCGGCAAGGTCACGGAAAAGCACATCCCGCTTGTCACGATCAACTCCGGCACCGAGAAGCAAAGCGCCGAGCTGGGCGCGATCATGCACGTCGGCCAGCCTGAATACGCGGCGGGCAAGGCAGCGGGCGAAAAGGCCAAGGCCGCGGGCATCAAGTCGTTCCTGTGCGTCAACCATTACGCAACCAATCCGGCTTCGTTCGAACGCTGCCGCGGCTTCGCGGAGGCGATCGGCGTCAACTTCAAGACGTCCACGCTGGATGCAGGCCAGGATCCGACCGGCGTGCAGTCGAAGGTGAGCGCCTATTTGCGCAATCACCCGAAGACCCAGGCGGTGCTCGCGCTCGGGCCGCTGTCGGCTGACCCGACGATCAAGGCGCTGCAGCAAATGGGGCTGGCCGGCAAGATCTGGTTCGCGACATTCGACTTCGACAACGACATCGCGAAGGCCATCCAGGACGGCACGATCCAGTTCGCGATCGACCAGCAGCCCTATTTGCAGGGCTATATCCCGGTGGCGGTGCTCGCCATAGCGAAAAAGGATCACACCACCGATCCGGTGAAGATCACCGAAATCCTGAAGGCGAATCCCAAGTTCCAGCAACGGCTCGCGACCTACGGGCTTGCGCCCGCCTATGGCGCGCGCAATATCGGCTCCGGCCCGGGTTTCATCACGAAGGCCAATATCGACAAGGTGGTCAAGTACGCGGGGCAATACCGCTAATGCGCTAACGCAGCATGCAGGACGGCCGGACACGGAGACCGCGTTCCGGCCGGCATGAAGGAAACCGGGGCGGCAAGCCGTAGCCGCCGCCCCCTCGTCTGCCATGTTTCACACGCAATGCGCGCCGGACAGAGTCCAACGACTCGCCATGCCCCGGCGCATCAAGGAGAGCTTCGATGGGCGTAGCCAACCCCTTCCACATCCATTCGCGCAAACGTCCCGCCGCCGACGCGCCAGCCGAGGATCCGTCGACGTCCGATGAGCGCGTGCGCCGTGAATCGTGGTTCCGGCATCTGCTGACCCGGCCGGAGTTCGCGGCGCTCGCAGGCACCGTCATGGTGTTCATCGTGTTCGGGCTCGCGGCGGGCAACTCGGGCATGTTCAATCTCGACGGCGTGATGAACTGGTCGCAGGTGGCCGCCTATCTCGGCATCATCTCGGTCGGCGCGTGCCTGTTGATGATCGCCGGCGAGTTCGATCTGTCGATCGGCTCGATGATCGGCTTCGCCGGCATGATGGTCGCGCTGCCGACCATGTATTTCCACTGGCCGATCGCGCTGTCGATCGCGTTCGCGTTCGTCGGCTCCATGCTGCTCGGCGCGCTCAACGGCTATCTGGTGATGCGCACGCGGCTGCCGTCGTTCATCGTGACGCTCGCGTTCCTGTTCATTCTGCGCGGGCTCACGCTCGCGCTGTCGGTGATGTTCGCCGACCGCACGATCATCTCCGGCGTCGGCGACGTCGCGCGGCAGGACTGGTTCGCCCATACGTTCTTCCAGGGCGTCGCCTTCAAGGGGCTGTTCGTCTGGCTGGGCCACATCGGCGTCGTGAAGCTGCTCGACAACGGCCTGCCTCTCGTGCCGGGCATTCCAAAAGTCCTGCTCTGGTGGTTCGTGCTGGCCGCGGTCTGCGCTTTCATCCTGGCGAGGACGCGTTTTGGCAACTGGATCTTCGCCGTCGGCGGCGACGCCAATGCCGCCAAGAACGTCGGCGTGCCAGTGCGGCGCGTGAAGATCCTGCTGTTCGTGCTGACCGCGTTCTGCGCATGCCTCTATGCCGTACTGCAGGTGTGCGACATCGGCTCGGCCGCGGCCGACCGTGGGCTGCAGGCGGAATTCGAAGCGATCATCGCCGCGGTGATCGGCGGCACGCTGCTCACCGGCGGCTACGGCTCGGTGGTCGGCGCGAGCTTCGGCGCATTGATCTTCGGCGTCGTGCAGATCGGCATCACCTACACGAATATCGATTCCGACTGGTTCCGCGTGTTCCTTGGCGTGATGCTGCTGTTCGCCGTGCTCTTCAACCACTACGTGCGCAGCCGCGTCGCGGCGTCCCGCTAGACAAGGAGTTCATGATGACCGCCATACAACCGGCCGGTGACGACTACATTCTCGAACTGGACAACGTCAGCCGTTACTTCGGCAGCGTGATCGCCCTGAAGGACGTCACGATCAGGCTGAAGCGCGGCGAAGTGCATTGCCTGCTCGGCGACAACGGCGCCGGCAAGTCGACGCTCATCAAGACGCTGGCGGGCGTACATCAGCCGAGCGCCGGCGTCTACCGGGTGGACGGCCAGCCGGTGCACTTTACGTCGCCGAAGGACGCGCTCGATCTGGGCATCGCCACCGTCTATCAGGATCTGGCGCTGGTGCCGCTGCTGTCGGTGGCGCGCAATTTCTTCATGGGACGGGAGCCGCAGAAGAAACTGTTCGGCTTTCTGAACGTGATGGACCTCGACCGGTGCGCGACGGCTTCGCGCGACAAGCTCGCGGAAATGGGCATCAACGTGCGCGATGCGCATCAGCCGATCGGCACGATGTCGGGCGGCGAGAAGCAATGTCTGGCGATTGCGCGCGCGATTCACTTCGGCGCACGCGTGCTGATTCTCGACGAGCCGACGGCCGCGCTCGGCGTCAAACAGAGTTTCAACGTGCTGAAGCTGATTCACACGGCACGCGCGAAAGGCATCTCGGTGATTTTCATCACGCACAACGTGCATCACGCGTATCCGATCGGCGATTCGTTCACGCTGCTCAATCGCGGCAAGTCGCTCGGCACCTTTACGAAGGACACCATCACCAAGGACGAAGTGCTCGACATGATGGCAGGCGGCGCCGAAATGCAAAAGATGATCGGCGAACTCGAAGGCGCAACGATCTGAGCCGCGACGTCCATGCCTTTCATGCTTCGCATGCCCTTGCGCGCCGGGTCGCGTGCCCGGTCGGGCACCCGGTTGCGCACCTAGACATTCAGGAATATCCATGGCTCTCTCCAGCAAACCCGCGGTAGCCGCCAGCCCGGCCAGCCGCTTCGCACCCGGCCGCAGCCGCGACGTGATCTGCCTCGGCCGTCTCGCGGTCGATCTGTACGCACAGCAGGTCGGCGCGCGGCTCGAAGACGTGTCGACGTTCGCGAAGTACCTGGGCGGCTCGTCGGCGAACATCGCGTTCGGCTGCGCGCGGCTCGGCCTCGAATCCGCGATGCTCGCGCGCGTCGGCAACGACCATATGGGCCGCTTTCTCACGGAGACGCTCGCGAACGAAGGCTGCGACGTGAGCCACGTGCGTATCGACCAGGAACGTCTGACGGCCCTCGTACTGCTCGGCCTGAAGGACCGCGACACGTTTCCGCTCGTTTTCTACCGCGAGAACTGCGCGGATATGGCCGTCGACGAAAACGACTTCGACGAGGCGTATATCGCGTCGTCGAAAGCGCTTCTGATCACCGGCACGCATTTTTCGACGGAACAGGTCAACCGCACGAGCCGCCGCGCGCTCGACTGCGCGCGCCGCAACCAGGTGCGCACGGTGCTCGACATCGACTACCGTCCGGTGCTGTGGGGCCTGACCGGCAAGGCGGACGGCGAGACGCGCTTCGTCGCGAGTGAAGGCGTCACCGCGCATCTGCAGCGCATCCTGCCGCTCTTCGATCTCGTCATCGGCACGGAGGAGGAATTCCGTATCGCCGGCGGCAAGAACGGACTGATCGAAGCGCTCGCGATGGTGCGGGCCGTCACGCCGGCCACGCTCGTCGTGAAGCGCGGCCCGATGGGCTGCCAGATCATCGACGGCGCGGTCCCCGTCTCGCTCGACAGCGTGCCCGTTCAGGGCGGCGTACAGGTCGAGGTGCTGAACGTGCTCGGCGCGGGCGACGCGTTCGCCTCGGGGTTCCTGTCCGGCTGGCTGCGCGACGAACCGCTCGAAGCCTGCGCGCGCGCCGCGAACGCGAGCGGCGCGCTCGTGGTGTCGCGCCACGGCTGCGCGCCGGCCATGCCGACGCCGGCCGAACTCGAATATTTTCTGCGCGAAGCGAAAGCCGACCCACAACGGATGCGCCGCCCGGATCGCGACGCGACGCTCGCCCGGCTGCATCGCGTCACACCCGCGCGTACCGCCCGCAACGAAGTGCTCGGCTTCGCGTTCGATCATCGCAACCAGTTCTTCGACCTCGCGCAGCAGACCGGCGCGGACGAATCGCGCATTCACACGCTGAAAGGGCTGTTCGTCGAAGCCGTAGCGCAGACGGAAGCCGCCCTCGGTCTGCAGGGCCGCATCGGCGTGCTGATCGACGACCGTTACGGTCAGGACGCGCTGAACGCCGCAACCGGACGTGGCTGGTGGATCGGCCGCCCGGTGGAACTGCCGGGATCGGTGCCGCTCGTCTTCGATCATGGCCGCTCGATCGGCACGACGCTCACGAACTGGCCGCGCGACCATGTCGCGAAATGCCTCGTGCAGTTTCATCCGGACGAGCCGGTCGAACAGCGGCTCGAACAGGAAGCGCAGCTACGCGCGCTCTACGACGCGACACAGGCAAGCGGTCACGAACTGCTGCTTGAAGTGATTCCGCCGAAGAACGCGAATCTGCCGATGGCGTCCGACACCGTGTATCGCGCGCTCAAGCGGCTTTACAACATCGGCATCTATCCGGAATGGTGGAAGCTCGAACCGATGGAAGCGAGCCAGTGGCAGGCCATCGACGCGCTGATCGCCGAGCGCGACCCGTATTGCCGTGGCGTCGTGCTGCTGGGTCTGTCGGCGGCCGTCGAGCAGTTGAACGAAGGGTTCCGGGCCGCCGCCGCATCGGCGACGTGTCGCGGTTTCACGGTCGGGCGTACGATCTTTCATGAGCCGAGCCATGCGTGGCTCGCGGGACAGATCGACGACGCCGAACTCATCGCGCGCGTGCGCAACGTCTTCGAAACGCTGATCGCTTCGTGGCGTGCGGCCCGCGGCGAAACCGCGGCGCCGGCCGGCGGGGCGCGCAACGTCCATCAGGAGCAGGCGGCATGAACCAGCGTGTGTTGCATCACGATACGGCGCCCGCCAACGAAGCGACGCAGGTGTCCCCAGGCGGCACGATCCGCCTGACCGGCGCGCAGGCGATCGTGCGCTATCTGGCCGCGCAGCGCGTCGTCACCGAAGACGGCAGCGGCACCGAGCCGCTCTTCGGCGGCGTATTCGCGATCTTTGGACACGGCAACGTCGCGGGACTCGGCGAAGCGCTGTATCAGCATCGCCACGAATTGCCGACGCTGCGCGCGCACAACGAACAGGCGATGGCGCACAGCGCGATCGCCTTCGCGAAAGCGCATTTCCGCCGGCGCATGATGGCCGTCACCACGTCGATCGGCCCCGGCGCGACGAACCTGCTGACAGCGGCGGCGCTCGCGCACGTCAACCGTCTGCCGGTCCTGCTGCTGCCCGGCGACATCTTCGTGTCGCGCGCGCCCGATCCGGTGTTGCAGCAGATCGAGGATTTCCACGACGGCGGCATTTCGGCGAACGACGCGTTCAAACCCGTCTCGCGCTATTTCGACCGCATCGTGCATCCGGCGCAGTTGCTGACCGCATTGCCGCGCGCGATCCGCGTGCTGACCGACGCGGCGTTGTGCGGCCCGGTCACGCTGGCGCTACCGCAGGACGTGCAGGCCGCGGCGTTCGACTTCCCGGCGGATTTCTTCGCGCCGCGCGTCGTGCCGTTCCACTCGCCCGCGCCGGTCGCGCATGAACTCGACGCGGCGCTGGAACGGCTGAAGAGCGCGAAGCATCCGCTGATCGTCGCGGGCGGCGGCGTGCTGTACGGCCGCGCGACCGATACGCTCAAGGCGTTCGCCGCGCGGCACGGCATTCCCGTCGCCGAAACGCAGGCCGGCAAGGGCTCGCTCGCGTGGGACGATCCGCTCAACACGGGCGCGCTCGGCGTGACCGGCTCGCCGGCCGCGAACGAACTCGCGCATCGCGCCGATTGCGTGCTGGCCGTCGGCACGCGTCTGCAGGACTTCACGACCGGCTCGAACACGCTCTTCGCGCAGGCCGACGTCATCGGCATCAATGCGAACGCGTTCGACGGCATGAAGCATCGCGGCGTGGTAGTCGAAGCGGATGCGCGTCTCGCGCTGGAAGCGCTTACCGCGCGGCTGGGCGCATGGCGCGCCGACGCCGGCTGGACGCAGCGTGCGCAGCAGCTCGCCGGCGCATGGCGCGAGACGATCGGAAAGCTCACGCACGCGCCGCAGCGCGAAGGCGTGCTGCCCTACGACGCCGACGTGATCGGCGCCGTGCAGCGCTCCAGCGCGCGCTCGACCACCGACGACATCGTCGTCTGCGCGGCGGGCACGCTGCCGGCGGAGCTGCACAAGCTGTGGCGCACCGGGCGGCCGGGCGGCTATCACGTCGAATACGGCTACTCGTGCATGGGCTACGAGATCGCGGGCGGTCTCGGCGCGAAGCTCGCGCGGCCCGAGCGCGACGTCATCGTGATGGTCGGCGACGGCAGCTATCTGATGCTCAACAGCGAGATCGCGACGTCGGTGATGCTGGGCGCGAAGCTGATCGTCGTCGTGCTCGACAATCGCGGTTACGGCTGTATCAACCGCCTGCAGCAGGCGTGCGGCGGTGAGCCCTTCAACAACATGTTCGACGACTGCGCGCAAGGCCCGCCCGGCGCACCGGCGGTGGATTTCGCCGCGCACGCGCGTGCACTCGGCGCGCTCGCGGAGCATGTCGCGAACGTCGGCGAACTCGAAGCCGCGCTGCAACGTGCGCGCGCGGCGGATCGCACCTACGTGATCAGCATCGACACCGACGCGGCCCGCACCACCGACGATGGCGGCTGGTGGTGGGAAGTGGCCGTGCCCGAGGTATCGAGCCGCCCCGCCGTACGCGAAGCCCGCGCGAAATACGAAGCCCAGATGGCCGCGCGCGAACGCGGCGACGTGCGTGATGCCGGCGATAACGGTGATAGCGGCGATAATGCGGCCAACGATTGAGGACATCCGTATGACTGACTTTGAAGTACGTATCGGCATCAACCCGCTCTCGTGGATGAACGACGACCTGCCCTCGCTTGGCGGCGAGACGCCGCTCGAGCTCGCGCTGACCGAAGGCCGCGAAATCGGCTACGACGGGTTTGAACTCGGCAACAAGTTTCCCCGCGAACCCCAGGCGCTGAAGACGCTGCTCGCGCAATACGATCTCGCGCTCGTCTCCGGCTGGTATTCGGGACGTCTGGCGAAACGCAGCGTCGCGGAAGAAATCGAATCCGTGGGTCCGCATCTCGACCTGCTCGCGAAAAACGGTGCGACGGTCATGGTGTACGGCGAAGTCGCGGATTCGATCCAGGGCGCGCCGCAACCGCTCTATCAACGGCCGCGCTTTTTCTCCGACGCGCAGTGGGAACAGTACGCCGCGCGCCTCGATGAATTCGCGCGTTACACGCTAAGCCGCGGCGTGCGGGTTGCGTATCACCATCACATGGGCGCGTACGTCGAAACGCCTTCGGACGTCGACCGCCTGATGTCGCTCACGAGCGACGCCGTCGGTCTGCTCTTTGACGCCGGACACATCACGTTCGCGGGCGGTGATCCGGTCGAGATGCTCGACAAACACATCGCGCGCGTATGCCACGTTCATTGCAAGGACGTGCGGCCCGCCGTCATCAAGCTCGCGCGCAACCGCAACTGGAGCTTCCTCGACGCCGTGATCAACGGCGCGTTCACCGTGCCGGGCGACGGCACCGTCGATTTCGCGTCGATCATCGGCCGTCTGAAACAGCACGGATATCGTGGATGGCTCGTGGTCGAAGCCGAACAGGATCCGGTGATCGCGGCTTCATACAAGTATGCGCAGAAGGGTTACCAGACGTTGCGATCGCTCGTCGACGCGCCGCTGGCCCCAACCAGGGAGGCAGCATGAGTCTGCTCGTCAAGGCACAGCGCGATGGCCAGACAATCGCGCGCGTGACACCGCAGTCCGCCGCGTGGCGATACGTCGGGTTCGTCGCGTACCGGATGGACGCGGAAGAAATCATCTACGTGCACGAAACTGTGCGCGAATCGTGCATCGTCGTGCTGACGGGCACGGTCGATATCGAAACCGCCGACACGAAATGGACGAGCCTCGGTTCGCGCGACAGCGTCTTCGAAGATGCCGCGCCCTACGCCGTCTACATTCCGCCCGGCGTGCGCACGACGATTCGCGCGACGCGGCACGCGGAGATCGGCATTGCCAGCGCGCCGGCCACCGGCACGCTGCCGGCCCGCCTGATCGAGCCTTCGCAGATGAAGCGCTCGACGCGTGGCAAAGGTCAGAATACCCGTTACGTCTGCGACATTCTTCCGCAGACCGAAGCGGCGGAATCGCTGCTGGTGGTCGAGGTTCGCACGCCCGGCGGCCATGCGTCGAGCTATCCGCCGCACAAGCACGACACGGATAACGTGCCGCTGGAAAGCTCGCTCGAGGAGACGTACTACCACCGCCTGAATCCGCCGCAAGGCTTCGCGTTCCAGCGCGTATACACCGATTCGCGCGATATCGACGAATCGCTCGCGGTCGAGAATCACGATGTAGTGATGGTGCCGCGCGGCTATCACCCGGTCGTGGTGCCGTATGGGTACGACTCGTATTATCTGAACGTGATGGCCGGCAAGCAGCGCGTGTGGCACTTTAAAAACGATCCGGCGCATGAGTGGATCGTGGAACGTGACGCAAAGGCCTGAATCGTTACAGCGGGCGGATTACGTGTGCTTCCTGGCCAACGCCGAGCCATTCGTGCATCACGTGATCCTGCTCGCGAAACGCTTCAAACGTACCGTCAAAGACGATCTCGCCGTGGCCCATCACGGCGATCCGGCTCGCGATGTCATGTGCGATGATGAGCCGCTGCTCGATCAGCAGCACCGCCATGCCGCGCTCGCGAAGCTGCGCGAGACAACCGCTGACCTGCGCGACGAGCCGGGCGGCAAGCCCTTCGGCCGGCTCGTCGATGACGAGCAGATCGGGGCCGCCGAGAAGTGCTCGCGCAAGTGTCAGCATTTGCTGCTCGCCGCCGGAGAGTGCGCCGGCACGGGTCGTCCGTCGTTCGTGAAGGATCGGAAAAAGCGCGTACGCGTCATCGAGCGTGAAGCGCGGTTGCGCGCCTTTCGCTCGACGCGGCGCCACGCCGAGTTCGAGATTCTCACGCACCGTCAAAGCCGGAAAGACATCGCGATGTTCGGGAACGTAGCCTATGCCGAGCCGCGCGATCTCGAAGGTGCGCCGCCCCGCGAGCGGCTGGCCGGCGAACTGCATGCGGCCCTTCGTGCGCACGAGACCCATGATCGCTTTCGCGAGCGTCGAGCGACCGGAGCCGTTGCGCCCCACGAGCGCGACGACCTCGCCCGCCTCGATACGCAGATCGACGCCGAAGAGCGCCTGGCTCGCGCCGTACCACGCACACAGGCCATCGATGTCGAGCAAGGTGGTCATCGGGCGGGATCCTCACCGAGGTAGGCCGCGCGAACGTTTCTGTCCGCGCGGATGGCTTCCGGTGTACCCGTCGCGATCACGCGCCCCTGCACGAGTACGGAGACGCGGTCGGCGAGGCTGAAGACCGCGTCCATATCGTGTTCGATCATCAGCAGCGTGCGGCCCCGGGTTGCTTCGCGGATCAGTTCGATGGCGCGCGCGGCTTCGGCGCGATTCATGCCGGCTGTCGGCTCGTCGAGCAGCAGTACGGGCGCGCCGCCCGCGAGCGCGATGCCCAGGTCAAGCGCGCGCTGTTCGGCGTAGCTGAGTGTGCCCGCAAGCACATGCCGGCGCGGCGCGAGACCCACGGCGTCGAGCACGCGGTCGAGCACGCGGTGGGCGCGCGCGGCGGCCGCCCCGGCCTGCCGCCCCCCCGGCCCCCCGTGCACGCCCGCGCCGGG